>NZ_JBIWOW010000008.1:0-354165 GCF_044767945.1 Kitasatospora sp. NPDC101183 | reverse complement strand
CGGGTGCGGCCCTGGTTGCCGATGATGCTCCGTCGGAACGTCATCAGCGGCTCGTCCTTGAGGTGGCGGTACATCACCTTGTGCCCGGCCGGGCCTGGGAAGCCCTTCCACACGGGGCGGATGCCCTTGTTGGGGCCGGTAGAGGCAATGACGCGGCCCATGACAAGGTCGGCGTAGGAGTGCTTGGGGTGCAGCTCGTGCAGCGTCACACCCCAGGTGGCGGCGACGTCCCGCACGTGCTGGGTGGTCTCTTTGATGCCCGTGCCGGTGTTGACGTGCAGGATCGCCTGGTAGCGCTCGCGCATCAGGTGCATGAGGTTGACGGAGTCGTTGCCGCCCGAGAACAGGCCGTAGACCGCTTCAATCGGGTAGATGTCCAGGGCCTCGTCAAGGATGGCGTGCGAGCGGGCGATCGCCTCGTCCAGCGTCAGCGCGACGTGCTCACCCTCGCCGGCCTTCGGCGGGGCCTTGGGCAGCAGATCGGGCATGCCCGGGAACATGTCCTCGGCCGGGCGGAGCTTGCGGGCCATGCGGGTTCCTCCAGGTCAGCGGTTGCGGTTGGTGACGTTGACGCTCACGTTCACGGCGCCCTGCCCGCCCCGGCCCCCGGTGCCTCCGCTGTTCTTGAGGAGGTAGAGGACCCCGAGCGCGCCGACGAGCAGGCCGAGGCCGGTGGTGGCGGCGGCGAGGGTCTGCAGCAGGAAGCCGAGGCCGAGGCCCCCGGCGCCGATGCCGATCCCGCCGGCGAGCAGACGGGCGGGCCACACGTCCCGCGCCGGGGCCGTGATCGGGACCGGCACGGGGGCGGGGGTGTGCGGGGCCGGCAGGTAGCCGAGGGGGGCGTGGTGGATCGGGGCGGGGAGCGGTGCGGTCGGGTGGTAGAGGGCGAGGGGTGCGGGGGCGGGCTGGGTGGCGTAGTAGGGGGTGCCGTCCTGGGTGTAGAGCACCGGGGCGGCGAACGGCTGCGGGGCGGTGGTGTGGTCCACGGTGCTTCTCCAGTCGGCGAGTTGGGGCGGGGTCAGTGGAGGGTGGCGACGTAGTGGGCGATGGAGTCGAGGGCGCTGTTGACGGGTCCGGCCAGGCCGGTGCCGGCGATGGTGAAGCCGGACAGCCAGATGAGGACGGCGCTTCCGGCGCTGACGCGCTGGGAGCGGACGAGGACGACGGTGATGATCGCGAACAGCAGGGCGGAGGAGACGGTGACGATCACGGCGGAGGGTCCTTCCGGGCGCCCCGGGGCTGTCCCTGGGCGTGGTCGAGCGGGTGGCGGAGGGTGTGTCAGGCCACGGCGAGCGAGGGGCGTCAGACGCGTCAGAGGCGTCAGAAATGGGGCGTCAGACGCGTCAGAAGCCCCTCGCGCGCACGCGTTACCTGGGGAAATCGGCCCGTTCGGCGTCAGGGCCGTCAGACGCGTCAGATGCGTCAGGGCCGTCAGAAACGGTCCGGGTGGTGGTTCAGGCGGCGGCCCGGTCGAGCGGGACGATCTCGTAGCGGCCGGCCTCGTCGGTCTCCCGCAGGCGGCCGGCGTCGACCATCTCGGAGACCTGTCCGGACACCCAGCCACGCGAGCGGCGGAAGCGGTCGCAGTGCTCCATGAAGTCGGCCGGGGCGATCTCGGTGCGGCCCTCGGCCTCGAACTGGGCCAGCAGCTCGGCCATGATCTTTCGGGCCTCGTTTGTGCCGACCCGGGTGCGCGGCGGGATCTCGGGCGGGGCGATCTCCACCACCCGCTCAACGGGCGGGAGTTCGGCGTCCGGGTCGATCCACCCGTCTTCGTCCTCGCCGTCCTCGTCGGCGGTCAGGTCGTAGTCGTAGTCCACCGGGGCGTTCTCCTCGTACTCCTCGTAGATCCCGCCGTCCTCGTCACCGTCCCGGCCGTCGTCGGCCGTGGGCAGGTCGGGGAGGGGGTAGCGGGTGCGCTGGGTGAAGGCGGGGCCGGCGGCCTTGGCGGCGGCTGCGGCGGTGACCGGGTCGCACTCGGCCCGGATTCCGGCGAACTCGACGACGTTGCGCGTGATGGCGTCGACCGGGGTGAGGTAGGCGCGGCCCGGGGTGGCCCAGAACGTCTCCGGGATGCCGTTGGCGGTCAGGTAGCAGTAGCCGGGGCGCTTGTCCTTCCATGCCTGCGGGGAGGCGCCGGCGTCCATGGCCTCGTCGGGCAGGGCGAACATGGCGTCGCGGTCGTCGCGCAGGCCGAACACCCAGGACGAGCCGAGGGAGGCGCGGGTGTCGGTGCTCATCTGGGCGCCGGAGGCGCGTTGGAGCGAGACGACCAGGGAGATCCCGGCGGAGCGGGCTTCCTGGGCGATGCCGGTCAGGGCGTCCTCGTCGATCTCCCGCAGGGTCTTGGCGGCCTCCTCGAACCAGGCGATCAGGTAGGGCATACCCGGGGAGCCATCGGCTTGGGCCCTGGCGCAGGCGGGGACCCACTGCTTGTGGCCGTACTTGGCCAGCCAGGACGTGCGGGCCGGGATCACGGCCTTGAGCGCGTTGACCATGGCCTTGGTGGACTTGATGTCGAGCGCGGCCCAGTCGATCGCGGGCAGCAGCGGGCCGAGGGTCTGCTCCGCCTTGGCGGGGTCGGACGCCCACACGATCACGTCGCGTCGGGTGATGACCTCGTCCAGCGCGGTGATGCATCCCTCGGACTTGCCGCTGCCGGTCATTCCCATGCCGAGCAGGTGCATGGCGTTGCGGCCCGCGTCGGGGTCGCCGGGGAAGAACATCGCCATGTCGGCGCCGTCCTCGTAGATCCCGACGTGGACCGGGTCGGCGATGGAGCCGCCCGGGTAGGACGGGCCCGGGTAGGGGGCGCCGGCCTTGAGCAGGTCGTTGGGCACCACGGTGAGCACGGCCTTGGACGAGTCGTCAGCGTCCGGGGTCATCCGCACGGCGTTCTTGGCGACCCGCAGCGCGCTGGCGAGCTTGGGCAGGGCCTTGGACACGTCGTCCGGGGTCAGCTCACCCCCGGGCAGTTGGAGGCCGAACGTCGCCTTGTTCGGCTGCACCGTGGCTGAGGTGACCATGGTCTTGGCCAGCCCGACCTTCTCCAGCAGCCCCTTGTCCGCGCCCTCGCCGGCGCCCTCGGGGTTGACCCGCAGCAACTGGCGGATGTTCCACGTCGCCGCGAGTGCCGATCCCCCTATCAGGTAGAGGCTGGGCAGGGGCCCGGCGGCGGGCCCGGCGAGAGCGGCGGCGGTGAACCAGGACGTCCCGGCGGCAACGGTGATGGCGGAGTGCAGGCGGCGCTGCTGGCTGGTGGGCTTGCCCGCCCACCAGGTGGCGGCGGTGAGGCCGAGCGAGGCGAGGGTGAGCCCGACCGCAGCGGCGGCGGACTCGTCCCACATCAAGTTCGCCGGGAGGGAGAGGATGCCGGTTCCGGCGGCGACGATCCACGGCGGCAGGTAGGGCTTCATGCGGTGGAGCAGGTACTCGCCGACACCGCCGGCGTGCTGGTTGGGGTCGAGGTGCAGGTACCCGGCCTGCTGGCCGGTGTCGAAGTGGGCGAGGGTCTGGGGCTGGTGGCGGCGCACGGGCGGCCTCCCTGGGCAGCGTGGGAAGTGGGGAAGCTGGGAGAAGGCCCGGCCCGGGGCAGCGCGCGGCACAGCTCACCCGGCCGGATGGGGGCGAGGGCTGTGCGCGCCCTGCCCCGGGCCGGGGATCAGAGCGGGATCAGCCGCCGAACTCGAACTTGCGGCGGGGCTGTCGGCGGGGCTGGGCCACGCGGGAGATCTCGGGGTCGTACTCGCGCTGGAACGCGGCATAGGTGCGGGCGATCTCGGCGGCGCAGTCCTTCGCGTCGTCGGCGGCCTTCTTCAGGTGCTTGGCCACCCGGCGGGCGCGGGTCAGGGAGCCGAACGGGCGGCCGTCCGCGTCGGGGACCTCCTTGAGTACGGCGTTCAGCAGCTCGTAGGCCATGGCCAGGTCGAACGAGACCTGGGACAGCGCCTGCCGGCCCTGCTCGCAGTAGTTGCGCACGTCGGCGTTGGTGAAGAACTCCGGGTCACCGAGCGGGGAGTAGGAGCGCCCGCCGCCGCTGTGCCCGCCGCCGGACGGCTGGCCGATCCCGCCCGCCGCCGGACCCGGACCACCGGGGCCCCGGCCGCCGTACGCGGCCCCGCCACCGCCGCCGGCCGTGTTGCGGGTGTAGTTGAAGTGGTAGCTCGGCCCGACGCGGGTACGGGAGTTGCCACCGCTCGGCGGCGGGGGCGGGGTCTTGCCGCCGCCCGCGCCGCCGCTGTTGCCGGAGCGGCGCGGGGGCGGGAAGGGGCTGCTCGGGCTGCCGGGAGGGGTGCTCATCTGTGCTTCCTCCAAGGGGAGTTCAGGACTGCGGGGCGTCGAGCGGGGTGGTGGCGAGCGTGCGGCGGGTCCGCCACCAGAGCGTCTGGGCAGTGGCGGTGCCGGCCAGCCACAGCAGGGCGAGCAGGCCGTTCGTCGGGCCGAACCAGACCGCGAGCGCCGACCAGGCGAGGCCGGCCGACCAGGCGGCGACGGCCCGGGTACGGGCGCGGGCCTTGCGCCGCACGGCGGAACGCGGGTGCCGGTGGACGATCAGCGTCCACCCGACCGGCAGCAGCACCGCCGGGACGGCGAAGACGAGCGCGATGGGCGTCCCGGCGACGGACAGCACGCCGGCCGCCGCGAAGACGCCGATCCCGAACCAAGTGGGCGCCCACGCGACCCGCCGGCGCCACAGGGCGCGACCGGTCGCGAGCGCCAACCGCCCTGCGAGGGACGGCTGTTGCGGGACGACGAGGACGACCGGGGCGGTGCCCCGGCCGAGGTTGACCACGTGCGCGGCGGGCGCTCCCCGCCGGCCGCGCTGTGCGGGTATCTGCAACTTGGTGGTGCGGATGCGGGCCATGGCGGACCTCCGGGGCGGTCAGATGGAAGCGATGAGGGCGGCGGCCGTCTCGAAGGCGTGGTGCCACGCCTGGTCCAGCGCGTAGGCGCCGTTCATGCCGTGGTCGGCGAGGCGCACGAACCGCCCCTTGCCGGTGGCGTCGGCCAGCTTGCGCAGGGGCTCGCGCCGGTCGGCGACGTAGTGCGTCGTCGCGGAGAGGGCGAGCGCGGCGGCGACCGGGGCGGGCCGCAACCGCAGGCCCAGCAGTCGGGCGCCGCCGAGCAGCACGCCGGCCTGGACGGCGGTGTAGGAGGCGACGTGGGCGGCGCAGGCCCGGCGGCCGGCCGCCCCGGGCCCGCCCTTGGTGGTGGCCTGGTGGTCGCTCTGGACCCAGTGGTCCGCCACGTCCGCCGCCGACCGCAGCAGGGCGTAGGCGGCGGCGAACCGGGCCGCGCGGACGCTGGTCATGCTGGCTCCGTTCATGGTCAGCGGGTCTGCTGGATGAGGGAGCCGAGCAGCTCGGGGCGGTTGGTGGCGCCGAGCGAGCGGCCGGCGGCGGTGAACAGGTGCCACCAGTGGGCGGTGCCGTTGTCGTTGCTGGTGTGGGCGCAGGTGAAGCCGTGGAGCGGGAAGACGTCCACGACGCGGGTCTGGGCGAACTCCGGCGGCGGGGCCGGGATGTGGTCGGTGTTCATAACGGTCTCCCTGGGGTTCAGGCTGCGAGGGCGGTGTGGTCGGCGCAGGTCAGGCAGGTGCCGAGGTGCGCGGGGAGGACGTAGCCGGCGTCCCGTCCGCAGGTGGGGCAGGTGCGGCGGGCGGCGTTGGCCTTGGCGAGGGCGGCGGCCTTCGCGGGGGTCATCGGCCGTACGGGCTTGGCCCGGTCGAGCCGGTAGAGGTAGGCGGGGCGGGTGCCGCCGAAGCGGGAGCGCCACATGATCTGTGCGGCGACGTCCTGTCCGCCGGGACGCAGGCCCTTGGCGCGGAGCTGCCGGCGGGTGAGGTAGCCCGCCGGGGCCGTGCGCCACGGGTAGGTGGGCGTTCCGCCGTGGCGGGCACCCTCGGGGTCCCAATGGCGGGGGCGGCTCACCGCTCCTCGCCCGTGGCAGCCTCGGGCAGGGTGAAGTAGCCGACCAGCCTGATCGGCGTACCGGCATAGGTGGTGGTGGCGTCGAGCCAGGCCAGGGTGCCGGTGGTCTCGTGGTCGACGACGGCCGGGTCGACGCCGAGGGCCTGGCGCCACTGCTCGAAGGCGGCGAGGGCGCTGTCCCTGTGGAAGGCGAGGGTCAAGCCCCAGGTGAGGAGCAAGGTGCCCGAGACATCGCGCTCGCCGGTGACGACGCACTCACTGGTGACCCTCGGCGCGGGCAGGCCGGAGTGGGTGGTGAGCAGGGCGAGCAGGGCGCCGGCCGCGTTGATCTGGTCGGCGGCGGTGGGGCGGGTGTCGGTGTGGGTGGTCACGATGCCTGCTCCTCGGGGTGCGGGGTGGTGGTCTCAGCGGCGCTGGCCGGCACGGCGTGCAGGGCGGGACGCTCCGCACTGAACTCGCGGTAGCGGTTGGCGATCCATCCAGCCGACCAGCCGGTCAGCTCGACCGCCCGGCGCTGCGGGATACCGAGCACAACGGCGTCTCGGACCTTCGCCCGGGCCTGCTCCTCAGGCAGACGCTCGGCGGCGGCAGGAGCGGACAGGAACTCCTGCCGAAGCCCCTCGATCTCGCGCTCGGCGTCCTGCTCACGCTCGCGCTCACGGCGCTCACGCTCGCTCACCTCGCGCTCACGGCGCTCACGCTCGATCCGCTCGGTGTCCTGCCGGCGCTGCCGTTCGTCGCGCTCGGCAGCCTCACGGCGGGCCCGCTCGTCGCGTTCCTCGCGGGCCATGCGCTGCTCGTGCTCACGCTGCTCGCGGGCCATCCGCTCGTCGTGCTCACGGCGCTCACGCTCGCGCTGCTCGGCCCGGGCGTACTCGGCCAAGCGGTCCTCGCGTTCCTGCCGGCGGCGCTCGTCCGCGCGGCGTTCGCGCTCGGCCCGCTCATCGCGCTCACGGCCTTCACGGGCGGCCATCGCGGCGGCGATCGCCCGCCGGTAGGCGAGGGAGGTTTCCGCCGTGACGATCAGTAGCAGCGGCGCCACCGCGTGAACCGACACCCCGACCGCATCACGGTTCAAGGCGGACAAACCCACGTTGAGCAGCACCGTCATGGCGCCGGTCATCCAGCGCAGCACGACCGGCCACCGGCCGCCGTCGCCGCCGAGGCGGGCCAGCGTGCTGTCCATGCGGATCACGATCACCACCGCCGCGTCCACGACCAGCGGCAGGATCGGGGCCGTCCAGCCCCAGCCGTCCGGGGTGTGTCCGGACATGAGCGGGGTCACCGTGAGCACGCTGTAGAGGACCGCGCCGAGCGTGATCGTCCACGTGCCAACGGCCAACGCCCGCTCCGCTGAGCGGATCTGGTCCGGGCTCATCGGCGCCTTCACCGCGACCACCACCAGGCGTGCGGTGAGCGCGCCGTGAGCGCGGTGAGCATCGGGGCGTTCACCGGTGAGCACCCCCGGTCATCTCCCGGGCCATCCGCCGCGCCAGGCTGCGGCGCTCGGCCTCGTTCAGGCCGCCGAAGATGCCGTGCGGCTCCTTGCGCTCCAGCGCGTCGGCCAGACACAGGGACTTCACCGGGCAGCCGGCGCACAGCATCTTGGCGCGGCGCTCGGCCCACTCGGCGGTCTCGGGCCCCATCTCCTCGGGGTCCGGGAAGAACAGGTTCGTGTCGCTGTCGGCGCAGGCGGCGCCGCGCAGGTCGCCGTCTCCGTTCGGGCGGTACTCGGCGAGCACGGTGGCCGCCGGGCGGGCGGTGCGGTGCGGGGTGCGGGTCGCGCCGCTGATGATCGTGTGGAGCTGAATCATCACGCCGCCGCCTTCCAGGTCCGCACCCGGCAGCGCTCGGCGGTGTACATGAGCGCGGACCCGAAGCCGGCCGCCGGGCCGTCCAGGTCCCGCAGGATGTCCCGCGCGGCGTCGAGCCGGACCAGTCGGTCCTCGGCGGTCTCGTCCTCGCTGCCGATGAACAGCTCGACGTCGATGCCGACGCCGAGCGCCAGCTCCGCGAACTCCAGGGGCGTCAAAGCCTCCTGGCCTCCGACGTACAGTTTCACTGGGTTCACCTCGTCAGATGGTGGGTGAGCCCGCAGGGCCGCCACGCATTCCTTGGCCGGGAGCGTGGCGGCCCGTCACATGCGGGCCCAGCTACTCGTCACATCACGAGCAGCCATGACCCCCGACCCGACCGACGAGCGGGCGGATCGGGGACCAAAGACACTCGAAACGTGCGGACATCACCCGGTCCGCGCGGGGACGGGGACGAGCCCCGTCGTGAAGCACTCTGTTGAGTTCTCAAGGGACAAGCGCTGCCTTCGGGGGGCTGTCACCCCACCCCTCCGGGCGCGTTTGCGCAGGTCAAGCAAGCCCTAAGAGTCATGTTGAGGACTTGTCCTCAACTCCTCTTGAGGAGCTGAGATGACTATGACGGACTCTCAGGGAGTCGTCAACTCCTCTTGAGGACTTATCCTGGGCGAGTCACGCAACCAGGGATGGTGGAGCCGCCATGGCGACGAAGTACGAGCGGATCGCAGACGCCCTGCGAGAAGAGATCCGCGCAGGTCAGCTCAAGCCGGGGACGAGGTTGCCCGCTGAGACGGCTCTGGCTGAGCAGTACGACACGAGTGTTCCGACCATCAGGCAGGCCACCGGGGTCTTGGTCGCTGAGGGGCTGATCGAGAAGCAGCACGGCCGGGGCACCTTCGTCCGGAAGGAGCCAACCAGGGTCGTTCGGGACAATGCGCGGCACCAATGGGAGAAGGATCGAGCGCGCGCGTCCGAGGCTGAGCGACTGAAGACCGGGGCCACCGAACGGGACACGGGCCTAACGATCAACGATCTGGTCTTTGAGGCGAGTTACGAGCAGGTTCCCGCTACGGCGGAGCTTGCAGGGATGTTCGGGGTCCCCGAGGGCACGACGTTGCTTCAGCGGACGTACCGGACGAGGTACCGGGAGGAGCGCACCCCACTCAACCGCTCGCAGTCGTACTTGGTGCTCGACATGATCGCCAGCAACCCCGACCTCCTGCGAGAAGACCAGGAGCCGTGGCCCGGGGGGACGCAGAATCAGCTCTGGACCGTAGGTATCGAGCTGGACCGGGTCGTGGAGACCTTCCAGGCTCGGCCCCCTACGCCGGAGGAGGTCGAAGAGCTCGGCCTTCCGGCGGGCGTGTCCGTACTCATCCTGCGCAAGGTCGGCATCGACACGACCGATCGAGTCGTAGAGGTGGCCGACGTCGTCCTGCCGGGCGACCGAACGGAACTGACCTTCACGACCAAGCTGACAAGGTGGTGAGCATGACCCACGTCATCTCCGTCATCACGGCCGTTCACGGGCCGTCCGCGTCCTACCTGTCGGACGCCTACAAGTCGCTGCTAGTCCAGGAACTGCCGGAAGGTTGGGACTGGCAGTGGGTCATTCAGGAGGACGGGGAAACCGATGCGGTCGCTCCCCACGTGCCGGATGACCCTCGCATCACCTTCGGGCAGGGGCGGCACGGCCGGGCCGGCGTGGCCCGCACGATGGCCCTCTCCCGGGCCACCGGGCGGTACGTCAAGGTGCTGGACGCCGACGACATGCTGGTGGAGGGCGCGCTCGCGCGGGACCTCGCAGCACTTGAGCGGCCCGGGATCTGCTGGTCGACGTCGCGGGTGCTTGATCTCCTCCCAGACGGCTCGACTGTGGGGTTCGACCAAGACCCGCCGGAGGGGCCGATTGAGCGTGGGGCCGTCCTTGAGCACTGGAAGGCGCACGACTTCCGTGCCCAGGTCCACCCTGCGACCCTGTGCGCGCGGCGTGACCTCGTGCTCGCCCTTGGCGGATGGATGGCCCTGCCGGCGAGCGAGGACACCGGGATTCTCATGGCGCTGAACGCGGTCAGCCGTGGTTGGTTCTCGGCTGAGACTGGCCTTCTGTACCGCAAGTGGCCGGGGCAGAGCACCGCGTCCAGCGCTCACGTCCATGAGGGCGAGAGGACTGCGCGGATGGCGGTCATCGAGGCGCGGGCACGGGTGCTCGCAGCGCTCGATGGCTGGCGTGTCGACGTGTAAGCCGCAAACGCAAAAAGGCTCGGGCCCGACAGCGCGTCGCTGTCGGGCCCGAGCCATGTATGGGCACTCCGGTGGGTGGGTGCAGAGGCTAGACAGCGGACGCCCCGACCTGGGCTTTTGGGGATGTCCGCCGTCTCAGTTTCCGTCTCGTTCGCCTCCGTCCGCCGCCGTTCAACTCGACTTAGCGGCGCCGGATACGCCCCTGGTCAGACCGCATGCGGACTCCAGCGGACACCGACCTGGAGAATTGGAAAGCGTGTTGGGGGCAACCCCTCACGAGTTCGAATCTCGTATCCTCCGCCGGCAGAAGGCCCGGACCGCACCACGCGGTCCGGGCCTTCGTCGTTTCCCCTTCCCCGCAGCTGCCCCTCGACCATCTCGGCGGCCCACCGGGGCAACAGCGTGGTGCGCGACGTGGAGCTTGCCCCCAGAGTTGCCAAGCATCGCCCCACTCCTGTGTGAGGGAGTGTGGGAAGGCCCCGGCCAGCATCTGCTGGCCGGGGCCCGTGGACTTGGCTCGTCAGGTGCTCTCGACAGGTCCGCTTCGGAGCATGCTCACTGATCCGATCAGTTGGGATCTCTCCAACTGGCCCAGCACATCGTCGAACGTGACCGGCTCCCGTCGCCGACTACCCGCAATCTCCATGACACAGCCATAGACCACACGGTCGTCCAGGTCGATCAAGTCCATGACGAAGTCGTCGGCGGTCTTCTGCTCGATGCCCCATTCCGCCAAGTACTCGGACGGGAAATCCGTGCTGTTGTCAGTGACGATCACTTGCGCGCCGGCCCTGATCGCCGCCGCGAGGACGTGACGGTCGTCCGGATCGGGGAGCTTGAGCCCGTCGATCAGAGGCTCGTAGCCGGTGACGATGCAGTCCCGCACAGCTGCGTTCATGCGGCGCCGCAGCTCCGCACGCTTCTCGTCGTCTCCGATGTCGTTGCGGCGGAGTGCAGCTTCCACCTCGTCGAGGATCTGCTCGGTCCACTTGGCTTGGACGATCCCGTGCCGAGCCAGACGGATGAGCAGATCCCGCACCGTGTTCGGGTAGAGCACGTTCGAGTCGTACAGAACGATGAAGGCCATGTCAGAGCAGCCCCAGCTCCTCGTCGAGGGCCGTGAGCGAGTCGGCTGCGTCCTTACGTTCGCGGTCGTCTCTCCGCTTGTACTCCATGACATCGTTGAACTTGATGCGCCGATGGCGCCCGACCCGGTCGAAGGGGATGTCTCCCTTCTCCAGGAGACCGATCAGGTAGGGCCTGGAAACGTTGAGCATGTCGGCGGCGACCTGGGTGGACACGATGGCATTGACTGGCATGATCTGCACGCCTTGCCCGTTCGCCAGGGCAGCGAGCATGGCGGCGAACATCTCGACCGTGGGGCGCGGCAGCACGAGAGGATCGTCGGAGCCGACCTCACCGACGATGGTGATGTCTGCGGTGGCGTCCGTGTTGTGCGCGAGGTAGTCACGGACCCTACGCAGCGCCCGTTCGGCGCTTTGCGCGTCGACGGTGCCCGGCGCGATCTTCCGGCCTTCTGTGGCGGTTGCCATAGTCGAACCTCCTAGCTTCCCAGCGTAGTCGCAGCATCCGAAGTATTCGAAATATTCGCAACATCTTCCCGGGTAACGATTCGGCGAACCGCTGGCTACTGTCGGTTCACTCGATCAGGGGAGCGATGGCTACCCCCGGGCCACGCCCCTCTGGTCCGGCTGCAGCCGGACCGGATGACCGGGCCGATGCCTGCGACAGGGCGGACGCTCCCCAAGGGCCGCCTGCACGCTTGGTCTCAGTTCTGGTCTCGTTCACCCCTGTCCAGCCGGGTCCAGCCACTGCCCAGCGGTTCACTCCGACGCGGGTCAGGACAGCCGCGAACCCCGGCGGACACCGTTGGAGGCACTTGGAAAGCGTGTTGGGGGCAACCCCTCACGAGTTCGAATCTCGTATCCTCCGCCTTTGCCTAGCAGGGCAGTTGAAGGCCCCGACCGGGTTCCCGGTCGGGGCCTTCGTCGTGCTCTGGCCTCAGCTTCAGCTGGGGTTTCGGGGCGTAGTGGCAGAGGACGCGGGCCGCCCTGGCCCCACTCGGCGGCGGTCGGCCCCGCAGGCGGTCAGACGGTTCGCCGATCACGAGATGCCACCGCTGCCTCCGGCTGGACGATCTTCACCGTGGCGCCCGCACCGGCGTCACGCGGCCGGGGTACGGACGGCCGTCAGGAGCGTCACATCCAGCGGCAGTGCGTGACTCGCTTCGAGCGTCAACCCGGCTCCGGCCATCAGTTCCCGGTACTCCGCGAGGGTGCGCTCGCGGGCTCCGGGCAACGTGACCAGCATGTGCAGGTTCCAGGCGAGCGCGAGCCCGTCGTCATCGCCCTCGGGCATCAGCCGTTCGAGGACCAGCAGGCGTCCGTGATCGGGCATCGCCCGCGCGACGGCCCGGAGCACGGCCAGGCAGCCGTCGTCGTCCCAGTCGTGGAGGATCCGCGACAACAGGTAGACGTCCGCGGTCACCGGCACCTCGGCGAAGAAGTCGCCCGGCACCAGCGTGCAGCGGTCGAGGCAGCCCGACTCGCCCAGATGGCGGCGGGCCTCCTCGATGACGTGCGGCGCCTCGAACAGCACGCCCCTGGCGGATTCGGCGGCGCGGAGCACCTCGCAGAGCAGGGAGCCCGTTCCGCCGCCGATGTCCGCCACCACGCGGGCTCGGTTGAAGTCGATGTGCTCCGTGACAGCACCGAAGAACGAGGTGCCCGCGGACATGGACCGTTGGAACGTCTCGGACAGTTCCGGACGGGCGGCCAGGTACGCGAAGAACGGCGCGCCGAAGACCTCGCTGAAGGCGTCCCGTCCGGTCCGCAGTGAGTGCAGCAAGCTCCCCCACGCCTGGTAGCACGGTCCGCCGTACATCAGGGCCAGGCCGCGCAGCGAGTCGGGATGGTCGTCCGCCAGCAGGGCACCGGCCCGGGTGAGCCCGAACCGCCCGTCGTCGGTGCGGCGCAGCATGCCCAGGCCCACGAGGTAGCACAGCAGCCGCGTCAGTGCGCCGGGGTCGGTGCCGGTCAGGTCCGCCAGCTGTCGCGTGTCGGCGGGGGAGCCGGCGAGGTGGTCGCCGATCCGCAGTTCGGCCATGGCGTGGAGCGCCTGGGTGCGCCAGGCACCCGTCAGCAGGTGCAGGACTTCGCGTTGGGCGTGGTCGTCGGGCCCGGCGTCCGCGCCGGGGTCGAGGGCGCCGGTCACGGCGCCGCGTCCGACCCGGTCGTCCGCCGGGCGGCCCCGCTCGCATCGGCGGGCCGTCCGGCGCCCGGCAGGGCCTGGTCGCCGGTCAGCCAGTCGCGTAGGACGTTCTTGCGGACCTTGCCGAGCTCGTTGAGGGGGAACGCCGGCACGGTCTCGATGCGGGTGGGCCAGTACCAGTCGGTCATGCCGCGTTCGGCCAGCCAGGCGTGCAGTTCGGCGAGGTCGGGGACGCGGCCGTCGGACGGGACGATGACGGCGCAGGGCAGTTCGCCGTGCTCGGCGGGGTAGCCGACCAGGACGACGTCGGCGATGGCCGAGTGCTCGCGGAGTTCCGCCTCCACGTCCAGGACGGGGATCATCAGCTGGGTGGCCCCGGAGATCCGGTCGGAGGCCCGGCCCGCGTACGCCAGGCCGCCTTCGCCGTCCGGGCGCATGAGGTCGCCGGTGGCGTACCAGCCGTCGGTGTCGGCCGCGCGCCACAGCAGGCGCCCGGTGTCGCGGTCGAAGGTGCCCAGACAGGTGGAGGGACCGCGCAGGTCCACCGGGGAGGCGTCGTCGGGGCCGGCCGAGGGGTCCGTGCGCAGCTCGATGCCGGGCAGCGGTCGGCCGACGCTGCGGGTGGCCCGCTCGGCCGGGTCCTCGGGGCTCGTGGCGGTGATCGCTCCGGACTCGGTGGACCCCAGGCAGTTGACCACGTTCCTGCTCAGCGTCCCGCGCAGGAGGGCGACGAGTTCGCGGGTGGGGCTGGCGGCCATCGCGGCCACCGCCTCCCAGTCGGGCAGGTCGCGCGGGTGGAGGCGCTGTTCGCGGGCGAGGGATTCCAGCATCGCCGGCGGGGCGATCAGGGCGCCGGTCCGGTAGGTGCTGAACAGGTCCAGCCAACGGCCGTCGTCCCACTCGTCGCAGTAGAGGGCACTGAGACCGTGGACGAGCGGGCGCAGGACGCCGTTGCGCAGGCCGGCGCCGTGGCTGAGCGGGGTGAGCACCGGGAACGGTTGTCCCGGCTCCGGGGGCGGGACGACCAGTGGCCGTCTGGCGCCGGCGTGGAGGGTGTTCTGGCTGTGCACGACGGCCGTGGCGCTGCCGGTGGTGCCGGAGGAGAACAGCACGGTCGCGGCCTCATCCGGCGCCAGGGTGCTGCCCCGGGGGGCGATCGGTCGGGCGGCGCGCAGACAGGCGTCGAAGTCGAGCGCTCCGGTGGCAGCCGCGTCCCCGACGATCACGCGGTGGCGCAGGGTCGGCAGGCCGTCGGCGAGCCGGGCGACGGCCTCGGTGTGGTCCGGGCCGGGCCGGTGGTCCGCGGCGACCAGGACCACCGCCCGGGTGGAGGCCAGCATCCGGCCCACCTCGCGCCAGCCGAAGCGCAGCGAGATCGGCATGGTCGCGGCGCCCGCGCGCCAGCAGGCGAGCGTCAGCACGGCCGTCTCCCACCAGTCGGGCAACTGGAACGCCACCACGTCGCCGCGCCGGACACCCAGCGCGTGCAGCCCGCCCGCGAAGCGCTCCACCCACGCGGCCAGCTCGCCGAAGGTCAGTGACACCGCCCGCCGCTCGGCGGCCCGCCAGCTCACGATCACCCGCTGGTCGGGCGTCCGCTCGGCGGCACCGCGCAGATCGTCCAGGAACGTCGCGTCACGCCACCATCCCTGTTCCCGGTAGCGGGCAGCCACTTCGGGCAGCGGACGCATGGTCTCGAACAGATCCGACATGATCGCTCGCTCCGTGAGGATCGGTGGAAACGCCCCGTGCATCAGCCCGGCTCTCCGGCCACGAACGTTTCCACCCCGCCAGGCTGTGCCAGCACACTGTCACAGCCCTGCGGGAAGGGACTCTTCAGCGCGCCGAAAGAGTGGGACCGGCCGCCGCCGAGTGCGGAGATCGAACACCGCTGGTTGCAGTTCTGGTTGCGTTCACCCCCGTCCAGCACCGTTCAGAGCCCGGCCGGTGGGTCACTCCGCCGCAGGTCAGGACGCGTACGGCCGCCCCCGGACAGTCGGACGAACATTTGGAAAGCGTGTTGGGGGCAATCCCTCACGAGTTCGAATCTCGTATCCTCCGCCGACAGAAGGCCCGGACCGCACAAGCGGCCCGGGCCTTCGTCGTTGCATGGCGGCATTGAGCGCAGCTTTGGCGCGACGCTTGGCCCCGCGCCTCCGGCAGGCGTCTCCCGCCACTGCGGCACGACACGATCAACCTCCTGCCCCAGGATCTCGGCACCACTCCTCGCGAACCCCTCGAGCGTGGGGAGCCCCCGCAGCCTGCCCGTTCGGGCGGCCCTGCTCATCAGGAACCTCCCGGCGACCAACTGGCCACGCCCCAGGCGACTCCCCACCACCCGCCCTGACGGTATGTCATACTGACGATAAGTCACCGACTGGAGGTCCGATGTCAGGACAACAGCACACCCTGTTCATCTCGCACGCCTCCGAGGACAAGGAGGAGCTCGCGCGCCCCCTCGCCGTCGCGCTTGAGCAGCTAGGACTTCGCGTCTGGTATGACGAGTTCAGCCTCTCACTGGGCGATAGCCTGTCCGCGTCGATCGATAAAGGACTACAGGAGTCGGAATACGGCTTGATCATCCTGAGCCCCAGCTTCCTCAAAAAGCCCTGGCCTGAGTACGAGTTTCGCAGCCTCCTGACCCTTGAGATGGGCCACTCCAAGAGAATTCTCCCACTGTGGCACAAAATTGATCGCAGCGAGGTCATGAAATTCAGCCCACAGCTCGCCGACAGGGTCGCGCTGAACACCGAGGGGAAGGATTCTCTGAGCCTGGCGCTCTCGGTTCTCAAGGTGGCCTCACCGGAAATGTTCAACGAGCTGTATCGCCGCTACATCTCACAGAAAATGCTCGCCAACGGCGAACTGCCGAAAGAGGACCTTCGCAACCTGCGACGTGGCGAGGTGGGACCTCCCCTGACTCAGGCCCAACTCAGGCGCCTACGCCTGATCCGAGAATCTCTCATGGACGCCTGGCCGCAGGACTGGGAAGAGATGGTTGCGGATTTTCGCCGCGACCTTCTCTCAAGCCGCGAGAAGGAAATCAACATCTGGGAAGCGATCGCGGGTACATATCTCACGACCTGCCGCCTATTCCCGCTAGATCCACCAGAGAGGCGCGACCTCGTATCAAAGCTGATCATGGCGACGCTGGGCGCTGCCAACCCAGCCAGAGATGACGATCCCGAATGGCTCAAATTTGCAAGGTCAGAACTGCTGGGCGAACTAGCAAATCATCCGTCCTCATAGGCGGGCAGCCCGAGATCAGTTCATCGGCGGCTACACGCCGTGACCGGCAGGTGAGAATGCTGTCGTTGGCGAGCATGCTGCTCCGAGCCTTCAGTGGTCTCGCCGCCTTGGAGCTGATGCGCTGGGCTCCGCGAATCCGCTGGCCCGCGGTCCTGCACTGGTTGACGTCCCAGCCCCAGGCAGTCGTGGGCTTCCCACCCGGATCAGCGGAGGACCGATACTTATGATCGCCCGGCTCGCCCTAAGTGGATGCTGGCTTCGACCGCGGTCTCAGTTCTGGTCTCATTCACCGCCGTCCGGCTGGATTCGGCAGTTGTCTAGCGGTTCGCTCCGCCGCAGGTCAGGACAGCTACGGACCCCGGCGGACACCCTTCGGGAGAATTGGAAAGCGTGTTGAAAAAAACCTCACGAGTTCGAATCTCGTATCCTCCGCGCTTCACGAAGGCCTGGACCGTCTGAGACGGTCCAGGCCTTCGCCATGTAGAGGAAGCGCGGCCGTGGTGTTCCGTCAGGCACGGTGCCGACGGATTCGCCAGAAAGCCAGGGTGGCCAGGAGGGCCGCCAGGCCAGCGAAGAGGGCCGTCTCCAGGTACTGGAAAATCTGGTAGCGGTTGGCGGGTTGCTCCGCGATCTCGAGGTGGATGTCGCCCTTGGCCAGGCAGGTGGGCAGTTCGGAGAACGAGCTGTGGTCCGTGCAGTCCTGGAACCAGGCGGTGTGGCCGACCTCCTTGCCCGCAGAGTCGAGGATCGGGCTGGAATCGACGGCCCAGGGCTCGCCGGGGACGCGCAGGCCGCGCCGATGTCGCCGTAGGTGCCGATCTTCGTCAGGTGACCGATCAGTTCGGCGGTGAACGCCACCGAGGTACGGAGTGGCGCTTCGTAGTGTGGGCGGATCAAGGCAGGTACGGCGGTCTGGAGAGCAGCGAAGACCACCAGTGTGGCAGCCATGGCGGGCACGGTGCGGCCGACCACCAGGCCCAGGGTCGCTCCCAGGACGAAGGCGAAGGTCGCGTAGCCCAGCAGGGCGATGCCGCGTGCGGCGAAGAGCACCGGCTCGAAGCGGTTACCGAGGACGGTGGCGACCGGGCCGCTCGCCCAGGTCAGCAGCAGGCTGTACAGGTCGGCGACGGCCACGCTCAGCAGGCCGAGCATTCCGGGTTTGGCCGCGAGCCACCGGCCACAGGTCACGCTCTGGCTCCAGACCAGTCGGTGGGTGCCGACTTCCAGCTCCCGGGCGATCAGCGGTGCACCCCAGAACACGCCGATACCACCGGGGACGGCGAGCAGCAGGTAGCCGAGCAGGTCGACCCGGAGGCTGTAGCGGTCGGCGAAGGCGCCGAGCGGCCCATTGCAGGCGTCATGGGTGGCGCAAGTGCGCGAGGGTGTCGTCATAGGCTCCGTGGACCTGCCTGCCGAGCGCGACGAGATAGGCGGCCAGGAGCAGGAGTGCCCCGAAGCCCACGAGCACCTGTGTGCGGGACTGGCGCCAGGTCATCCAGATCATCGGTGAGCCTCTCCAGTGGTTGATGAGGGTACCCCCGGCCGGAGGCCGGGGAAGGACCGGGTGCCGGGCCGGTCCTCCCGGGCGAGGTAGGCGAGGACCAGTTCTTCGAGACCGACCTCGGTGCTGGTCCACGGTCCGCCGGCCGTCTTGGACGGCATTGACGTCACCCGCGCCCTGGCCGGCTCCGGAGTCGCCGCCCCGCTCCGGGTGGTCATCGTCACGACCTTCGACGAGTACGTCCATGGGGCGCTGCGCGCAGGCGCGGTCGGCTTCGTCCTCAAGGGCGCTACCCCTGCGCTGCTCATCGAGGCAATCCGGGCCACACACGCCGGGGACACCCTGGATCTCCCAGTCCATCACCCTGCGACTGCTCCGAGACCTCGCTCCGACCCTCACGACGCCCGTCGCCCAGCCCGCCCAGCCGCTCTCGGCGCGCGAGACGGAGGTGATCCGTGCCATCGCGAGGGGTCGAACCAACCAGGAGATCGCCGCAGCCCTCTTCATCACCTTGAGCACGGTCAAGAGCCACCTAGCGACGATCCAGACCAAACTCGGCGTCCGCAACCGCGTCGAGATCGCCGCCTGGGCTTGGGAAAGCCGCCTCATGGACTCCTAGGGAAAACACGCTTGCGCTAATAAAGCGTGTTGGGGGCAGCCCCTCACGAGTTCGAATCTCATATCCTCCGCCTCGCCTGAACAAGCACTAGGAGGGCCCCACCGCTCCGTGGTGGGGCCCTCCTTGGTTGTACTCAACGCTGATCAGAGAGCGATCACTGTCACCAGTGGCGAAGCCGTTGCTCGCCACCGGATGCTGTCACAGCCTTGGCCTGCTACTGACACGCGATTCTTACAGGACGTCCTTGATGCGGCTCAGGTAGCGGTCAGTGAACATGCCCCACCAAGTCCGCAGCTCGGAGAACTGCTCCTCAGGAGTCTCGTGCTGCGACTCGGCCTTGGCGTAGGCGACGAGTAGGAGAGTGATGGCCTCCACGGCGCGGCGAGCTGTCCCAGCCACACGGGGGTTCCCATTCTGGTTGGCCTCGTCCGTGAGCAGCCGCAGGGGCTCGTACATCTCCCGGTAAAAGCGGTGGCGCTTATTCAGGCGAACGATCGTCTGAGACTTTAGGTGGGTGATGAGCATCAGCTGATCACCCGGGATGTTCACCGACTCGACTACGAAGGGCAGGGCCTTGACCTCCTCGATGTAGGCCGCCTTCTCTTCCTCCGTGTCCTTCCCGACGTCGTGGGCCAGGTCTTCCCACTCAGTCTGCTCTTCCTGTTCGGTGGGGACGTCCTTGACGCGGCTCTTCGGCATGCTGCGTTCGGCTTCGCTCAGGGCCTTGACGACAAGCTCGTGCTCGCGACGATCCTTCGAGTCCTCTCGGTCCATCTCCCCCCAGATGCGGTCGAGTTCCGTCCGCGCCTTGGGGATCCAGATCTTGGCGAGTTCCCGCAACTTCGTGCGAAGTGCTTCGTTGGGGACGACGCCGCGCTTGACGTTGCGGACGCCCATCATGCGGTCGAGCTCGGGCTTGAAGTGCACCTCGAAGCCGATGTAGCGGTCCGGGTCCTGAACACCTCTGGGGAAAAGCTTAGCCACGTTGGTGTAGCTGATCTCGCGATCGAAACGCATGAAGCTGATCGCACCCAGGTTGTCCGGGATCCGGAGCCGGGTCGCAAGCTCATCGCCACCGCGGCCCTTGATCCGGATGGCTGTCCGAGGAGCCAGCGTGATCACGACGCGCACGAACTGGTCCGTGCCCGGGATCGGGACGAACTCGTCGTGGAAGACTGTCGGCTCGAAGTGTGCCTCGGCCTCGACAGGGTTGCCCCGGCGCTCGGCATCCTCTCGCAGGACCTGGTCCGCCCATGTGCCCTTGCGCATGAAGGTCGGGTCGTGGGCGAGCAGCGGCGTGCCATCGACAGTGACCTTGATGCCGCCGGAGATGAATTCCCGAAAGATACGTGCGAGCTCCGTCATGACCTCGGTGCGAACGAGGTTCGGTGCACTTTGACCGTGCTCGTTGACCACCCGGTCCGGGTCGATCTTCGACCAGCAAACCAGTGTTCCCGGCCCCTCAGGGAAGTAGGTCTGAAGGTGAGCCGGCAGCGGCTCGAGGTCCGGGGGAAGGATGCTGGCCTCGCCTCCTCGCTCCTCGGCAGCGTTGGCGTCGTGCAAGTCGAAGTAGACGTGGTGGATCTCGTCCGAGTCGGTCGTCCGCGACCACGCCTCGATCCTCAGACCGACACTAAGCCCGGCAAGTTTGGCACCTACACCGAACTTGCCAATCGTGGTGGTGGACATGAAGCGGCTGGAGAAGCCGAACTGCATGTAGTGCTGAAGAGTGTGATCGTCCATGCCGCGGCCATCGTCGACCACGACGATCTCGTCCACTACCTTCTTGCGCCCCTTAGGCGCCTCATGGATGTAGAGGTGGATGTTGTTGCTGCCCGCCTCGATGCTGTTATCGATGAGTTCGGCCACTGCGGCGGGGAAGTTGAAGCCGGAGTCGCGAAGGCTGGTCAGGGCCTGCCCCGTGAGCATGACGGGGATGGGCTTGCGAGTATCGGTCATCGGGGGTTCTCTCCTTGTCGCGGAACGTGAGTAAGGGCGCGGCGGAAGGCAGCTTCGAGATCCTCGGAAGGACAGAACGGACAGGTCAGGCCACTCTTTTGTGGACTGGCCGGATGGAGCTGGTTGAGGATCTGCAGGGCGTCCGCGGTGAGTCGGTGGTACCAGGCAGCCTCCAGCCAGAAGGCCCGCTTGGCAGTTCCGGTGGGGACGAAGATGAAGTGGGTGGCATGCCGCATGTATGGATGTCCGGCGAGCCGTGTCTGGAGGCAGGTATCCGAACGACCCACGTAGATCGGGGTGGCGTCGGTGCCCCGGCGGGCCCGGAGCAGGACGTACGCCCCGGGGACTCCGCGGGGGAGGAGGGATTGGACTGACGCGCGCGTGAAGCGGAACGCCAGTCTCACCCCTCCGTCGCTCGGAGCGGCCACCGAAGGTGGCTCCCAGACGCCGAGATCCGTCACGCGGGCACGGGGGTCAGCAGGAAGCGGGTGTGGGCCCGGATGCCCTTCCACGCACGCTCCACCGTCGCGATCGAGACGTGGGCCGCAGCCGCCGTCTGGGCCGCGGTCTGGTCGCGCAACAGGCCCAGCAGGCACGTGGTGCCGTGGGCCCCAACCGTCGCGGCATACGTGGTGAGTTCCCGCAACGTCTCCTCCGCGACCACGTGAGACTCTGGGGTTTCGTAGGACACGAGGTCCACGGTCGCGGTGCCCTGGTCGTCAACCTGGGTCGTGCGGCGGTGGATGGCGTCCGGCAGCGGGCGCTTCGAGGCTGACTCGCGGCCGTTCTGCTCGCTGCGGTCGGCGATCCGGCGCGCGTCGTTGAGGACGTTCCGAACGAGCCGTCCGGCGGATTCCGCGACCCGCTTCTCGCCGAGCGCGAGGCTCAAGGCGGCTTCGATCAAGTCGAGCTTGCGGGAGTCACGGCCGGAGCGCTGCTCCAAGGCGTAGAGCGTGGTGAGTGCGGAGATGCGCACTAGGTCAAGCGGCAACGTAAGCTGCCCTTCCGGTGCCCTGCGGCTATACGCCGGGCCCTGTCTAAGTGATCCACTATCCCTTTGGCCGGAGTCCCCTATCGGTGGACTACGGCATTAGCGGATACATCAAGCGTAGAGCGGCACCCGACGTCGTGCGATGCCTTCCCTACATCTACTAGGGGACAGGCGGGGCCAGGTTCCCCTCACGGGAGGCAATAAGATCTTGGTCGCGGCCCTGTTCGGTGAGGAGAACTCCATGGTGCACAAGCCGGTTGTGCTCACCGGCCCCGAGAGCGGTCACAGCCTCGTCGTATTCTCCTCAGGCTGGGGCGGCAGGCACTACCCAACGTAGGTCGGCCGGAGCGTCGACGGTGCGATCACCCGCTTCGTGAGAGAGTTCTTCGTGGCACCGCAGCCGGGCCGCGGTCCTGTCGACGAGTAGCACCAACAGCGCCAGGTCGCGGTCTCAGTTCTGGTCTCATTCACCCCTGTCCAGCCATGTTCGGCCGCCGGATATTGATTCGCTCCGCCCCAGTTCGGAACAGGTGTGAACCCCGGCAGACGGGGTTCGGGAGAATGGGAAAGCGTGTTGGGGGCAACCCCTCACGAGTTCGAATCTCGTATCCTCCGCCGGCAGAAGGCCCGGACCGCACCACGCGGTCCGGGCCTTCGTCGTTTCCTGGTTGCGGTGGACGGGGAATTCCGGGCCCCGTCGATCACGCGGAACGCTCCAGGGCGTCGCGCCAGGCCGGGCTGTCGACGTAGTGGTTGTCGAAGCGCTCCGAGGAGTCCTTGATCTCCTGGAAGCTCGCCTCGCCGCGCATGACCCGACCCAGCAGTCGCAGGTAGTCGAAGCGGGCCATGCCGGGCGTGAAGGTGAACAGGACATCGGCTTCGTGTCCGGGAGCGGCGGCGAAGGCGTGGGGGGTGTGCGGCGGCACGAGGAGGAAGTCCCCGGCGTTGAGCACGGTGATCTCCTCGCCCAGCAGGACCTGCAGTGCGCCGTCGATCACGTAGAAGAGCTCGGAGGCGCGGGTGTGGAAGTGCGCCGGGGCACCGACGGCACCCTTCGCGAACGTGGAGCGGTAGGCGGTCATCAGACCGCCGGTGGTGTCGGAGTCCGCCAGCAGCGTCATGACGCTACTGGGGTCGCTCGCCGTCTCCGCCTCCGCGGCGCGGGTGAGGACGGCCGAGAAGCTGGCATTCTGGGTGTTCATGCTGGTCATAGCGTTGGACTCCTTGGTGGTGCGCCGTACTTGCCGGCTCGTTGAGACCACTCTAGGGGCGCAAAAGACCCTCACCATGGTGCAAATATGATCGAATTTTTGAGGTCAATTGGCGCCGGGGTTCTGTTCGGTGATGTCGGCCGGCCGGTTGCTGCCGTCGGGTTGCGCACGGTCCCACCTCAGTTGCCGGCGCCCAGCCGCACGGCCAACACCCGGCCCCGCTCGGCCTGCACCGCTCCGGCCTTCCCGGCCGCATAGCGGAGCAGGCCGAAGGGCGCGTGCAGCCGCAGGGTGTCGACCACCAGGGAGCCTCCTTCGCCCCGGGCGGTGATGGCGAAGCGGTAGTCCATCCGCACACCGCCAGGACTGACCACCTCGCCGCTGACCACCGCCTCGCCCGGCAGTCGGGCGCCCTCGGCGCGCAGGGTGACCTGGATGACGTTGTCGTGCCGGACCAGTCCGAGGAACCGGAAGCGCTCGACCGCCACGTAGTGCGTGACCCCGCCCTCGCACCGCACATCCCGCACGTCAACGAGCAGCGGGGACAGGCCGACGTAGTTCCGGGGCTCCGCAAGATGCGCGAGCACGGCGGCGGGCGTCGCCGCGACGTCGTAGGTGCAGCTCAGTTCGGTGCTGGGCACGTCCGACTCCCCTGTCCTGTCCGGCTCCGGCCGTCGTCGTGGACCGGCAACGATCGGTGGATGATCGCACCGTCCTGCCGCCTCTGAAAGGCCGCCGTACCGGGGCGACGCTTCACGAGGTCGAATCTCGTACCCTCCGCCTTCGTCGTGTTTCAGGGGGTCAGGGGCTTGGTGAGGCGGGTGGTGGTGGAGGGGGTTCGGGTGGGGGTGGGGGTGTAGCCCTCGGATTGGTAGAGGGTGAGGTTGGGGGTGCTGCGGGAACCGGTGTGGAGGACGGCCCGGGCGCAGGTGGGGGTGGCGGCGGATTCGGCGGTGCGCAGGAGCCGGCGGCCCAGGCCGTGGCCGCGGAGGTCGGGGGCGACGGCGAGGCGGCCGATGTGCCAGTCGGTGGCGGTGCGGCGGGCGCGGACCATGCCGAGGAGGCGGCCGTCGCGCCAGAGGCCGGTGGTGTGCCAGTCGGCGAGCCAGGCGCGGACGTCCTCGGGTGACTCGTGGAGGGCGGGGATGTCGAGGGTGTCGTTCGCGAGGGCCTCCTCGACCCAGCAGCAGCGCTGGAGGACGGTGACCTCGGGCGCGTCCTCGGGGGTCAGCGGCCGGACGTAGGAGCCGGGCAGCGGGCCGGGGAGGGCCTCGGGGCGTTCGCGCTCGCGCAGGGGGCGCAGGGCGTGGGCGACCCGGGTCAGCTCGTCCAGGACGCCGCGGGCCGCGGCGGCGAGGGGCGGGGTGGGGCGGACCCGGCCGTCCTCGACCGCGTCGCCGATGCGTATCGCGACGGTGGCGGCGAGCGGGACCAGGCGCAGGGTGGTCACGACCTGCTTGGCGTGCTGGACGGCCCGGGTGCCGGCCGAGGTGTGGCCGTAGCTGACGAAGCCGACGGGCTTCCAGGCCCACTCCCGGTGGAGGTAGTCGAGCGCGTTCTTGAGGGTCGCCGGCATCGCGTGGTTGTACTCCGGGGTCACCACGACGAAGCCGTCCGCGGCCTCCACCAGGGCGCTCCACCGCCGGGTGTGCTCGTGCCGGTACAGGCCGGCCGCCGGGTGCTCCTCCTCGTCGAGGAAGGGCAGGCCGAGGTCGCCGAGGGCCACGGGCACCAGCTCGACGCCGAGTTCGGAGGCGGCGGGGGCGAGGGCGTCGAGGAGCCACTCCCCCACGGCCGGTCCGAGGGCGCCGGGGCGGCTGCCGGCCACGAGCACGAGGACGCGCAGACTTTTCGTTGACATGGAAATGAAAGTAGCGGGTAGATTGATTACATGTCAACGAGATCATCGGACGACCGCACGCCCCGCTGGCTCAGCTCCGACGAGGAGCGCGCCTGGCGGGCCTTCCGCCGGGTGGTGGCCGCCGTCCAGGCCGGTACGGTGCGGGACCTCGTCGAGGTCGGGCTCTCGGAACCCGACTACGAGGTGCTGAGCACGCTGTCGGAGCGGCCCGGGAACACCAGCACGCTCCACGAGCAGGCCGCGAAGATGGACTGGTCGCGCAGCCGCCTCTCCCGGCACGCCGGTCGGATGGAGGAGCGCGGGCTGCTGCGGCGCGAGCCCGACCCCGCCGACGGCCGGGGCTGTCTCCTCGTCCTCACCGAGCAGGGCCTCGACACGCTCGCGGAGGCCGCCCCGGCCCATGTCGCCTCGGTGCGACGGCACTTCATCGACCGGCTCGCGCCCGAGGACCTCGCCGCGCTGGAGGCGATCGCCCGGAAGGTGGAGGGTGCCGAGGGCTGAGAGAAGGAGGGAGAAGGGAAGAGAAGGGAAAGGCCCCGACCGGGGAGCGGTCGAGGCCTTCCGTCACGTCGGCGGGGAGTCAGTCGACGAGGATGCTGGGGAGGACGAGGTCGAGGACGCGCTGGAGTTCGAACTCCAGGTCCAGGTCGGCGCCTTCGCGGTCGCTGCGGCAGAGGCGGAAGAGGGCGCCGAGGTAGGCGTCGCGCAGGAGGTGGCCGACCTGGAGGGGGTCGGTGCCGGGGCGGATCTGGCCCGTGGCGACGCCGGCGCGGACGACGTCGGCGAACACCTCGGCGGTGTACGGGTGTTCGGTGATGGGGAGGCCGGCCCGGACCCAGCACATGAGCATGACCCGGCTGAGCTCGGACATCTCCTCGTGGTTGATGTCGACGAGGGCCGTCATGCATCTTCTGAGGGTTCTGCTCACGTCCGTCTCCGTGAGCACCTCCTGCTGGAGCTTCTCCTCCAGCCGCTCCCTGCGCTGGTTGCTCCAGGTGGTGATGAGCTCTTCCTTGTGCTGGAAGTGGTTGAAGAAGGTGCCCCGGGCGACGTCGGCGCGTTCGGTGATGTCGTCGATCGTCGTCTGCTCGAAGCCCTTCTCCTCGAAGAGGCTCAGGGCGGCGGTGAAGATACGTTCCCTCATCCGCTGCTTGTTGCGTTCCCGGCGGCTCGTCGCGACCAGTGTGGCGGAGGTTTCGTCAGCCATGCGTGCTCCTGAGGGGAGTTCGGGACCGCGGCGGGCCGGGTCGGTCGGACCCTTACGGAACTTATACTAGGATTTAAGTTTAGAGTAACATGCCAGGTTCATATTGCCTCCCCTCAACTGGCAAGCGGCAAAGCACACTTCATGACGGCGAGACGTCAATCACAGTGCCGAACTGCACGGATGGTGCAAAAATCGATCCCACGAGTGATCGTTCCTCGACCCCATCGCCGATCGGAGCCGCACGCATGGGTGAGCAGCCCCAGACGCAGACCGCGCCGCGCACGGCGGTGAAGATCCCGGCCGACCTGCTCGGCCGTTTCGCCGAGGCCGGCGTCGACCTCGAGACGATGTTCGCCGGAGGGCACCTGGGCAACCGCATGGGGGTCGAGCTCCTCGAAGCCACCCCCGGCCGCGTCGTGGGCACCCTCCCGGTCGAGGGCAACACCCAGCCGTACGGGCTGCTGCACGGCGGCGCCTCGGCCGTCCTCGCGGAGCACCTGGGCTCGATCGGCGCGACGCTGCACGCGGGCCCCGCGAAGGTGGCGGTCGGCGTGGAGCTGAGCTGCACCCACCACCGGGGGCTGCGCTCGGGGATCGTGACGGGCACGGCGACCCCGCTCCACCTCGGGCGGACCATGGCGACCTACGAGGTCGTCATCACCGACGAGCAGGACCGCCGGGTCTGCACCTCGCGCCTGACCTGCCTCATCCGGGACGTGGCCCCCGAGGCCTGACGGTTCGGGGACGGCGTCCGGCCCACGCCATCCGGCCCACGGCCCGCCCTGAGGGCCGTCAAGTGGCGGGCGATGAGGCCTACTTCGCGTCGTCGGCGACTAGGCCTTCGATGACGAGGCCTTCGGTGGCGAGGCCGTCCGCGACGATGCTGGGCAGCAGGAAGTCCACGGTGCGCTGCAGCTCCGTGGCCAGGTCCTCGCCCTTGAGGTCCCCCCGGCACCACCGGAAGAGCGCCCCCAGGTAGGCGTCCCGGAGCAGGTGCCCCACCCGTACGGGATCGACGCCCTCCCTGATCCGGCCCTCCGCCATGCCGGCCCGGATCACGTCGGCGAACACCTCGGCCGTGCGCGGCTGTTCGGTGATGGGCAGGCCCGCCCGCACCCACGAGGTGAGCATGACCCGGTTGAACTCCGGCTCCTCCTCCTGGTTGATCTCGACGAGCGCCGTCATGCACCGCCCGAGGGCGAGGCACAGGTCGTCGTGTGCGGGCGTGACCTGCCGCATCTTCTCCTCGAATCGCGTCTGGCGCTGACTGCTCCAGGTCGTGACGAGCTCTTCCTTGTGCTGGAAGTGGTTGAAGAACGTGCCCCGCGCGACGTCCGCGCGCTCCGTGATGTCGTCGACCTTCGTCTGCTCGAAGCCCTTCTCGGCGAAGAGGCTCAGGGCGGCGGAGAAGATGCGTTCCCGCATCCGCTGCTTGTTGCGTTCGCGGCGGCCCGTGACGGCGGGAGCAACCGGGGGTTCAGCAGACATGCGCTCTCCAACGACGTGTTGCGTGGCCCGTACGGCGGGGCCTGGCTCTCGTCTGCGAAGTTATACCAGAAGTTAACTTTGATGCGTAGTACTCATTTACACCTTGGTCGATGCAACCAGCTGACCGAGACTCTCCCGGCCGAGCAGGCGGCCCACGGGCAGGTCGATGCCCAGGGCGTTGCGTATGCGCTGACGCAGCCTGACGGCCGTGATGGAGTCCAGGCCCAACTCCCGCAACGGGCGGCGGCGGTCGATGCGTTCGGGCGTCATGCCGAGGAGGGCCGCCGCGTGGGTCAGGACGGCCGTCTCGCGGTCGGCGCAGGGCCCGGGGGCGGGGACGGTCACGGACTCCGGCGCGACGACCCCAGAGGGCCCCTCGGGGGCATCCGCCGAATCCGCCGAATCCACCACCGTCTCCACCGCCCGTGGCATGCCCGTCAGTTGGAGCAGCTGGACCCCGCGCAGCTCCGCCAGGACGCGCTCGCCGTCGTCCGCGTGGATCACGACGTCCGCCCGCAGCACGGTGTCCCCGGGGCCCGCCGCGCCCTCCGCCGCCGGGCGGAGCACGGCCGAGCTCCACACCGGGCTCGACAGGTCGGCCGTGTCCCCGTGCACCGTCACGGAGTCGATGCCGACGGGCAGGTAGGTGTGCCCCGCGCCGTCCGACGCGCTGCGGGGCAGCACCGCCAGCAGCGGCTGCAGCGGGATCTCCCAGGCCGCCGGGTGCCCGGGCGCGGGCACCCGCATCCGCGCCACGGCGCGGCCGCCGCGCCGCCAGAGGCGGACCACGCCCGCGAGTTCGCGGGGGACCTCGTAGCCGTACGCCCGGAGCTGCTCGTAGAAGTCCGGGGCCGGCAGGTACTCGGTGCACTGGGCGAGCAGGTCGTCCAGATCCTCGACCGCGCCGTCGTCGGCCTCCGGCGGGGAGGAGGTGAGGCGGGCCGTCAGGCAGGTCCGGGGCGGTTCGCCGCCGGGCCCGGACGGGACGACCTCGACGGTGGCGAGGTGGTCGGAGCCCTCGGGCCGTAGCCGGACCCTGAGGGAGGCCCCGCACGCCTGGCGGCGGTCGACCAGCTCCCCGGTCAGGACGACGTCCTCCAGACGGTGCCGCCCGCCGAGTTCGGAGCGCGCCGCGCCCAGCACGGCGTCCACGTACAGCATCGGCGGCACGACGGCCGTGCCCCGGTAGGAGACCCCCAACGCCTCGATGTCCAGGGGCCGTTCGTAGGTGTAGCCGGTGGCCGTCGAGGCGGCCGCCGGCGCCTCCCGCAGGTGCTCGTCGTCCCAGGGGTAGCGGGGCAGCGGCAGGGGGCGGGCCGAGGCCCCGAACCAGCGGGAGAAGTCGACGGCGGCGCCCGCGGCGTGCAGGCGCCCGGCCGCGCGGGCGAGTTCGACGGCCTCGTCCTCCGTACGGCGCAGGGAGGCGACGGCCGGGTACGGGGCGCCGAGCGCCTCCATCGTCTCCTCCACGGCCGAGGTCAGCAGCGGGTGCGGGCCGACCTCCAGGAAGACGCTCTCCTCCTGCTTCGCCACCAGCGCCACGGCGGTCGCGAACCGCACCGGGCGGCGCAGGTTGTCCATCCAGTACCCGGCGTCCAGGGCCGCCCCGGGGACGGCCTCGGCGCGCACGGTGGAGAAGAGCGGCAGCGCGGCCCCGCGCGGCTCGATGTCGGCCAGGGCGGTGAGGAGTTCGGGCCGCAGCGGGTCCATGTCGGGCGAGTGGGAGGCCACGGCGACCTTGACGAAACGGGCCAGCCGGCCGCGCTCCGCCAGGCGTTCGGCGAGGCCGGCGAGGAGGTCCCCGTCCCCCGCGAGGACGGTGGAGTGCGGGGAGTTCTCCACCGCCACGCACAGCGCCTCGGGGTGGCGGGCGGCGGCGGCCTCCGCCTCGTCCGGGGAGAGGTCGGTGGCCAGCATCCTTCCCCGGCCGCCGAGTTGGCGCATCAGCCGGCTGCGGCGGCAGATCACGGCGGCCGCGTCGCCCAGCGACAGGGCTCCGGCGACCACGGCGGCGGCCGTCTCGCCCATGCTGTGGCCGACGCAGGCGGAGGGGGCGACGCCGAGGTCCTGCCAGAGGGCGGCCAGCGACACCTCCATCGCCCACAGGGCCGGCTGGACGATGTCGATCGCGGTGGGGAACTCCGCCTGCTGGGAGCGGAGCAACTCGACGACGGACCAGCCGAGTTCGGCGCTGATCGCGGCGTCGCACTCGGCCATGCGGGCGCGGAAGGCGGGGAAGGCGTCGAGCAGCCGTCGGCCCATGCCCGGCCACTGCGCGCCCTGCCCGGGGAACACGAAAACCGTCTGCCGCGGCGCGCCGAAGCCGGCCTCGCCCAGGCCGCCGTCGGCGATCTCCTCGCCGGCCGCCAGCGCCTCCAGCCGGTCGGCGACCTCCTCGTGGTCGCGGCCGATCACCCAGATCCGGTACGGGTGGTGGTCACGGCGCAGCGCGGCCGCCGCGCACAGCTCGCGCAGCGGCTCCCGGTGGCCCGCGCCGCCGGGCCGCAGGTAGCGGGCCCAGGCCGTGGCGAGCCGCTCCAGGGAGTGCTGCGAGCGGGCGCCGATCACCAGCAGCGCCGGGCGGCCGTCCGCCGCCTCCGCCCTGGCGGTGGCGGGCTCCGGTGAGCAACACCGCACCACCACATGGGCGTTGGTGCCCGAGAGGCCGAAGGAGCTGACGCCGAGGTACGCGCCGTGGCGGTCGTCGAGCGGCTCGTTGGCGGTGACGACGCGGACGGGGAACGCCGGGTCGGCGAGCAGCGGGTGCGGGGTGGCCAGGTGCAGCGAGGCGGGGATCAGGCCGTGGTGGGCGATCAGGACGGTCTTGATCAGGCCCGCCATCCCGGCGGCGGCCTCGGCGTGGCCGATGTTGCTCTTCACCGAGCCCGTCGGCAGGGGCCGGTCCGGGCCGCGCTCCGGGCCCAACGCCGCGGCCAGCGCGGACAGTTCCACCGCGTCCCCGACGGCGGTGCCGGTGCCGTGCGCCTCCACGTAGCCGAGGTCGGCCGGGGTGATCCCGGCGCTGCGGCAGGCCTCGCGGAGCATCTCGGTCTGGCCCGGGACGGAGGGCTTGACCAGCAGCCCGCTGCCCCGGCCGTCGTTGTTCACCGCGCTGCCGGCGATCACCGCGAGGACGCGGTCGCCGTCGCGCCGGGCGTCCGCGAGCCGCTTGAGCAGCACGACGCCGACGCCGTCGCTGCGCACGAACCCGGAGGCGTCGGCGTCGCCGAAGGCGCAGCGCCCCTCCGGGGAGAGCATGCCCGCCTGCGAGTAGGCGATGGAGTCCCGGGGCGAGAGGACGACGTTGACGCCCCCGGCGACGGCGAGGTCGCTCTCCCCGGTGAGCAGGCTCTGCCGGGCCGTGTGCACGGCCACCAGGGAGGAGGAGCAGGCGGTGTCCAGCGAGAGGCTGGGGCCGCGCAGGTCCAGGGCGTACGAGACGCGGCCGGAGGCCATCGCCCGTAACTGGCTGCCGATGGTGCGGCGGATGTCCTGCTCGGCCAACTGCCGGTGCTCGTCACCGTATTCGGCCGTCGCCTGGCCGATGAAGACGCCGGTGCGGCTGCCCGCCAGGGCGGAGGGGCGGATGCCCGCGTCCTCCAGCGCCTCCCACACGACCTGGAGCAGGACGCGGTGCTGCGGGTCGATGGCGCGGGCCTCGGCGGGCGAGATGCCGAAGAAGCCGGGGTCGAAGGCGAAGGGGTCGGCGATGAACCCGCCTCTGGCCGACACCGACTTGCCCGGGGTCGCCGGATCGGGGCTGTGGTACGCGGCCGCGTCGTAGCGGTCGCCCGGGATCGCAGTGACGCTGTCGGCGTTGCCGACCAGGTGCTCCCAGAACTCGTCGGCGTTCGAGGCGCCGGGGAACCTGCACCCCAGGCCGATGACGGCGATCGATCGGTCGGACGCTACTTCGGACTGATCCATGTGGCGTACCTGCCTTCATGTGCGAGCGAAGCATCGGGCTGCGAATCGATAGTCGTCCAATCATTGACGCAAGGTCAAGGTTGGACTGACTCCGCCTACTTGAATCGATGGACACCGACTCGCCCCACCTGCACCGAAGGACCCTTCGACGCGCGGGCACGCCCTCCCGGGCATGGCTCAGAACGCGCGCTTACTTGGCTTGCAGTTAAAAGTGATACTTGCATCCAACCTCGACTCATGGTCCCATCTTGTCCGGTAGTTGACGAATCTCAAGGAGGCACTCGACATGCCGAGTACGGGGTTACGGATCAACGGTGGGGATGCCGACGTCGCGTACGGCATCGAGGGCAGCGGCCCGGCCCTCGTCCTGGTGCACGGCACCGGGACCGGCGGGGACGCGTGGGCAGCCCAGGTCGAGGCGCTGAAGGACAGGTTCACCGTCCTCACCCCGGACCTCTCCGGCTCCGGCGCGACGGTGGACCACGGCGGGCCGCTCACCCTCGACGACCTGGTGGCCGAGGTGCTGGCGGTGGCCGACCACGCCGGCCTGGACGCCTTCCACCTCGCCGGGCACTCCCTCGGCGCCGTGGTGGCGCTGCGCCTCGCGGCCGAGCACCCCGAGCGCGTGCGCTCGGTCGTCTCGCACGCCGGCTGGGCCCACACCGACGAGCGGATGACCACCGACTTCCGCTACTGCCTCGATCTCCTGCGCACCGACGCGGAGTTCGGCACCTCGCTCGTCCCGCAGATGTTCCCCCTGGCCACCCTCGGCCCCCGCTACTGGGAGGCCACCGACGCGGCCTCCCACGAGAAGCTCGTCCAGCAGATCGCGCAGAACGGACAGCCCGGCACCGCCCGGCAGTTCGAGGTCGGCCTGACCGTCGACATCCGCCCCCTGCTCGGCCGGATCACCGCGCCGGCCCTCGTCTTCGCCAGCACCCACGACCGCGTCTGCGGGGCGAACCAGCAGGCGCTGCTGCGCGAGGGCGTCCCCGGCGCCTCCTACGCCGAGATCGACGCCGGCCACAACGCGCTCGGGGAGGACCCGGACGGGTTCGCCGCGGTGCTCGGCTCGTTCCTCGACCGGCACACCGGCGCCTGAGCACGGCGGCGCCCGGGTGCACCGGGCGTCCGGACATGCCTGGCACCTGAGCGCTCCGCCCCCGAACCCCGGCCTCCCCGGCCGTCGCAACACACCGAAAGTTGGAGGAAGTTCATGTCCGTTTGGCTGATCACCGGCAGCTCCCGCGGCCTCGGCCTGCACATCGCCCGGGAGGCCCTGGCCCAGGGGCACCAGCTGGTCGCCACCGCGCGCGACGCGGAGACCGTGCGCGCCGCGCTCGGCGAGGACGCCGGTGAGGTGCTGATCCTGCCGCTCGACGTCACCGACGAGCGGCAGGCGCGGGAGGTGGCCCAGGCCGCCGTCGAGCGCTTCGGCCGGATCGACGTCCTGGTCAACAACGCCGGCCGCGGCCTGCTCGGCGCCGTCGAGGAGGCGTCCTCGGAGGAGGCGCGCGCCGTCTTCGACATCAACGTCTTCGGCCTGCTCTCCGTGACCCGGGCGGTGCTGCCGCACCTGCGCCGCCAGCGCTCCGGCCACATCCTCAACATCAGCTCCGTCGGCGGCTTCACCGCCGGTTCGGGCTGGGGCATCTACAACAGCACCAAGTTCGCCGTCGAGGGCCTCAGCGAGGCGCTGCGCTCCGAGCTCGGCCCGCTCGGCGTCCACGTGACGATCGTCGAGCCCGGGGTCTTCCGCACCGACTTCCTGGACGAGTCCTCGCTGCACCGCACCGCCGCCTCGATCGAGGACTACGCGCCGACCGTCGGCAAGACCCGCGAGTGGGCGCTGGACACCAACCACCAGCAGCCCGGCGACCCGGTCAAGGCCGCCCGCGCCATCGTCGCCATGACGGCGGCGCAGGAGCCCCCGATGCGCCTGCCGCTCGGCGCCGACTGCGTGGCGCGCATCGAGACCAAGCTCGAGGGCGTCGCCAAGGAGGTCGACGCCTGGCGGGAGATCGCCGTGGACACCGCCATCTGACCGACCGTCTCTCGTTAGAGGAGGACTCCGATGAGCTCGGTGAGTTCGGCCGGGCGGGTGGACCCACGGGTCTGGCTGCTCGCTCTGGGAACATTCGCAACCGGTACCGACCTGTTCATCGTCGCGGGGCTGCTGCCCGCGGTGGGACGGGACCTGCACCTCTCGACGGCGCTCGCCGGCCAGACCTCCACCGCGTTCGCCGCCACGTACGCGGTGGGGGCGCCGATCCTGGCGGGGCTCACCGCCAGGTTCCGGCGCAAGCCGCTGCTCATCGGGGTCATGCTGGTCTTCGGACTCGGCAACCTCCTGTCGGCCGTCTCGGCCGACTTCACCGTGCTGCTGATCAGCCGGGTGATCACCGGCGCGGGCGCCGCCCTGTACTCGGCCAACGCCTCCGCCGTCGCCGCGCGCATCAGCCCGCCCGAGGTGCGCGGCCGGGCGCTGGCCATCGTCTACGCGGGGATGACCAGCGCCATCGCCTTCGGCGTGCCGATCGGCAACTGGATCGGCGAACTCGCCTCCTGGCGCTGGGCGTTCGGTCTGGTCGCCGTCCTCGCGGCGGTGACGGTGATCGGCATCCAGTTCTTCCTGCCGGACGTGCCGACCGGCCCCGGGGCGACGGTGCGGGAGCGGATGGCCAGCATCCGCATCCCGCAGGCGCCCACGCACCTGCTGGTGACGGCCGCGTGGACGGCCGGCACGTTCACCGTCTACACCTATCTCGGCTCCATCCTGGAGCAGGTCACGGATCTGACGACGGGTCAGCAGTCTTGGGTCCTGCTGATGTTCGGCGTCGGCAGCTTCGGCGGGGTCTTCGTCGGCGGACGGCTGGCCGACCGGTTCGGCTCCGTCGTCGGCCTCACCCTCACCATCAGCGCGCTCGGCGTCTGGCTGCTCGTGCTCACCCCGGCGATCCGCTGGCCGCTGGCCGCGGCGGTGGCCGTCGGAGTGTGGGGCCTGGTGCACTGGCCGAGCTTCCCGCTGCTGCTGCACCGGGCGCTGGGCATCGGCGGGGACCGCGGCGACATGCTCCTCGCGCTCAACAACAGCGCCGTCTACGTGGGGCAGATGGCCGCGGCGGCGGTCGGCGGGCTGCTGGCCAACGCGGGCATGCTCCGCTGGAACCCGCTGGCCGGCGCCGGATTCGAGCTGCTCGCCGGGATCGCCCTGGCCGTCAGCGTGGGCGCCGCCCGCCGGGGGCTCAGGCGCCCGGCACCGGCGGCGGCCCCGGCCGCCCCGCAGGCCGAGGAGGCGTCCAGCCCCGCGCTGCGCGGCTGAGGCCCGCCCGCACCCGTACTGCCCGTACTGCCCGCACCGCCCGCACCGCCGTAGCGCCCGTACCGCCGCGCCACCGAACGAAGGAACGCCCGCCCGGACGAACGCACCCACCCCGACGGAAGGACACGGCATGCCCGCTCACCAGGAGATGGAGGTCGAGGCAGGCCCTCGCCTCTCCCCCGCCGTCCGCGCCCTCGCGGACGGGCCCAACTTCGGCGCCCTGACCACCCTGATGCGCGACGGGACCCCGCAGACCCAGATCGTGTGGGTCTCCACCATCGGCGATCACCTCGCCCTCAACAGCGAGGTCGCCCGGCAGAAGGTGCGCAACCTGCGCCGCGACCCGCGCGCCACCGTCACCATCTGGCAGCACGACGACCCGCTGAACTTCGCCGAGGTGCGCGGCCGGGTGGTCGAGGAGGTCCTCGGCGACCGCGCCCGCGCGCACATCGACGAGCTGTCCCGGAAGTACCTGGGCGGCCCCTTCCCCGACGAGTTCATCGCCTCGGACCGCGTGCTGCTCCTGGTCGCGCCCGACCGCCAGCTCGTCCGCGACCACGCGCGCTGGGCGGCGGGACTGCCCCAGCAGCAGCGCTGACCCGTAACCGTCCACCCTTGCGTGAGGAGTCACAGTGAAACGCCGCATCCTGATCATCGGCGGGGGCATCGGAGGTCTGGCCGCCGGAGCCGCGCTCGGACAGCAGGGCGTCGACACCACCGTCGTCGAGATCCAGTCGGAGAACCTCGTCGCTGGCGTCGGCATCAACATCCCCGGGAACGCGCTGCGGGCCCTGAAGCAGCTCGGTCTGCTCGACGAGGTCCTCGGCCACGGATTCACCTTCGACCGCGTCGACTTCCACGACTCATCCTCCCGGCTGCTGCTCGCGCTGCGCTCGAAGCTGGGTATCGAGGGCGTGCCCGCCAACTGCGCCATCCAGCGCCGGGACCTGGCCCGCATCCTGGAGAAGGCCTGCGTGGACGTGGGCACCTCGATCCGCTACGGCACCTCGGTGGACACCATGCGGACCACCCCGGACGGCGGGGTCGAGGCCGTCCTCACCGACGGGAGCGCCGAGCGCTACGACCTCGTCGTCGCCTTCGACGGCATCCGCTCCTCCTTCCGCAGGCGCGCCCTCGGCGTCGAACCCCGGTTCACCGGCTACTCGGTGTGGCGGGTGGCCCTCGAACGGCACCCGGACGTCACCCGCAACATGTACTTCCAGGGCATGGGCACCAAGGCGGGGCTCTTCCCGCTCAACACGGATGTCATGTACCTGCTGCACGTGACGCCGGAGCCCGGCAACCCGCGCCACGAGCGGGCGCTGTTCCACGACCACCTCACCGAGCGGCTCTCCGGCTACACCGGCCTGATCGGCGAGCTGCGCGACCGCATCCGGCCCGGGTCCGACATCGTCTACGCCCCGATCGAGGAGGTCCTCCTCCCGCTGCCCTGGCACCACGAGGGCCTGCTGCTGCTCGGGGACGCCGCCCACGCCATGGCGCCGCACCGCACCCAGGGCGCGGCCATGGCCATCGAGGACGCCGCCGTGCTCGGCGAGGTCCTCGGCCGCGAGGGCGAACTCCCGGCCCTGCTCCCCGAGTTCCAGGAGCGCCGCTTCCCCCGCGCCAAGATCGCCCAGGACGCCTCCCGCAACATCCTGCTCTCCGAGATGGACACCGCCGACCGGGCCCGCCTCGACCGGCAGACCGACTTCATCCGCAACGGCCTGGAGGCGGTGTCCCACCAGGTGGACGACGCGCTCAACCTGCCGTTCTGACGCCGCACCGCACCGAAGGGACGAACGCGTGACCACCACCCCCGCCCGACCCGACTTCGACGCCCACGTCCGCGCCCTGGCGGCCTGGCACTTCGACGACCGCACCGGCTCGCCGTTCTGGCTCGCCCGCCGCGACTGCCTGGGCTTCGACCCGCGCACCGACATCACCGGCGCGGCCGACCTGCTGCGCTTCCCCGACGTCAGCCGCGACCTGCGCACCACCCCGGCCGCCGACCTGATACCCCGCGGGGCCGCCCCCGGACAGGTCTTCCACGTCTACGAGTCCGGCGGCACCACCGGCGCCCCCAAGCGGATCGTCGACGGCGCCTACCGCACCCGCCTCGGCGCCTGGACCAGGGCGCGGCTGACCGCCCACGGCGTGCCCGAGACCGGCGACTGGCTGCACCTGGGCCCCACGGGCCCGCACGTGGTCGCCTTCGACACCTCCCGCTACGCCGAGCCCGCCGGCCTCTGCCACACCGTCGACCTCGACCCGCGCTGGGTCAAGCGCCTGCTCGGCGCCGGCCGGCAGCAGGAGGCCGACGCCTACATCGACCACCTCCTCGACCAGGCCGGCGAGATCCTGCTGACCCAGCCCGTGCGCGTGCTGAACACCACGCCCCCGCTGATCGAGGCGATCTGCGCCCGCCCCGACCTGTACGAGCTGGTGTCCACCCGCGTCGAGGCGATCGTCTGGGCCGGCACCTCCTTCAGCCCGGAGAGCCTGCGCGTCGTCCAGGAGGACTTCTTCCCCGACGTCCGCCTCGTCGGGATCTACGGCAACAGCCTGATGGGCGTGGCCCCCCAGCGCGTCCCGACGCCCGAGGACGCGTACGCCTGCGTCTTCGAGCCCTTCGCCGAGACCACCCGCCTCGACCTCGTGGACGAGCAGGGGCGGCAGGTCGCCTACGGCGAGCGCGGGCGGGTGCGGCTGCACCTGGTCAGCGAGGAGATGTTCCTGCCCAACGTGCTGGAGCGGGACACCGCCGTACGCGTCCGGCCGCTCGTCGAGGGCGGCCCCGACGGGCTCGCGGAGGTGGCCAGCGTGGCGACCTTCGAGGACGCCGACGTCGTCGAGGGGGTGTACTGAGTGCTCGTCGTCGACCCCCTCGTCGCCGGGAAGGCCCGGCCGAGCGCCGACCGCGCCCTCCTCACGGACGTGCACGGAGATCCGCTCGCCGACGTCGGCCTCGCGCCCCGGCTCGCCGCCCAGGCCGCCGTCGACCGGCTGCGCCGTACGGCCGACGGCGCGGCGCCCGAGCCCGAGGTGTTCCGCATCGCGGCGCAGCTGTTCGCCACGGCCGAGCTGGACGGCGAGGGCCCCGGGGAGTACGTGCGCCGCACGGTGCGCGGCACCGGGCTCGCCTCCACCACCGTCCGCCGGGCGCTGGAGGACCTGGCCACCGAGATCGGGGACCTGCCCGCCACCGCCGCCGCGGAGCTGCCCGCCGGGCGGCTGCGGCCGACCCACCGCGTCCACCGGGCGCCGGCGGGCCGGGTGTTCGCGGCCGTCATGGCCAGCAACCACCCGCTGCCGCACACCTCCTGGGTGCAGCCGCTGTTCCACGGCTACAGCGTGGCCGTGCGGCCCGGCAGCCGCGACCCGTTCACCCCGCGCCGCCTGGTCGCCGCGCTGCTCGCCGCCGGGCTGCCCCCGGAGAAGCTGGCCGTCCTGCCCAGCCCGCACGCCGTCGGCACGTTCCTGCTGGGCGCCGCCGACCGCGGCATCGTCTACGGCAGCGAGCAGGCCGTGGCCGCCTGGACCGACCACGCCCGGATCGCCCCGCGCGGCCCCGGGCGCTCCCGGGCCCTGCTCGACCTGCCCCTGAGCGACGGCCTCCTGGACCACCTGGCCGTCGGCGCCGCCTTCGACGGCGGCACCCGCTGCACCAACCTGTCGGCCGTCCTGACCAGCAACGACGTCCACGAGACGGCGGCCGGGCTCGCCGACCGGCTGGCCCGCGTCCCGGTGCGGCCGGCCGCCGACCCGGAGGCCGTGCTGCTCGTCGTCGGCCGCGACCGGGCCGAGGCGCTGCGGCGGCAGATGGCCAAGCTGGCCACCGAACTCACCGACCACAGCAGCCCGTTGTACGGCGGGGACTTCCTCGTCGACCTCGGCGACGGCTCCTTCCTGCCGCGCCCGATGGTGTTCGCCGCCGACCGCGCGGACCACCCGGCCGTCGGCACCGAACTGGGCTTCCCGTTCGTCGTGGTCGCCCCCTGGAGCCCGGCCGACGGCATGGCCCCGCTGCGGCCCTCGCTGGTGCTCAACCTGCTGACCGACAACGCCGCGATCACCGGGCAGGCGCTGCTCGACCCGTCCGTCCGGAAGATCACCGACGGCGCCGTCCTCCCCTGGGACCTCGTGCCGGGCATGCCGCACGACGGCAACTACACCGGGTTCCTGCTGGACGCCAAGGGCGTCGTCACCCCGGCCGGCTGAACCGGCCGCCACCCCGCTCACCCACCCCCGTCGGGAGTCCCAACCATGTCCGAACCGACCAGGACGACCGTGCCCGCGTCCGCGCGCTTCGCACGGCTCCCCTCGCTCACCGGCATGCGGTTCTTCGCCGCGTTCCTGGTGTTCATGTTCCACTCCACCCTGCCGCCGTACACGCCGTTCACCGGCGACACCGCCACCGCCGTCACCCACGCCGTCAGCAAGGCGGGCTGGCTGGGCGTCGGGTTCTTCTTCGTGCTCAGCGGGTTCGTGCTGACCTGGTCGGCGCGCCCGGGCGACAAGCCGCTCCAGTTCTGGCGGCGGCGGTTCGTCAAGGTCTACCCCAACCACGTGGTGACCTTCGTCGCGGCGCTGCTGCTGTTCGCCTGGGCCAGGACCACCTGGGAGCGGGGGCTGCCCAACCTCCTGCTGCTGCACACCTGGATCCCGGACGCGAAGACGTTCCAGAGCGTCAACCCGCCGAGCTGGTCGCTGTCCGTCGAGGCCGTCTTCTACCTGTGCTTCCCGCTGCTGCACCGGCTGATCCAGCGCATCCGGCCCGAGCGGCTCTGGTTCTGGGTGGGCGTGCTGGCCCTCGCCGTGGTCGCCGTCCCGGCGGTCGCGTACGCGGCCCTGCCGGGCTCCCCGACGATGCCGCTGAAGTTCGACGCCTCGGTGTGGCAGTACTGGTTCGTCTGGCAGCTGCCGCCGTTCCGCATCCTGGAGTTCGCGATCGGCATCCTGATGGCGCGGATCGTCATGACCGGCCGCTGGATCAACCTGCCGGTCACCCCGGCGCTGGCGCTGGTCGCCGTCGCGTACGTGGCCGAGATGCGGGTGCCGTGGCTGTACGCGATGAGCGCCGTGACGATCGTCCCGGTCGCGCTGCTGATCTCCGCGATGGCCGCGAGCGACATCGCGGGGAAGCGCTCGATCCTGCGCAACCGGGTCTGCGTCTGGCTCGGCGAGGTCTCCTTCGCCTTCTACCTCGTGCACGACATCACCGTGCACGTCTTCGTCGACGACTACGGGCTCAGCGCGACGCACAGCGCGCCCGTCGGGGCCGCGATCCTGGCCTCGGAGGTGCTGATCAGCGTCTTCTTCTCGTGGCTGCTGTACATCGGCGTGGAACGGCCGCTGATGAAGCGCTTCGGGCGCACCCGGCCCGCGCTGCCGAGCAGCGCGGCCACCGAGCCCGAGCACCGGCCCGCCGGAGCCGTCCCCGCGCACTGACACCGCGTGTCACCCCAGCCGGGGTGGTCGCGCCACGCCCCCGGCGTGGCCACCCCTCCCTCGTACGGGCGCGATCGCAGGATGTTCCCTCCCCGCACCACCCCGCACACCGAGGACAGCCCAGGAGACCGATGATGACCCCGCTCAAGCTCGAGTCGAAGCCCGACGTCCACGCCAGCACCCGGATGCTGCTGGCCGGCGACGGCTCCACCACCCTGCTGCTGCAGGCCCTGACCGGGCACGACCTGTCGATCCGGGTCGACGCCCAGGGCGACACCCCGGCGGACCGGCTCCCCGTCGGCATCCGCTCCGCGCTCGGACTCGCCGACACCGCCGTCGTCCTGGAGCGCCGCTCCTGCCTGGTGACCCCCGAGCAGGAGGTGGTCAGCATCAACCGGGTCGTGTTCGACGACACCGCCCGCAGCCGGATGGGCGAGCCCGACCCGGTCACCCCCATCGGCCTGCAGCTGCGCGGCCGGCAGGTGCACCAGCACCGCGAACAGCTGTCCACCGGGGTCATGCGCTGGCGGGACAGCCTCACCGAGCGGTGGGTGGACTCCGCCTTCAAGGAGTACGTCATCCACTACGCCGCCGGCGGACGCGCCTACGTGCACGAGCAGTTCAACCCGCACATGGTCCAGCTCGCGAACTAGCCGCCGTACTCCCGGCGAAGCCCAGCAACGCCCAGCGAAGTCCAGCGAAGGAAGCCCCATGTCCCAGGCCCTCGCCGCCGCCGAGGCGGCGTCCCGCACCCCGCACTCCCACGCCGGAGACCAGACCGGCTGGCGCTTCTACCGGGCGGGCCAGCAGCCCTCCTGGTCGGACCCGGCCCGCAGGGACGAGGTCTGCGCCGACCTCGCCGGCCGGCCCGTCCTCGCCCGGCTGCCCGACCTGCTCCGGCTGCGCGGCGAACTCGCCTGCGTCGCGGCCGGCGACGGCCTCGTGCTCCAGGCCGGCGACTGCGCGGAGAGCTTCGCGGAGTGCACGCCCGAGCACACGGCCCACAAGGAGCGGGCCCTCACCCGCCTCGGCGACGCCCTCGCCGTCACCACCGGCCTCCCGGCCGTACGGATCGGCAGACTGGCGGGCCAGTTCGCCAAGCCCCGGTCTGCGCCCACCGAGGACGTGGACGGCCGCCCGCTGCCCGTCTTCCGGGGCCACATCGTCAACTCCGAACTGCCGGACGCCGGTTCGCGCCGCCACGACCCGGACCGGATGCTGCGCGCCTACCGGGCCGCCCGGACGGTGGCCGAGTCGCTCACCCGGCCGCAGGGCCCCAACCGGGCGCTCGGGCAGCGCACCTGGATCAGCCACGAGGCCCTGGTGATGGACTACGAGGCCGCCCTGGTGCGGTTCGACGAGTCCACCGGCGGCTGGTTCCTGGGCTCCACCCACCTCCCGTGGATCGGGGAGCGCACCCGGCACAGCGAGGGCGCGCACGTGCGGCTGCTGGCGGACGTCCTGAACCCGGTCGCCTGCAAGGTGAGCGGCACCGCGTCCGCACGGGACCTGCTCGACGTGGTCGAACGCCTCGACCCCGCGCGCGAGCCCGGCCGCCTGACCCTGATCGCCCGCTTCGGCAAGGACAAGGTGCGCGCCCAACTGCCCGCCCTGGCCCAGGCGGTGAAGAACGCCGGCCACCCCGTCGTCTGGCTCTGCGACCCGATGCACGGCAACACGTACAAGGCCGCGAACGGGCTCAAGACCCGGCGCCTGGACGACGTCGTCGACGAGATCCGGGGCTTCGTCACCGCGCTGCAGAGCGTCGGGGTGCGGCCCGGCGGCCTGCACCTGGAGACCGCCGCCGTCGACGTCACCGAGTGCGTGGGCGCCGACGTGCCGGACGAGGAGGCCCTGACGGCGCGCTACACCAGCCTCTGCGACCCCCGGCTCAACCCCGTCCAGGCGGCCCTGGCCGTCGACTCCTTCGTGTCGGCCCTCTAGAGGAGGCCTCCCATCGACGCCGACCCCGGGCACCCGCCCTTCTGCGTACTCCTCGGCCCCGACTACGCGGGCAAGTCCTCGGCGCTCGACCGCCTCGCCGCGGCCGAGCCCCGGTGGCAGGTCCTGTCCGTGGACGACGCCCGGCTCGCCCCCGAGCACGCCCTGATCGGGCGGCTGCGCCGCAACGTCGTCAAGGACGTTGCGCCGCACCGGAGTTCGTTCTCCCCGGAGTTCCTCACCACGCTCGTGCAGACCGCCGTCGTGCACCTGCGCGACGAACTGCTGCGCGCCGACGCCGGCGCCCCCGTCGTCGTCGACTCCTACTACTACAAGCTGCTGGCCAAGTGCCGCCTCGCCGGGGCCGGCCGCAGCCCGCTGCTCGACTGGTGGCGCACCTTCCCCCGGCCGAGCCGGGTGGTCTACCTGGACGCGCCGCCCGAGGCGACCTGGCGGCGCTGCCGGGAGGGCGCCGACCTCAACGTCCTGGAGCACTACGGCCCGAGGCCCGACTGGGACGGCTTCCGGCGGTACCAGGGCGACCTGGCCAAGGTCATGCGGGACGAGGTCCACGGCCTGCCCGTGACCGTCGTCGAGGGAGCCGTCGGCCCGGAGGCCGCCGCCGAGGCGGTACGGGAGGTGCTCGTCCGTGAGTTCCGCCGATGACTGGTCCGACCCCGACCGCCTGCGGCGCTACCGCGAGCGCGTCCTCGCCGAACGGCGGGCGCTGCGGGCCGCGTTCGCCGACGCACAGGGGGCGCAGCGGCGGGTGCTGGCCGACCTGCTGGCGTTCAACTCCGGTACGGAGTACGGCAGGCGGCACGGCTTCGCCCGCATCCGCACCCTCGACGAGTACCGCCGGGCCGTCCCCGTGCAGACCTACGCCGACCTGGAGCCCTGGATCGAGCGGGCGGCGGCCGGGGAGCCCGGCGTCCTGACGGCCGACCGCCCGGCGGTGTTCTTCACCAGCAGCGGCAGCACCGGCGCCCCCAAGAAGATCCCGGTCACCCCCCGGTTCGTCCGCACCACCTTCCTGCCCTTCTACCTCGCCGCCTGGGCGCCGCTGATCGAGGACTTCCCGGGCGTCCTGGGCGCGCCCGACGCCGTCCTGAACCTCAAGCACGACCCGGTCGCGGCCCCGCCCACCACGGCCTCCGGGCGCCCCCATCTCGGCGCCAGCCAGGTCGACTTCGGGGCCGCCTTCGGGGAGCCGCTGTCCGCGGAGCCCGGCACCGGCGCGCCCTGGGCGACGCTCCCCGTGCCCGTGGAGGCGGGCGACCACGCGGAGAAGACGTACCTGCGGCTGCGCCTGGCGGTGGAGAGCGACCTGCGCTGCGTCATCGGCATCAACCCGGCGATGGTCGCCGCCCTGCCGTACCAGCTCAACCTGTGGTGGCCCCGGATCGTCAAGGAGGTCCGCGACGGCACGCTCGGCGGGCTGCCGCACCGCGACCCGAACCCCGGGCGGGCGGCCGAGCTGGTGCGCCTGGCCCACCGGCACGGGACGGTGCTGCCGCGCCACGTCTGGCCGCGGATGCGGGCGCTGTTCTGCTGGACCAGCGGGCCGGCCTCGCTCTACCTGCCGCGCCTGTGCGAGGAGTTCGGGCGCGGAGTGGCCGCCCTGCCCGCGCCGGTGGCGGCCTCGGAGGGCCCGGTGGGCGTCGCCCTGGACCGGCACCCGAGCGCCGGGAGCCTGGTCGTGAACGCCGCCGTGTACGAGTTCGCCGACGCCGACCAGGACCTCGGCCCCGACACCGCGACCCTGCGGCCCGAGGAGCTGGAGGCGGGGCGCGACTACCACGTGGTGTTCAGCCACGTCGGCGGGCTGTACCGCTACGCGGGCGGCGACGTGGTCCGCGTCGTCGACCGGCAGGGCGGCGTCCCCCGCGTGGAGTACGCCGGCCGGGCGGGCCGCTCCGACCACGCGGGCGAGCGGCTGCGCGACGCCCAGGTGGTCAGGGCGCTGCGGGCCGCGCTGGGGGCCGCCGGCCTCGGCGTGCGGGGCGTCTCCTGCCGGGTCTCCCCACAGCCCTTCTCCCGTTACGAGTTCGCCCTCTCCCCCGTCCGCCCGTGGAGCCCGGGTGAGGCCGAGCGCCTCACCGCCCTGCTCGACGAGGGCCTCGGCCGCGAGTCGCCCGGCTACCGCACCGCCCGCGCCAGGGGCCGGCTCGCCGCGCCGACGCTCCTCCTCCTGGACCCCGACGCCTTCCAGCGCGACTGGCAGGCCCGGGTGGAAGGCGGCGTGCGGCCCACCCAGGTCAAGGACCGGCTGTTCCGGCAGGCGCCCCAGGACTGGGCCCGGCTGACCGGACAGGCCCCCGAACGGCCCGGCACGGCAACCCCCTGACGCCGGCCGGAGCACCCACCAACCGGAGGACCGACATGAGCACCCCCCTGGACGCCGTCGAACGCACCGCGCTCCTCACCGCCGCCCTGCGCGCCGCCGAGACGAGGCGCGCCGACCGGCTGTACGAGGACCCGCACGCCGCCGGCCTCGCCGGCGAGATCGGCCCCGACCTGCTCGCCGAGGTGCGCCTCGCCACCTTCCCCCCGGGCCGCGAGCGCACCCTGCCGAGCACCCCCGACTACAACGCCATCCGCACCCGGTTCTTCGACGACCTCCTCCAGGAGGCGGCCGCCGACCCGGGCACCACCCAGATCGTGCTGGCCCCGGCCGGCATGGACTCCCGCGCCTACCGCCTGGACTGGCCCGAGCGCGTCCGCTGGTTCGAGGTGGACCGGCCGGCCGTCCTCGCGTACAAGGCCGAGCGGCTCGGGGCGGCCCGGCCGCGCGCCGACCACCGCCGCGTCGCCGTGGACCTCACCGCGCCCGACTGGGAGGCCCGGCTGGAGGCGGCGGGGTACGACCCGGCCGTCCCGTCCACCTGGCTGCTCGAAGGGCTCCTCTACTACGTCCCCGAGGCCGACGCCCACCGCGTCCTGGAGCGGGTGGCCGCCGTCTCGGCCCCGGGCAGCCGGATCGCCGCCGACCTCGTCAACGCGGCCGCCCTGACCCTGCCGCACATGCGCGGCCTGCTCGACGTCTTCGCGGGCTGGGGCTGCCCCTGGCTGTTCGGCACGGACGAGCCGGAGGAGCTGTTCGCCCGGTACGGGTTCGACGTGCGCGCCGCCCAACCCGGCGAGCCGGGCGCCGACTTCGGGCGCTGGCCCGATCCGGTGCCCCCGCGCGGCGAGCGCGGGGTGCGGCGCGTGTTCTTCGTCCACGGGCGGCGGCGCTGACATGCCGACCGCAGTGATCGCCGGAGGAAGCGTCGCCGGGCTGGCGAGCGCGCTCGCGCTGGCCGGCGCCGGGTACCGCGTCCTGGTCCTGGAGCGCGCACCGGAGCCGCCCCGGTGGCCGACCACGGACGCCGCCTCCCCGTGGAAGCGCCCGACCGTCCCCCAGGGCCTGCAGTCGCACACGCTCACCTCGCTGGGCGTACGCGTCCTGCGCGAGCGCGCGCCGAAGGTGCTGGCCGCCGCCGAGGCCGCGGGCGCGCCCGTCCTCGACCTCACCCGGGCGGCGCCCGCCGGGGGCGCGATGCAGCCCGGCGACGGCGACCTCGTCGCGCTGGGCTGCCGCCGCTCCACCCTGGAGATCCTGCTGCACCGGGCCGTCCGCGAACTGCCGCAGGCCCTCCTCCGGCACGACACCACCGTGATCGGCCTCGAACTGCGGCCCGGGGACCGGCGCGTGGAGGCCGTGCTCACCGGCACGGGCGAGCGCCTGCCGGCCGACGTGGTGGTGGACGCGACCGGGCGCCGGGCGCTGTCCCGCCGCTGGCTGCACCGCGCCGGGGTCCCGGTCGCGGCCGACCTCACCGCGCCCGCCGGGCTGGTCGGGCACACCCGCTTCTACCGGCTCAAGGGCGCCGGACTGCCCGGGCCGCTCGACCGGGGCCACGGCGTCGGGGACGTCCACGGGCACTACGCGGGCGTGCTGCACCCCGGGGACAGCGGCACCTTCTCCGTCGCCCTGGGCTCCCTCCCGGGGGACGAGGCGCTGCGCGGCCTGAGGACCCGCCCCGGCTTCACGGCGGCCGCCCGGGCCACCCCGGGCCTGGCCGCCTGGCTGGAGCCCGGGGTCTCCTCCCCCGTCTCCCCGGTGCGGGTGATCGCCGCCCCGCCCAACACCCTCCGGGGGGCGGCCGGGCCGGAGCAGGTTCCCGTCCCGGGCCTGTTCCAGGTCGGCGACGCCGCCTGCCTCACCAACCCGCTGTTCGGGCGCGGCATCTCGCTCGCCCTGGAGCACGCCTTCCGGCTCGCCGACCTGCTCGCCGAGCGGCCCTCCATCGACGCCGGGCAGCGCCTGGCGGCCGCGCGGATGACGTACGGGCTGTTCCTGCCCTGGTACGAGCAGGCCGCGGCCTCGGACCGGCTGCGCATCGCCCGCTGGCGGGCCGCCGTGGACGGCGCCGAGGCCACCGTGCCCCTGCCGAGCAGCGGCCTGCCGAGCAGCGAGGAGATCGTGCGCGCGGCCCGGGCCGACGGCACGGTGTGGCGGCGGTTCACGCGGATGCTGATGACCCTGACCACGCCCGCGGAGCTGTTCGCGGACGAGGAGTTCCTCGCCCTGGTCCGGCAGGCCCCCGCCACCCCCGCGGCGGCCCCGCCGCCCGGGCGCGGCGAGCTGGTGCGCCTGGTCGCGGCGGCGGAAGGGGGCCGGGCATGACCGCCCCCGTCGTGGCGGGCCCCCGCCCCCGCCCGGGCGCCGCCGACCGGCCCCGGGTGCTGCTCGCGCCCGTCACCATCACCCCGTCCAAGCCGCTCAGCCCGAGCCACCTCAAGGGGCTGCTGTGGACGGACGTGATGTACCGGGCGACGCTCCCGCTCGCGGAGGTCGCCTACCGCTACAGCCACACCACCTACCACCCGACCGAACAGACCCTGGGCTTCTGGGAGTTCCTCGACCGCACCCGGGGCGCCACCGACGTCACCGGGTTCGGCGAGGAGCGGATCGGCGAGCTGTACACCGCCTTCCGCGCCGCCGACCGCGCCCCCGCGCGGGCGCTGGCCCCGTACGCCGAGGCGGTCGAGCAGGGCTGGGTGCACCCGGTGGCCACCCGCGTCCTGCGGCTGTGGTCCCGGCACTACGCGGCCCTCGGCCTGCACGACCCCGGGCTCCTGCGGCACCAGCCGCCCGGGCTGGGCCTGGACGCCGCCCTCGACCGGCTCGCCGTCCTCGGCATGTGCCTGGACCAGCGCGGCCTCGGCGGCCCCGCCTACCTGGACCTCACCCGCTTCGGGCTGCCCCTGCGCCGCCTGGTCTCCGCCGACGGCCGGCCCAACTACCTGGCCTGCGCGCTGCGCGAACTCGTGCCGCTCGCCCCGGAGTTCGACGAGGTCGTGCTCCTCTACGACGACGAGCTCGACGCCGACTACCAGCTGCTGGAGCGCGTCCTGACGGCGCTCGGCCCCCGGGTGCGGCGCATCTCCGTGGGCCGCGTCCCGATCGAGGGCCGCGTCCACTCCTCCCGGCACGGCGCCTGGCGCGGCCTGCACGCCGGGACGCTCCTCGACACCGCCTCGGCCGGGCACTCCGAGGAGGCCGTACGGCTGGGCACGCGGCTGTACTTCGTCGCCGTGCTCGGGCCCGGCCGGCAGCAGTCGTACCGCGAGGACCTGCTGCTGCAGTGCGTCCGGCGCGCCGCCCGGCTGCTGGACGAGGCCGGGCCGGAGGCGGACGGGGAGGCGCTGCGCCGCGAGCTGGCGCGGCACCGCAAGGACCACGCGTACGTCAACCCGTACCGGCTGACCACCCACCTCCTCGGCAGGCGGCACGCCGCCCCTGCCGCCGACCTGCTGAAGGCGGTGTTCCTGTGACCACGGCCCCCGTCACCCCGACCCCCGTCACCCAGGCCCCCATCACCCCGACCCCCATCACCCAGGACTGCCTGCGCGCCCGGGAGGCGATGCGCATCCGCGCCGCCCGCCCCGACCTCGCCGCCCGGCACGACCTGACCTCGACGGACGGCCTGAGCGCCGCCCGCAGCGCCATCACCGCGGAGGGCGAGGCGGGGAGCCTCGTCGCCGTGGTGCTCAGGAGCTTCGACCTGGCGCGGTGGGTGCGCGACACCTGCGTCTTCGCCCTCGGCGTCGAACCCGCGCGGGCCGCCGAGTGGCGCGCCTCCTTCACCCGCACCGTCTTCCTCGCGGGGGACCCGGAGCGGCTGCGGGAGCGGTTCCGCTTCGCGCACGTCGCCGGGGACGGCTCCGCGGCCTGGACGGCTCCGGGGCCCGCCTCCGGGACGGCGCCGCTGCGGCGGCTGCTGAAGCTGTTCGACGCCTCCGCCGGGCTCCCGGAGCGGCCCGACACCCTCGTCGAGCTGCCGGACGGCCCCCGCCCGCCGGGGCGGCCCCGGGCCCGCCGGGACCTGTACGTGGCCACCGCGGAGTGCACCGTCGCCGAGGCGCTGGTGCACGTCAACCACGTGCTGGCGGAGGCCGTCCTGGACGGGCTGGTCGCGCCCGGCGACCACCTGGTCCTGCACCAGGTACCGCGGATCGTCAGCCCGCCCGCGCGGCTGGCCCACGTACGGGTGACCGCCGAGAAGCACCGCCCCGGACGGCTGAAGGCCGCCGCCGGGCTGACCGAGGAGGCCCGCGTTGCCTGAGCAGAGCCCTGAGCAGAGCCCTGAGCAGAGCCCTGAGCAGAGCCCTGAGCAGACCCCTGACCGCGCAGTCCCGACCGTCCGGTTCGGCTACCACGGCTCCACCGAGGTCCCCGGCCGCATCGTCGAGCTGTCCGGGTTCCCGGAGGCCGCCGTGCGGCTGGTCGAGTACGACATCGCCGACCCCTTCCAGGGCGTGCGCGCGGGCGAACTCGACGTGATGATCGTGAAGTTCGGCATCCGCGAGCCCGACCTCGTCTGCAGCCGGGTGCTCACCGAGGACGCCCGGGCCGTGGTCGTCGGCGCCGGGCACCCGCTCGCCGGGCGGGCGTCCGTCTCGATCGAGGAGCTGGCCGACTACGACGCCTTCGCCCCGCCCGGCCGCTTCCCCGCGTACGTCTGGGACGACGTGGTGCCGCCGCGCACGCCCGCCGGGCGGCCGATCCGGCGCATCACCCGGGTCCGGACCGTGCCGGAGATGATGCGCACCGTCGCCGCCGGGCAGGCCGTCCACATCTCGCTGGTCTCCCTGACCGACCTCGCGCCGCCCGGCATCAGCGTCGTGCCGATCCACGACCTGCCGCCCGCGCCCGTCACCCTCGCCTGGGTGCGCGGCGCCGAAAAGCTGAGCCACGTACGGGAGTTCATCACCACGGCCGAGGCGGAGGCCTCCCGGTGAGCGCCGCCCCGCGCACGCCCGTCGTGCTGCTGCACGCGCTGTCCCTGCACGCCTCGATGTGGCAGGCCCAGGTGCGGGCCCTGCGCGAGCGGGGGCACCGGGTGCTGGCCGTCGACCAGCGGGGCTTCGGCACGGCGCCGCTCGCGCTCGGTGAGGCCCCGCCCCCGCCCTCCCTGGACGTGGTGGCCGAGGACCTGGCCCGCACCCTCGACTCGCAGGGCGTCGGACGGGCGGTGCTCGCCGGGTCGTCCATGGGCGGCTACGCGGCCATGGCCTTCCTGCGCCGCTTCCCCGACCGGGTCGCGGGGCTCGCCCTGCTCTCCGCCCGGGCCACCGCCGACGACCCGGCGGCCGCCGCCCAGCGCCTGCGGTTCGCGGAGCTCGTCCTGGACCCGGCGCACCGGCCGGTGATCGTGGAGCAGGTCACCCCGCTGCTGCTCGGCGACACCACCCGCGCCCGCCGGCCCGAGCTGCTCGCCCGCGTCCTGGCCGACGCCCGGGCGGCCGACCCGGCCGCGCTGGCCTGGGCCCAGCGGGCGATCGCGGCCCGGCAGGACTCCACCGAGGTGCTGCGGGCCGCCCGGGTGCCCGCGCTGGTGATCGCGGGCGAGCAGGACGCGCTGGTCGCCGCGCAGGAGTCGCGACGGCTGGCGGAGCTGCTGCCGCAGGGGCGGCTGCTCACCCTCCCGCAGGCCGGGCACCTCCAGCCGCTGGAGGCCCCCGAGGAGGTCACCCGGGCGCTCGCCGGGCTGCTGGACGAGGTGGACGAGGTGGGCCGCTCCGTGGCGCCCGTCGGGAGCGGGGCCCGGGCATGCTGACCGACGACCACGCGGCCTGGGGGCACACCTCCTCCACCGGCCTCGGCTTCACCCACCACACCATCGTGGACGCGCACTTCCGCGCCTGCGAGGAGCCGTACCTGGCCCTGCTCGCCCGGGCCGGCCTGCGCCCGGGCCAGCACGTGCTCGACGCGGGCTGCGGCCCCGGCGACTTCCTGCTGCACCTCGCCGAACTCGTCGGCCCCGGTGGCCGGATCACCGCCGTCGACCTGGCCGAGGAGAACGCCGCCCTCGCGGCGCAGCGCACGGCCGCCGGGCGGCTGCCCTGCCCCGTCGAGGTCCGCACGGCCGACCTGCTCGCCCTGCCCTTCCCGGACGACAGCTTCGACGCCGCCTGGTGCGCCAACACCGTGCAGTACCTCGACGACGAGGAACTCGGCGCCGCCCTGGCCGAGTTGAGGCGCGTCGTACGCCCCGGCGGCACCGTCGCCGTCAAGGACCTGGACGCCCACCTGATCACCGCCCGGCCCGCCGACCCGTACCTGTTCGCCGACTTCTTCCGCACGGCGGGCGCGAGGCCCGGCTACGCCCGCCAGCTCCTGCGCACCCGCGAGCTGCACCGGCACCTCCGGCTCGCCGGCCTCACCGGCGTCCGCCGGCAGGCCGTGCTGATCGAGCACCACGCCCCGCTGACACCCGCCGCCGCCGGGTTCTACAAGGCCGCCTGCGCCCGACTCGCCTCGCAGGCCCTCTCGTTGGGCCTCGACGACGAGTGGCGGCGGTTCGCCGACCGGGCCGCGCCCGACCACCCGCTGGACGACCCCGACGGATACGTGAGCGAGGGCAACGTCCTCGCCGTCGGCACGGTGCCCGCCGGCACCGGCACCACGAAGGAGCCCGCCGTGACCACGGCACCACCGACCGACCTCTCCGACCTCTCCGCCGCCACCGACGGCCTGACGATCACCGGGCTGCTGCGCCGCAACGCCCGCGACTTCCCCGACCACCCCGCGCTCACCGGAGGCACCGGCCCCGGCGCCGTCACCTGGACGTGGTCCCGGCTGCGCGCCGAGACCGCCGCCCTCGCCCACGGCCTGGCCGGGCTCGGCCTCGCCCGCGGCGAGCGCGTGCTGATCGCGATGTCCAAGCGGCCCGAGCACTGGGCCGCCGACCTCGCCGCGATCCACCTCGGCGCCCTGGCCTGCACCCCGTACGACACCCTGAGCACCGAGCAGCTGCGCTTCATCGCCCGGCACAGCGCCGCCACCGTCGTCCTCCTGGAGGACGAGGAGCAACTGCGGCGCTGGCGGCCCGTGGTGGAGGAGATGGACGGGCTGCGTGCGGTGGTGCTGGTCGACGCCGACGCCGTCCCGGCGGACGAGGCCCTCTACGTCGCGTACGCCGATCTCCTCCGCCAACTCCCCGATGCTCAGGCCTTCGAGGAGCTCACCGACGCCGCGACGCCCGACACGCCCCTGACCGTCGTCTACACCTCGGGCACCACCGGCGACCCCAAGGGCGTGGTGATCTCGCACCGCAACGCCGTCCACGAGTCGCTGATGCAGGGGCGCCTCCTCCCCGTCCCCCCGCACCCGCGCACCGTCGCCCACCTGCCGCTGGCGCACATCGCCGAGCGGGCGCTGGGCATCTACATGCCGGTCGTCACCGCCGGCCACGTCACCCTCTGCGAGGACCCGGCCCAACTGCCGCAGACGCTACGGGCGGTGCGCCCGCACGCCTTCTTCGGCGTGCCCCGGGTGTGGGAGAAGCTGGCCGTCGCCGCCCGCGCGCTGCTCGCGGAGCTGCCGCCCGAACGGGCCGGCGCCGTGGAGCGGGCGCGGGAGACGGCCGTCGAGGTGCACCGGCTGCGCTCCGCCGGCCTCGACGTTCCCGCCGAACTCGCCGCCCGCCGTACGGAGTCGGACGCCCTGCTGCGGCCCGTCCGCGCCGCGCTCGGGCTGGACGAGTGCCACCGCGCCCTGAGCGGCGCCGCGCCGATCCCCACCGCCGTCCTGGAGTTCCTGGCCGGCCTGGGCATCTCCGTGTACGAGGTGTGGGGACTCAGCGAGACCACCGGCGCCGCGACCGTCAGCACCCCGGAGGCCTTCGCGCTGGGCGCCGTCGGCCGGCCCGGGCCCGGCGTGGAGGTGCGCACCGGCGCCGACGGCGAGCTGTTCCTGCGCGGCCCCGTCGTCTGCGCCGGGTACCTGCGCCCCGACGGCGGCCTCGACCCCGCCACCGACGCCGAGGGCTGGCTGCCCACCGGCGACGTGGGCGCCGTGGACGGGCGCGGCCTCGTGACCGTCACCGACCGCAAGAAGGAGCTGATCATCACCAGCGGCGGCAAGAACATCGCCCCGACCGCCATCGAATCCCTGCTGCGCGCCCACCCGTTGATCGCCCAGGCCGTCGCCGTCGGCGACCGCCGCCGCTACGTCACCGCGCTGCTCGTCCTCGACGAGGAGGCGCTGCCGACCTGGGCGCGGGCCAACGGCCTCGACCCGGCGGAGCTGGCCACGGCCACCGCCCGTCCGGTCGACCACCCGGCCGTCCGGGCCGCCGTGGCGCAGGCCGTCGCCGAGGCCAACGCCTCGCTCGCCCGCGTCGAACAGGTCAAGAAGCACCGCCTGCTGCCCGGCCCGTGGACGCCGGAGAGCGGCGAACTCACCCCGAAGCTCAGTCTGCGCCGCTCGGCCGTCGCCGAACTGCACGCGGACGTCATCGAGTCGATGTACGCCGGGGACTGACCGCGAGCACGGCGCCCCCTGTACGCCGGGGACCGACCGCGAGCGCGGCGCCCCCTTCGACTCCCTTCCTCTCCCTCCTCCTCACGAAAGGAGCCACCCCTGTGTCCGACGGATTCCGTCCTCCCACCAGGGTCGCCCTCCTCGCCTTGACCTGCATCGGCCAGTTCATGGTGCTCCTGAACAACACCATCACCAGCGCGGCGCTACCCGACATGCAGAAGCGCCTGGACACCTCGCTGACCGGGCTGCAGTGGATCGTGAACGCCTACGTGCTCGCCGTGGCGATGCTGCTGCTCGCCGGCGGCGTCTTCGCGGACCGCTTCGGCGGCAAGCGCGTCTTCCTCGGCGGCATGGCCGTGTTCACCGTCGCCTCGCTGCTGTGCAGCCTGTCGGCGAGCGTCGGCTGGCTGCTGGCCGCCCGCGTCCTCCAGGGCATCGGGGCCGCCGCGCTCAGCCCCGCCAGCCTCGCGCTGCTCGCCTCCGGCCACCCCTCGCCCCGGGACAGGGTCAAGGCGATAGGCCAGTGGGCCACCTTCAGCGGCATCGGGCTGGCCGTCGGGCCCGCGGCCGGCGGCATCCTGGTCGAGGCCTTCGACTGGCGCGCCATCTTCCTGATCAACATCCCGATCGGCCTGGTCACGCTCGCCGTGGGCGCGCGCATCCTGCCGGACAGCCGCAACCCCGAGGCGCCGCCGCTCGACCTGCCCGGCCAGGTGCTGGCCCTGCTCGTCGTCGGCACGCTGGCCTTCGGGCTCACCGAGGCGGGCGACCAGGGCTGGACGGCGCCGCCGATCCTGGGCTGCTTCGGCGCGACGGTCGTCCTGCTCGCCCTGTTCCTGGTCGTCGAGGCCCGGGCGGCCCGGCCGATGCTCCCGCTGCGGCTGTTCCGGCTGCGGCTGTTCACCGTCTCCAACGCGGCGATGATCGTCGTCGGCTTCGGCCTGATGGGCTCGGGCTTCTTCTTCACCCAGTTCTTCGCCACCGTCCAGAGCCACTCGGTGATGCGCTCCGCCATGGAGACCCTGCCGTGCACCGTCGCGATGGTGGCGTGCAGCCCGTACGCCGCGCGGGCGGCCACCCGGTTCGGCTTCCGCGCAGTCGTCACCGTCGGCCTCGTCCTCGCCGGGGGCGGCCTGGTCACGATGGCCGCCGTCCAGGCCGACACGCCCTACCTGAACGTGTGGTGGCGCCTGGCGGTCACCGGCATCGGCTTCGGCCTGACCATGTCCCCGCTGACCGGGGCGACGATCTCCTCGGTCAGCCGCGCCGAGGGCGGCCTCGCCTCGGGGATCAGCAGCACCACCCGCCAGATCGGGGCGGTCTTCGGCGTCGCGGTGCTCGGCGCCGTCGTGCGCACCCGCCAGGAGCACGGCGCCTCGTACGGCAGCGGCCTGAACACCGCCTTCCTCGTCGCCGGGGCCGTCACCCTGCTCAGCGCCGTCCTCACCGGCCTGTGGCTGGTGCAGCGGCGGTCGCCCGAGCCCGAGGCCCCGGAGATCACCCCGACGCGGACCCCTCAGCCGACGGGCTCCCGCTCCTGACCGACGGCCCCGGGCGGTGCGGAGCGCACCGCCCGGGGCCCCCACCCCTCGTCCTGGGAGAAACCGACCATGTCCGTTCCACCGCCCCGGCCCGCGCGGGGCCTCACCGTCGCCCTGGCCGTCCGCAGGGACATCCACCGCTACGGACTCGAAGGGATGCTGCACTCCCTGGAGTCGGTCGCGGACATCTACAGCTACGCGACCGTCGCCGACGCCGCCGCGCTCGCACCGGACGTCCTGCTCACCTCCGTCGACGAACTCGCCCCGACAGTGGACGAGTCGACAGCGCAAAGACTTCGCGCGCACCACGTGCGGCTGGTCGTCCTGATCGGCCCCGAGGAGCGGATGAGCCCGGCCTGGGCCTCGCACGTGCACGGCTTCGTCGACCGCTCGGCCCTGCACCTCGGTGTGCTGCGCGACGCCGTCTCCGACGTGTGCGCCGGCCGCTTCCACGTCTCCGCGAGCCTCGCCCGCCGCCTGGTCGTCCCCGCCGCACCCGCCCCCGCCCCCGCGCTGACCGCCCGGGAGACCCAGGTGCTGGAGCTGGTCGCGGACGGCCTGAGCAACAAGCAGGCCGCCCGCTCCCTGGGCATCTCCGAGAACGGCGTCAAGCGGCTGATGGGGAACATCCTCGCCAAGCTGAACAGCCCCAACCGCACCCTGGCCGTGGTCAGGGCACTGGAGACCGGTCTGCTGGCGAGGTGAGCAGCAGGGCCGCCAGCTCCCGCTTGAGGACCTTGCCGCTGGGGCCGAGCGGCAGCCGCTCGACGAACTCCACGCGGCGCGGCCGCTTGTAGCCCGTCAGCTCCAGCCTCGCCAACGCGTCGATCTCCTCGGCGAGTTCGGCATCCGTACGGGAGCAGGCGCGGCGAACCACGACGGCGCAGACCTGCTCCCCGCGCACCTCGTCCGGGACGCCCACCACGGCGATCTGCTCGACGTCCGGGTGGCGCAGCAGCACCTCCTCCACCTCGCGCGGGTAGACGTTGAACCCGCCCTGGATGATGACGTCCTTCTTGCGGTCCACGAGCGTGAGGTAGCCGTCCGGCCCCAGGCGGCCGAGGTCCCCCGAGCGGAACCAGCCGTCCACCAGCACCTCGGCGGTCGCCTCCGGCAGGCCCAGGTAGCCCGCCATCACGTTGTGGCCCCGGACGACGACCTCGCCCACCTCGCCCGGGGGCAGCAGCTCCACCCCGCCCTCCAGGTCGGCCCGGGCCACGGCCACCTCCACGCCCGCCACCGGCAGCCCGACGGTGCCAGGGCGGGGCACGGCGCCCGGCTGGTTGTAGGCGACGCAGGGCGAGGTCTCCGTCAGCCCGTACCCCTCGTACACCTCGCAGCCGAACACCCGCCGCACCTGCTCCAGCACGGGCACGGCCAGGGCGGAGCCGCCGCTGTAGGCGCGCCGCAGCCGGTGCGCGGGGGCGCCGGCGGCCACGGCCCCGAGCAGGGCGTGGTACATCGTCGGCACGCCCATGAGGACGGTGCAGCCGTGGCGTTCCATCTCCCGCAGGGCCGTCCCGGCCTCGAACCCCGGCGCGAGGACGAGGGTGGCGCCCGCCGCGAAGCAGGTGCCCATGACGCAGACCTGGCCGAAGGTGTGGGACAGCGGCAGGCAGCCGTACAGCACGTCGTCCTCGCGGACGGCGAACGGGGAGACGGCCGTGACCTCGATGTTGGTGACGAGGTTGCCGTGCGTCAGCATCGCGCCCTTGGGGCGGCCGGTGGTGCCCGAGGTGTAGAGGATCGCCGCCAGCTCGTGCGGGGCCGCCGGCGTGTACGTCTCCACGGGCGCGGCGTCGGACCGGTCCCCCACGGTGAGCAGCTCGACGCCGGCGGCCGCGGCCGCCGGGGCGCCCTGATCGAGGCCGGCGTCCTCGCAGACGAGGGCGCGGGCCCCGCAGTCCCGGAGCACGAACTCCACCTCGGCGGCCCGGGACCGCGCGTTCACCGGCACCACGACCGCCCCCAGGGCGAGCGCCCCGAAGTAGGCGGCCGGGAACCGGGGCGAGTTGGGCAGCAGCAGCACCACCCGGTCGCCGGGGCCCACGCCGTGGCGGCGCAGGACCCCGGCGAACCGGCGGGCCCGGCCCCACAGCTGCTCGTAGGTGACCGCGGTGTCACCCTGGATCAGCGCCGGACGGTGGGGCCGCCGTGCCGCCGTGTCGGCGAGCACGGCGGCCAAGGGGCGGGTCACACAAGCTCCTTGACGCCCGCGGTGGTGCGCCCGGCCGCGCGGTCGGAGGCCGTGACGATGCCCAGCTCCTGCCAGATGCCCGCGAGGGCCTCGGCGAACTTCTCCACGTCGGCCTCCGTGTGCGTCGCCGACGGGGCGATGCGCAGCAGCTCCTCGCCCTCGCGCACGCTGGGGGCGTTGATGGCCTGGACGTAGATCCTGTGCCGGTTCAGCAGCAGCGCCGAGGCCTCCTTGCACAGGGCGTCGTCGCCGACCAGCGCCGAGACGATGTGCGAGTCGTGCGAGCGGAACGGCACGTCGGCCTCGTCCAGCAGCCGGTGCAGCAACCGGGCGTTGCGGGCCAGGTTCTGCCGCTCGACCTCCGAGGCGCGCAGGTGGCGCACGGCGGCCAGGGCGCCGGCCGCGGTGGCCGGGGGCAGCGAGGTGGTGAAGACGAACGCCCGGGAGAGCGTGCGCACGGCGTCGATCAGGTCCTGCGGCCCGGCGATGTAGCCGCCGGCCGTGCCGAGGCCCTTGGCGAGGGTGCCCATGACGACGTCGAACCGGTCGGCGATGCCCTCGCGCGCCGCGATGCCCGCGCCCTGGGGCCCGTACATCCCGATGGCGTGCACCTCGTCGAGGAAGGTGGTCGCGCCGTAGCGGTGGGCGAGCTCGGCGATCTCGGCGAGCGGCGCCACGTCGCCCGACATCGAGTAGACGGACTCCAGCACGATCAGCTTGGGCGCCTCCGGGTCGGCCTCGGCGAGGAGCCGGGCCAGGTGCGCGACGTCGTTGTGGCGGAAGATGCGCTTCTCGGCACCGCTGCGCCGCAGGCCGTCGATGATCGAGGCGTGGTTCAGCTCGTCGGAGAAGACGATCGTGCCGCTCGGGTTCCCGGCGATGACGGCGAGGGAGCCGTCGTTGGCGGTGTAGCCGGAGGTGAAGAGCAGCGCGGCGTCCTTGCCGTGCCAGTCGGCGAGTTCGCGCTCCAGCTCCACGTGGCGGTGGTTGGTGCCGCCGATGTTGCGGGAGCCGCCGGAGCCGGCGCCGAAGCGGGCGACGGCGTCGTGGACGGAGGCCAGGACGGCGGGGTGCTGGCCCATCCCGAGGTAGTCGTTGCTGCACCAGACGGTGACCTCGCTGTCCTCCTCGGCCGTACGGGCGATGGCGCTCGGGAAGTTGCCGGCGCGGCGGCCGATCTCCAGGAAGGTCCGGGTGCGGCGCTGCTCGTCGGTGAGCTGCTCGGTGAAGTAGTCGAGGTGCCTGGGCATGGTGGGTCCTCTCGGTTCGGTGCGATCGGTTCTCAGGGCTCTGTACGTCAGGCCGTCGCGGCGCTGTGCGCGCGCAGCCGCGCCCGGTCGGGCTTGCCGCCCGCGTTCATCGGGAGTTCGTCGAGCACCAGCACCCGCTCGGGCGCCAGGGCCGGGGCGAGGGAGGCGCTGATGTGCTTGCGGACGGCCTCCGGCTCGACGGCCGTGCCGGGCCGGCAGGTCAGGGCGGCGTGGAGGTGCTCGGTGCCGTCGGCGTCGCGGACCCCGTAGACGGCCGCGAGGGCGACGCCGGGCAGGGTGAGCAACTCCCGCTCCACCACGGCCGGGTAGACCTTGACCCCGTCGACCTTGACGACCTCGGAAACCCGGTCGAGCAGGTGGAGGTAGCCGCGTTCGTCGCGGTAGCCGATGTCGCCGGTGCGGTACCAGCCCTCGTGCAGCGCGGCGGCGTCCAGGGCCGGGTCGAGGTAGCCGTCCAGGATCTGCGGGGAGCGCATCCGGACCTCGCCGACCTGGCCGTCGGCCAGCAGCGCGCCGGTGTCCACGTCGTGCACCCGCACCTCGACTTCCGGGAACACCCGGCCGACGGTGGCGGCCAGGGCCGGGTCGGCGTGCCCCGCCGGGTCGAGGAAGGAGATGCGGCCGCTCTCCGTGGTGCCGTACAGCTGGAGCAGGATCGGGCCGAACACCTCCAGGGCCCTGGCCAGGCGGCCGGGCGCGGCGGACGTCCCGCTGTAGCTCAGCAGCCGCAGGCCGTCCAGACCGGCCGCGCCGGCGTCGCGGTGGCCCAGGTCGTCGAGGTGGTCGAGCAGCCGGTACAGCTGGGTGGTGGCCATGAAGGTACGGGTCACGCGGTGCTCGGCGACGGCCCGCGCCACCTCGGCGGCGTCGAACTCCGGCAGCAGCACGACCTCGCCGCCCACCGCCAGCGCCCCGTCGACCAGGAGCCCGGCACTGTGGCTCAGCGGGGTGCTGAACAGCGCGGTGACCTCGGGGGCCTCGGCGGGCGCCTCGATCGCGATGCGCACGGTGCCCTCCCAGGCCCGTACGGACTTGCGGATGCCCTTGGGGCGGCCGGTGCTCCCGCTGGTGAACATGACCACCGCGAGGTCCTCCGGCTCACCGCGCTCCGGGGCGACGGGCCCCGGATCGTCCGTGGGCGCCACCCCGGCGGCGCCGACCTGGCCCGGGCCGACGAGCAACGCCCCGGCCTGACCGGCCAGTTCGGCGGCGCGCGCCGCGCCGGCGGCGTCCGCGTACAGGACGCCCGCGCCCGTGTCGCGCAGGATGCCGAGCTGGTCGGTGAGCGGCAGCATCGCGGCGCTGGTGCCCGGGTTGGTGGAGCGCAGGAAGCAGACGGCGGCGCCGGCCAGGTGGGCGGCGTGCCGGACGGTGATCATGTCCGGGCTGTTGGGCGCGGTCAGGACGGCGACCACCGTGCCGCGCCCGACGCCGTTCGCGCGCAGGGTGCGGTAGGTGCCGGTCACCGCCCGCAGGTACTCGGCCGCCGTCATCTCCCCGCCCGGGTGCCGCAGCACCACCTTGCCGGGGTGCGCCGCCACCGCCCCCAGCACCTCGGGCACGTACCCGCCCGTGCCCGACCACCAGGCCCCGCCCGTACCCGCCATCTCGCCCACCCCTTCCGGTCGTTGACCCGACGCGTCGAGTCTTCTCGTCGCGCGGGGCCCGGCACAGGCGTGTTCGTGCACCCCGATCGCGGGGCCCGACGGGGTACCCGACCGGGTAGGGCCGGTATGGCGATTGCGTGCGTCCGGGGCGAGCTGTCACCGTGTCAGCGCTCCTACGACCACGGGGGTCACCCATGCCCGCGCCATCGGAGGCTCCCGCCTCCGCGTACGACCGCCCGCCCTACCGGCTGCCGGACCTGCCACGGCGCACACCGCGCGCGTGGGTGCTGGACGTGCTGCTGCCCTGGCGGCTGGCGAGCCGGATCTACGGGCCCTACCGGATGCTGCGGATGTCCGCCTCCGGGGTCACGGCGGTGGCGGGGGCGGAACTCCTCGAACCGGCGCTGCAACCGGTGGTGACGTTCATCGCCGCCCAGACCCTCGACCCGCTGGTGGAACGCCTGATGCTGGCCCGGGCGCTGTTCGGGCTCGGCCTCGTCCTCCTCCTCGTCCGGCTCGCGAACGGGGCGTCCGCCGACGAGCTCTTCCAGGACTCCTTCGGGGACGGCGTCGTCATGCTGCTCAGCGGCCCGATCGCCCTGCTCCTCGCCTGCGCCTCACTCGTCCTGCTCGCCCGCCCCGGAACCCGCCGGCGGGTGGGCCGCCTCGTCCTGCGGCCCCTGCTCACCGGCCTCGTCACCTTCGGCGTCTTCCTCGCCCTGATGACCACCGGCCGCAGCGCCTACCTCGGCAACTCCACCGGCCTCACCCTGCTCATGGCCTACTGGGTGCCCGCCTTCACCCTCCCCACCCTCTACCTGATCCACCGCAACTCCTTCGCCGTCCGCGGCCACCCCCTGGTCCGCCCCCTCGTCGCCGTCCTCCTGACCTGGCTCACCCTCCTCGGCCACGTCACCCTCATCCACCCCAAGACCCCCACCCCCTCCACCCCCGCCGTCCTCGCCGCCCTCCTCGCGGGCCCCCTCGTCGTCACCACCACCGCCACCATCGAACTCCTCCGCCTCCGCCACCGCTCCCACATCGGCTTCCGCGGCCCCCTGCCCGCTCAGCGCAGGTGATGGCTCGTCACATCGCCATCACAACTCGACAACGAGCCGCCGCCCCGCCCTCCGCTTCTGCGAGGCTGGCGCCCTCTCCAGACCACCGGGACGAACCACCGAAGGGCGCCGCCGCATGGTTGTCTACACCTACAAGGGCCCCCGGGCGGCCCCGCCGCCGCCCGCCTCCCCCCGACGACCGGGCGGCGCCTGGTACTTCCTCGTCGTGCTGCTCACCTTCGGGATGCTCAGCGCGGTGCCGTTCGCCCACGCGGCGGCCCGGCTGCAGCGCAAGGACCTGCTGGTGCGCACGGCGGTCTACGCGGTCGCCGCGGTCGTCATCGGCACGCTGTCCTCGCTCGCCCCCAAGGACGCGGCCGGCCACACGACCGGCACCCTCGGCGGCCTGCTGGAGGGCGCCTCCATCCTCCTCGCCGTGGCCACGGCGGCCACCGCCTGCTACCAGCTCGTACCGCTGCGCCGCGAGGTCTTCGGCCTCACCACCGGCCCGGCCGCCCACCCCGCCGTCGGAGACCCGGTCGTCGCGGCCCGCCTCGCCGCCCGCGCCCGCCGCGACGAAGCCCGGGCCCTCGCCCGCAAGGACCCCGTCCTGGCCCGCGACCTGCGCATCGGCCGCCCCGCCCTCCCCGGCGAGTACGACGACGGCGGCCTCGTCGACCTCAACCACGCCGACGCCGAGGAGATCACCCGCGCCTGCACCGTCGAACCCGCCCTCGCCGAGCGCATCGTGGCCGCCCGTCAGGAACTGGGCTCCTTCGGTTCCCTCGACGAGGTGTTCGTCTTCGCCCGCATCGAGGACGGCACGGCCGCCCTGATCCGCGAGTACGCAGTCCTCCTCCCCCGGTAGCCCGCTTTCCCGCCCCTCGGCCCCCTCGGAAGGCCTGCCGCCTCCTCGGCTTCACCGCCCACCACGGCGCGGTGAAGCCGGGGAGGCCGGCGGTGATCAGCGCGGGGAGAACGCGGCGGCGTTCTCCACCGCCCACTGCCGGAACGTGCGTTCGGGCGGAGTAGCCGGCCGGGGCACCGCGCCCCGGCCTCCGCATGCTCGCACGCCGGTCGGTCCCGCTCCCCCCACGTTCCGTCAGCGGCCGGAGAGTTGCCGGAACGGCGCGTGGGTGCGCAGGAGGTCGGGGTAGGGCGCGGTGGCGGAGGCGGCGCCCTCGGAGAGCATGACCACCGTGTCCGCCGCCTCGATCGTCGACATCCGGTGGGCGATGACGAGCAGCGCGCACTCCTTCCGCAGCTCGTGCAGGTTGACGGTCAGGGCGGCCTCGTTGGCGGGGTCGAGGTGCGCGGTCGGCTCGTCCAGCAGCAGCAGGCGCGGGCGGGCGAGCACGGCCCGGGCGATGGCGACGCGCTGGCGTTCGCCGCTGGACAGGCGCAGGCCGCGTTCGCCGACCTCGGTGTCCAGCCCGGCCGGCAGGCCGTCCACCTTGGCGGTGAGGTTGACGAGGCCGAGGACCTCCCGGAGGCGCTCGTCGGTGGTGTCGGGGGCCGCGTAGCAGAGGTTCTCGCGCAGGGTGCCGTGCAGCATCGGGCAGTCCTGCTCGACCCAGCCGAGGTGCGAGCGCCACTCGTGGGGCCCGAGGTCCTCGGCGGGCCGGCCTCCGAGGCTGATGCTTCCGCTCCACGGTTCGTAGAAGCGGTTGATCAGCGCGAAGGTGGTGGACTTCCCGGCGCCGGACGGGCCGACCAGGGCCACGAGGGCGTTCGGCGGGACGGTCAGCGAGAGGCCCCGGAGGATCGGGGTGTCGGGCTGGTAGCCGAAGCGCAGGTCACGGATCTCCAGTGCCGGGGCGGTGGTTGACCACCGTACGGTGCGGGGCGCGACCGAGGGGGCGGCCTCCTCGACGGGCAGTGCGTAGACCTCCCGGATGCGCTCGGTGGACCCTTTGGCCCGGTTCACCGAGGCGAGGCCCTCCATCAACTCGGTGACGGGCCCGTTGAGTTGGGTCGCGTACAGCAGCATCGCCACCAGGGCGCCGAGCGACAGGGCCCCCTGGTCGACCCTGGTCGCGCCGAGCAGCAGGACGAGCACGAAAGCGGCGTTGATGGCGAGTTGGGCGGTCGGGGCGATCACGGCGGTGAGCCGGGCGCCGCGCATCGCGGCCTCGTAGGCCTCGCGGGCGAGCGCGTCGAGGTGCGCGGCCTCCCGCCGTTCGGCGCGGTTGGCCCGTACGGTCCGCAGCGCCGACAGCGCCCGTTCCAGCCCGGCCGAGACGGCTCCCACGGCCGTCTGCACCTCCTCGGAGGTGCGGCCGATCGCCGCCGACAGCCTGCTGATCACCAGCCCGCAGGCGAGGAGCACGCCCAGGATGAGCAGCATCAGGACCGGGTCCAGCAGGAACATGGCCACCACGCTGCCGAGGGCGACGCACAGGTTGGTCGCGATCTGGACGGCGACGTGCGTGAGCGCCTCGCGCAGGACGACCACGTCCGTCGAGGCCCGCGCCATCAGGTCGCCGACGCGCTGGCCGTCGAAGGCGTGCATGCGCAGCCGCAGCAGGTGCCCGGCGAGCCGCGTCCGGGTGGCCAGGACGAACCGCTCGCCGGTGCGCTCCAGCAGGTAGACGGCGCCCGCGCCGATGAGGGCCTGGGCCAGGAGCAGCGCGACGAGCAGGCCGGCGGGGCCGAGCAGCGGGCGGTGCGCGGTGACGGCGTCGACCACGCCCTTCGCCGCGAGCGGCTGGGCGACGCCCACGGCGGCGGCCGCCAGGGTGAGGAGCAGGGCGGCGCCGAGGGAGCGGCGCTGCCCGCGGGTCAGGTTCCAGAGCTGTCGGAGCACGGTGCGCGACCCCCTTCCGGGCCTCGGGGGCGGCTCAGCCCGCCTCCACCAGGCCGGAGGAGCGCAGCCGTTCGGTCATCTCGGCGAGGTCCTGGCGCGCTTCGGCGGCGGCGATGCCGAAGTGTGCGGAGAACTCCTCGGCCACCTGGTCGACGGTCCGGCCCTCGAACAGGCGCTGGAGGGCGTAGGCGCCGGTCTGGTTGAGCTGCCAGTAGGCCCCGGTGCGCTGACTCAGCAGCACGGCGCCGTCGTCCGTGTCGGTGGAGACGGTGTGGGCGGTCAGGCGGAGAGTCATGCGGGTCCTCCGATGATCGAACGATCGAAGCGGACGGTCAGGCCGTACGGGCCGGGCGCTTGGGGGCGACGGTGACCAGCGGCCGGAAGTACCCGTCCGGGTAGGGCTCGTCGATGACCCGCCCCTCCGCCTCGACCCAGGCGTGGGCGCCGAACGGCGTGGTCCGCACGCCCGCCTGCCAGGTGGGCCAGACGCCCTTGAACCGGCACAGCAGGGCCGTGGCGATCGACCGCTGGAGGCAGTTGTGCACGGCGCAGCGCAGGCTGACCGCCACGACGGCCGTACGGGCGGCGGAGGCCTGGGCGGCCGTGCCCGGCCGGGCGCCGGTGCTCAGCGCCGCCAGCACGGCCCGCAGCCGCCCGGGCGACAGCCGGGCCAGCGGCCGGGCGAGGGCGACAGCGGCGAGCGGGAGCAGGCGCCGGCGCAGGGGCAGCCGGGTGCGCGGCTGGAGCGCGCAGGGCGGGCTGGTCACGGCGTCTCCTTCCCGTCGCGGGCCCCGTCGCGGGCCCCGTCGCGGGCCGCGGAGCCGGCCAGGACGGGCTCGGCGGTGGAACGCGCGGCGATCTCCCGCAGCCACAGCTCGGCGCCGATCGTCGCCTCCAGCTGCGCCGACCAGACGTCCCCGCTGCGCGGCGGCGTGATCAGCGTGGTGCGCAGTCTGCGCACGTCGATCAGGCCGCGCCGCGCCAGCTCCGAGTCCGCGAACAGCTCCAGCAGGTCGGGCACGTGGTCCTGGAGCGAGCGGTCGACGGGCTCCTCGCAGTCCCCCTTGGTGGTCCGGCCGAGGATCACCTCGGGCACGAGGCCGCGCATCGCGGCGGCCAGCACCGGCTTGTACCGCCACGGGCTGTACCGCTCGTGCGGCAGGATCGCCAGCACCGCCTCGACCACCCGGTCGTCCAGGTACGGGAGTTCGAGCGGCAGCCCCTCGGCGGCGTAGTCCCGGCAGACGAGCCGCAGCACCGGGCCCGCGCTGCGCAGGGCGGACAGCGCCTCGTGCTGCCCCCGGTCGGGCGCCAGGGGCTCGACCTGGTCGGCCACGTCGTGGAAGACGGCCCGGGTGGCCGCCACCGCGTCGCCGGTGGCCCAGGGCGTGGCCGGGATCCGCTCGCCCCAGCCGAGGGAGGGCGTACGGGGCGGCGGCGCGCTGCGGGCGATGTCGTCGGCGCACTGCCGCCACCATCCGGCGAGGTCTCCCCCGCGCAGCAGTCCGGCCAGGCTGGGCAGCAACGGCCAGCTGTTCAGGGCCTGGTGGGCGCGCAGCTGCCGCCAGGCGGTGACGGGGCTGCGGCGCACGAGCGTGTGCAGGTAGGAGGCGCCGCCGGTGAACAGCTCGTCCGCGCCGTGGCCGGCGAGGTGCCGGGTGGCGCCGTGCGCGACGAGGTGGCGGGCCCCGTAGCGGATCGCGTTCATGCCCCGGGTGGCGGCGCGCGGGGCCTCCGTGTCGATCGCCCAGTACGGCGGGGCGAACACCGGCGGTGCGTCGGTGTCGGGCACGGTGAGGTGCTCGGCGTCGGGCAGGCGGCGGGCGGCCTCGGCGGCGTACAGCGGGTCGTCGTTGATCGCGCTGCCGCCCGTCCAGCAGAAGGTGAGCAGGCCGGGGTCGTGCTCGGCGGCGAGGAAGCAGAGCGAGGTGGAGTCCATGCCGCCCGAGAGGTCGGCGGACAACCGGCCCCGCTGCGGCCGCCGCCCGGCGACCGCCTCGCGCAGCCGCTCGCGCACGGCCGGCGCGCCCTGCTCCAGGGTGAGCTCGGGCTCCGGCGGCTCCCACCAGCGCACGGCCCGGGCGGCGGCGCCGTCGCCGGGCATCAGGAGGCAGGAGTCGGACGGCACCTGGTGCACGCCGCGCCACCAACCGCGTTCGCTCAGCGGCGCGAAGAGCATCCCGTACGTCACGCTCGCCGCGACGAGGGCCTCGTCGGGCTCGGCGCCGGTCAGCCCGGCGAGCACGTCGGCCCGGTCGGCGGCGACGGGCACGCCGCCCAGGCGGGCGGTGTACACGCAGCGCGTCCCGGTGACGGTGCCCTGGAAGCGCACCTGGCCGTGGACGGAGGCGATCAGGTGTGTGTTGCCGGGCAGGGCGCGGGCGAGCCGATCCAGGTCCGACAGGCCCCGGACGGAGGCGGCCAGGGCGTCGAGCCGGCTCCGGGCGACGGGGCTCGACCCGAACGCCGCGACCCGCACGGGGCCGGCCGAGGACACCACCAGGTCCTCCGGCGCCCACGAACCGGCGAGCCAGGGGCGTCCGGATTCGTGGGCGATCGTCTGCGCCGTTCCGTGGCCGATCTGTCGGCCGACGGTGCGGTGGGCCTCAGCACCACCCTGAGAATCCGGAAAAACCACGAGGTAATCGTCGAGCGACTTCACGTGCCTCACCCCCCAGGTATCACGGGCACCACGACGGCATCGGCACCATCGGTGCTTCGCCTCAGAACCGTGCCCGACCACCGGGGGCCGCACAACCGGACACCGCTGATTTCCCCGCCGATCGCGCCAATTCCGTGGTGGCGGAATAGGGGCTTTTCCAGATCGATAATATGCAGATCAAGGGCGGCTCTGATCGCTTTTGATCACTTACGATCACTGGGGGACATGTCATGTCCACATCCAGGAGAAGTCCGACCGGACGACGCTTCGCCGACGAGCCAACCCGACGCACGAGACGTCGGAGCGCAATGGCCGAAGCCGATCCGTCCGCATAGACACCATCACCAGGTGGCGGCTCAATGAAACGGAGGCCGACCGGGCCTCGATCTGGATGAATGGGAGAGCACCGTGACGAAGATGCCCGCGCGCTACACCCCGCCGGCGGCCGCCAAGGTCGGCGACTTCACCAAGGACACCGACGGCACCATCTACACCAAGAAGGACGCGACGACCCTCGGCTTCAAGAAGCCGCGCTGACGCGAACCTTTCCGAACAGCTCGACCACCTGATTGCTCGACGGCCCGCCGGCCTCGCCGGCGGGCCGTCCCGCTTTTCCGGATTCCGGCGCTTCGGAAATCCGTGGTGCCCGTGTTTCCCACGGGAACGGGGAGGAGCGCGGGAAAGTCCCTTCGATTCCCCTTTCGAATCCCCTCGAATTCCCGCACGGGCCGGTTCCGACCGGGTCGGGGCCAGTTCGAGTCCACGTCTCCTCCTCAGCTCACCCGGCCTCGGAGAGCCGCCTCACCTGGTCCTCGTCCAGCCGCAGTTCCAGCGCGCCCAGCGCCTCGTCGAGCTGCTCCACCGAACTCACGCCCAGGACGGGGACGGTGGGGACGGGATGCGCCAACAGCCAGGCCAGCACGACCTGGTTGACGGTCGCGCCGGTCTCGGCCGTCACCTCCGCCAGAGCGGCGAGGCGGGCCCGCGCCCCCGGCCACTCGTACTGCCGCCCCAGCGGCCGGTCGGGCCGGCTGTAGGCGCCGCCGAGGAGCGGGGAGTAGGCGAGCAGGACGGCCTCGGGGTCCGCGGCGAGGTGCTCCAGCAGGGCGGCGTCGGCGTGCCGTTGGATGCCGAAGTCCGCGTCCGGCGCGGGCGCCAGGTAGCTGTGGCGCTGCTGGACGCAGCGGTAGCCGGGCCAACCCCGCTCGGCGGCAAGGGCGTTGGCCCCGGCCAGCTGGGCGGCGGTGTGGTTGCTGCAGCCGAGGACGCCGACCGTGCCGTCACCGACCAGGCCGGCGTAGGCGCCGAGGGTCTCCTCCACCGGGGTCGCCGGGTCGGCCACGTGCGCGTAGTGGACGTCCAGGCGGTCGGTGCCCAGGCGGCGCAGGCTGCCCTCGACGGCGTCGCGCAGCACGGGCGCGGCGAGGCCCTCCAGGTGCTCCGGGAACGGCAGGCCCGGGACGGGCCGGGCGCCGGACTTGGAGGCCAGCACCAGGGAGTCCCGGTTGCGGCGGCGCGCGATCCAGCGACCGAGCAGCTCCTCGCTCTCGAAGCCCGTCCCGCCGGGCGCCCAGACGGCGTAGTTGTTCGCGGTGTCGACGAAGGTGCCGCCCGCCTCGGTGAAGCGGTCCAGGATCGCCGTCGCCGTCCGCTCGTCCACGGTGGTGCCGAAGGTCATCGCCCCCAGGCACAGCGCGCTCGCGCCCGGCCCGCCGACTCCCAGGTCTCGCCGCAGCATCCGCTCGCTCCCCTACTCGTTCTCGGCCCCGGCGACCAGCCGGATCTCGTGCACGTGGTTCCTGGCCCCGGCGAGCGGCTGCACCCGTCCGACGGCGTCGGTGGCCCGGGCCCGGACGAGGTGCTCGCCCGGGGTGAGGTCGTGGACGAGCGCGAAGCGCTGCCAGGCGGGCTGGTCGCCGCGCGGCTCCAGCTCGGCGGGCCGCCACTCGCCCCCGTCCACGGAGACCTCGACGGAGGTCACCTCGCTCGAACTCCAGGCCCGGCCCGCGATGTCGCACGGCCCGGCGGGCACGTGGGCGCCGTCGCGCGGGGTGAGCAGCTTGCTGCTGACGTCGATCTCCCGGACGGGGACGGGCTCGCTCTCCCCCGGCACCACCCGGGTGTAGAGCTGTGTGGTGAAGAAGTGCTCGGGGCGCTCGGCGACCAGCGTGATCCGGCTCAGCCACTTCACCCCGTTGGTGCCGAACATCCCGGGCACCACCGCCCGTACGGGGAAGCCGTGTTCGCGCGGCAGCGGCTCGCCGTTCATCCGGTGCGCGAGCAGGACGGCCTCGCGCGCCTGCTCCAGCGGGAGGTCCTTGACGTACGCCACCCCGCTCTCCCCCGCGTACGAGCCGGTGTCGGCGCCCTCCAGCCGGACGTGCAGGGCCCCGGCGGTCGGGGCGGCCAGGGCGAGGACGGCCGCCAGCGGAACGCCCCTCCACTCCAGGTTGGCGACGGCGCGGGTCGGGACGTCCGGGTTCAGCGGGTTGCCGAAGCACTCGTGGACGGCCGTGAGGTCGGTCTGGGGCAGGGCCAGGAGCGCCGACAGGTCCAGTTCCAGGGGGTGTTCGACCAGTCCGTCGACGGTCAGCGTCCACGCGTCCGCGTCCAGCGCCGGGGCCTCGCCGAAGTGCGTCCGGACGAACACCTGCCCGATCGGGGTCCGGAAGACGTCCGGGGTCTCCGGGTCTCTCCTGCCGCTCATCCGCCACGTCCCCCTCATGTGAATCACCAGTACCAGCGAGGACGTTACCCTCAGCGGCCCCGCTGGTCAGCCGGGTTTTCCACCGGACCGCCGCCGGGCGAGGCGGACGGGTCCATCGAGGTCGGGCATGCCGAGGAGGCCGGCCCCTCTCCTTCGGATCCAGCCGTGTCCGATTCGTTCAAGACCGGCGGCCCGGGAACCGCCTAGCGTGGTGATCATGAACAGCACTCCCGCACCCGCCTTCGCGTTCGTCGGCCTCGCCGTCTCCGACCTGGCCGCCTCGATCGCCTTCTACCGCCGCCTCGGCGTCGAGTTCGCCGAGGGCGCCGAGAACGAGCCCCACGTCGAAGCCCAACTCCCCGGCGGCGGCCCGCTGCTGGTCCTCGACCCGGAGTCCACCATCCGCTCCTTCCACCCCGACTGGCGCCCGCCGACCGGCGGCGGCCGCACCGCCCTCGCCTTCCGCTGCGCGAGCCCGGCCCACGTCGACGCGCTGTACGCGGAGCTGGTCGAGGCGGGCCACTCGGGCGAGCTGAAGCCCTGGGACGCGTTCTGGGGCCAGCGCTACGCGGTCGTCCGCGACCCGGACGGCAACGAGGTCGACCTCCTCGCCCCGCTCACCGAGTCCTGACCGGGGGCGGGCCCACCGTCCCGCAGGACACCACCGACGCGCGCGGGGCGGGCCCACCGTCCCGGAGAACACCACCGATGGGCACGCCCGCCCCGCTCACGCCCGCCCCGCTCACGCCCGCAACAGCGCCGTCACCGACGCACCCGCCAACTCCCGCACGTCCCGCGCGAGATGGGCCTGATCCGCGTAGCCCGCCCGGGCCGCCGTCTCGGCGAGCGGCACGCCCGAGCGGGCGAGCGCGAGCGCGCGCTGAAGCCGCAGGATGCGGGCGAGCGTCTTGGGGCCGTACCCGAACGCGGTCAGCGAGCGCCGGTGCAGCTGCCGGGCGCCGAGGCCCACCGCCTCGGCCGTCGCCGCGACGCCCCGCCCGGCCGCGAGCGCGGCGGCGACGGCCCTGACCAGCCCATCCTCCGGAGGCGCCTCGGCGGCCAGGTCCAGCGCCAGGGCCTCCAGCGCGGCGGCCGGATCGGCGGCGGCGTCGATCCGCTCGGTCAGCCGGCGCACCTCGGCGGCGGGCCTCAGCACCGCCAGGTCGATCCGCTGGTCGCGCAGTTCGTGCGCCGGTACGCCGAGCAGCGCGGGAGCCGCCCCCGGCCGGAAGCGAACGCCCGCCCACCGGGCGCCCCGCCCGGCCCCGGGCCGGAACGCCCGGGTGTCCGGGCCCGCCACCATCAGCCGACCGCCGTTCCAGAGCAGATCCATGCACCCGTCCGGCAGCACCAGCCCGCCGACCCCCGCCTCCGCACCGCCCCCGACGGTCTTCGTCCACACCACCGCGCCGGGCAGCCGGGACGGCCGCTCCGCGTAGACGGCGGACTTCGAAGGCATACCCGAAGGCTACGCCCCGGGCCCGCCCCCGGCCGCAGGTGAAGCAGCGGTGGCCTCGCCGGGGCCGGCGCCCCTGCTCTTTACGCCGTAAAGACCCGCCCCCCACCGAGCCCGGGCAGCCGAAAGCCCCGGCCGCAGGTCGCGGTTCCGGGGCCTTCGGCAGCGCCGCAAGCTCAGCTCACCGGCTGGGCCGCCGGCTCGGCGTCGGCCTCCGCCGGCTCCGTGACCCCCGGGCCCGCCTTCGGCCCGCCCTTCATCAGGGCCAGCGTCAGCGCCGCAGCCGCCAGCACCGCCACGCCGCCCGCCGTGAAGGTGGTCGAGGTCGCCGTGTTGAACGCGTCGCGGGCCGCCGCCAGCATCCCGCCGTCGCCGTTGGCCGAGGCCAGGGCGAGGGCGTCGGTGATCGAGTGCCGGGCGCCGTCGGGGGCGTCGGCCGGCATCCGGCTGGTGTAGGTGCTGGAGAGGACGGTGCCGAGGACGGCGACGCCCAGGGCCGCACCGGCCTGCTGGATGGTGTCGTTGAGCGCCGAGCCGACGCCGGCGTGCTCGCCGGGGACGGCGCCCAGGAGGGCGTTGGCGGCGGCCGGCATCCCGAGCCCGGAGCCGATGCCGAGGACCAGCATCCCGAGGGCGACCTTGGTGAACCCGTCGCCGACGGACAGGGTGGCGAGCAGTCCGAAGCCGCCCGCGATGATCAGCATGCCGGTCGCGGTGAGCACCCGCGCCGACACCTTCTTGCCGAGCACCGCGCCGATGGCGTTGAAGGCGAGCGAGGCGATGGCGAGGGGGATGAAGGCGAGGCCGGTGTCGGTGGGAGTGAACTCCAGGACGAACTGCAGGTGCTGGGTGAGCACCAGCATCAGGCCGCCGTTGGCGAAGGTGAGCAGGACGAGCGAGAAGCTCGCGCCGGTGAAGACCCGGTTGCGGAACAGGTTGAGCGGGACCATCGGGGAGTCGGTGCGCACCTGGCGGACGGCGAAGCCGGCCAGCGCGGCCACGGCGACGGCGAAGGAGGCGATCGTGCCGGCGCTGGTGATGCCGTCGCGGGGCAGCACGATGATCGACCAGACCAGGGCGGTCATGCCGACCATGGAGAGCACCATGCCGGGCAGGTCGGGCTTGCGCCACGGGCCCTTGGACTCGGGCATCAGGACGAGCGCCGCGATGATCGCGACCACCGCGATCGGCACGTTGAGCAGGAAGACCGCGCCCCACCAGAAGTGCGCGATCAGCGCGCCGCCGAGCACCGGGCCGCCGACCAGGCCGAGCATGGCCACCGCGCTCCAGGCCGCGATGGCCTTCGGGCGCTCCTCGTCGTCGAAGACGGTGATCACGATGGAGAGGGTGCTCGGCATGACGAGCGCCCCGCCGACGCCCATGAGGACGCGCCCGGCGATGAGCTGGCCGGGGCTGGCGGCCTCGGCGGCGACCAGGGAGGCGGCGCCGAACAGCGCCAGTCCGATGATCATCACCTTCCGGCGGCCGAAGCGGTCGGAGAGGCTCCCGGAGGTGAGCAGGAGGCCCGCGAACACCAGGATGTAGGAGTCGATGATCCACTGGATGTCCTGGGCCCCGGCCTTGAGGTCCTCCGCGATCGGCGGGACGGACACCATGAGCACCATGTTGTCGATCACCAGCACCAGGGTGCTGAGGCAGAGCACGATCAGGATGAGCCAGCGCTGCGGTTGCCGTACCACCGCGCACCCCCTTCGAAGTCGGCGCCGCCCCTGGCGGCGCTCGGAAGTCGTCCAGGCCACACCGCCCTCCAGTACCTACCCCCGGGGTGCGGCGTGCGCCATGCCGAACACTGTACGGACAACCGAACGGTGTGCGCAAGGCAGTACACCGTTCACCTCTCCGCACGCCGTACGAATCGACCGAACACCGTACGCACAACCGCACAGCGTTCGGATCTGGGCCCTATGCTGGAGCCAGGAACCCCGAAGACCCCAGGACGCACGGACGGCCCGGGGGCTCAGCCGGAACAGGACGGAAGGAGAGCTGGATGACGGACGACTCGGAGGCGGACCGAAAGGCCCGAGGGAGCGCGGCCCCGGGAATCCCCAACCCCTGGGCCCGCCCGCAGCGCGCCCGGCGCGAGCAGCCGGTGCTCAGCCGCGGGCAGATCGTCCGGGAGGCGCTCACCCTGCTGGACGCCGACGGCATCGAGGCGCTGAGCATGCGCAAGCTCGGCGCCCGCCTCAACGCCGGAGCCACCTCCCTCTACACCCACGTCGCCAACAAGGACGAGCTGCTGGCCCTCGTCGTCGACGAGGTCTTCGGCGAGCTCCCCCTCCCGGACGCGACCGGCGCCGAGGACCCGGCCGTGTGGCGCAAGGCCGTCGAGGAGATCGCCGAGAACCTGCGCGCCTGCGTGCTGCGCCACCCGTGGATGGTCTCGGTGCTGGGCGACGTCGGCATGGTCTACTTCGGCCCCAGCTGGATGCGGCTCTCCGAGGCCATGCTGGCCCTGATGGACGAGGCCGGCTTCGAGGACGGCGACGCCAACGAGGCCATGAACGTCCTGGTCGGCTACATCATCGGCACCGCCACCGTGGAGGCCGCCTGGCTCAGCGCCCTCGCCAAGAGCGGCCGCGACGAGCACGAGTGGGTCGCCGAGATGATGCCCAACCTCATCGAGGCAACGAAGGAGTTCCCGCGCCTGCACCGGCTGTACACCACCCACGTGCCGGACGAGGTCGCGGAGGGCCGGGACTCCGGCTTCACCAGGAACGTCCGCCTGATCCTGGACGGGCTGGAATCCTCCCTCAACCGCACCTGGAAGCACTGACCGCACCGCCCGGGGAGAGGACCGGGCACGTCACCCCGTCGCCCGCACCCCGTCCAGCGACTCCCGGATGATGTCCGCGTGCCCGGTGTGCTGCGCCGTCTCCGCGATCAGGTGCAGCACCACCTGCCGCGCCGACCACCGCGCCCCCGGCTCGAACCAGGGCGCGGGCGGCAGCGGGTGCGCGAGGTCGAGGTCGGGCAGGCCGCGGAGGAGTTCGTCCGTCGCCCGCCCGACCTCCTCGTACGCCGCCAGCAGCCCCTCCAGCGTCTCGCCCTCGGCCATCCGGAACTGCCCGGCCCAGTCCTCCTCCCCGCCGCGCATCGCCTCCGCGCCGCCGGTGACGAACCGCGCCCAGCGCGCCTCGACGGACGCCACGTGCTTGATCAGCCCGCCGAGGGTCAGCTCGCTGACCGTGGTGCGCCGGGCCGCCTCCTCGTCGGTGAGGCCGTGCACGGTGCGCCGCAGCAGGAACCGCCGCCGGTCCAGCGACTCGACGAGCTCCTCGCGCTCCTGCGCCGAACCCATCGCGGGCCCCGCCCTCAGGCGTCCTCGGTCGGCGGGCGCCCGCCGACCGTCCGTCCGAGGTCGATCAGCCCGAAGGCCGCGCCCTGCGGGTCGCCGACCGCCGCGAACCGGCCGAACGGGCTGTCCATCGGCCCGAAGTAGACCTTGCCGCCGCGCGCCGTCAGCCGCCCGATCGCCGCGTCGGTGTCGTCCACCGCGAAGTACACGCTGACGTACGAGGGCGCCTCGGGCGGCAGGAAGTCGCCCACCGCGGCCATCCTGCCCAGCACGGGCCGCTCGCCCACCGTGAACATCCGGTAGTCGAAGTCCCCGCCCGCCATCTTCCGCACGCCGTACGGGAAGACGGCGGGGAAGAAGGCGTCGGCCCTGCCCGGCTCGCGCGTGATGACCTCGGCCCAGGCGTACGAGCCGGGCGCGTCCTGCTTCTCGAAGCCCTCGTGCACGCCGGCCTGCCAGACGCCGAACACCACCCCGCCCGGGTCCCGGGCGATGACGAGCGTGCCGAAGTCCCCGACCGCCATCGGCCCCATCACCACCTCGCCCCCGGCGGCGCGGATCCGCTCGGCGGTGGCGGCCGCGTCCGGCGAGGCCAGGTAGAGGCACCAGGCGGACTGCGCCTGCTCGCCGGGCATCGGCGGCACGATCGCGGCGACGGCCTTGCCGTCCGAATAGGCCTGCGTGTAGTTGCCGAACTCGGACGCGCTCTCGCCGAACGTCCAGCCCAGGACGTCCCCGTAGAACGCCTTGGCGCCCTCCAGGTCGGTGAACATCGCGTCGGCCCAGCAGGGTGTGCCCTCAGGTAGCGCGGTCATCTCTTCTGCCCTCGCGTGCGGCGGTACGCGCACGCCGGCGGGTGTGCGCGGCCCCCCGGTTGGCCAGCCTAGCCACGACGCGACGCACCCGCGCGGGATGACCCGCGCGGGTGCGCCACCGTCACCGCGGGGAGGCTCAGTGCAGCCCGGCCACCCCGCCGCCCACCGGCGGACGCAGCGAGGACGTCCCCAGCCCGGTCGGCCCCATCGGCACGGAAGGCAGCACAGGCACGGAAGGCAGCACAGGCACGGCAGGCACCCCAGGCTCAGCCGAAGCAGCGGAAGCAGCCGAAGCAGCAGCCGGAACAGCGGCCCCCGCCCCCCGCGCCGCCAGCACCCGCTCCGGCCCGAAGTGCCGCTCCAGGTCCTCCTCCCGGTACCGCCGGCACCCCTCGTGCCAGTTCAGCACCCCCGCCAGCCAGTCCTCCAGCTCCCGCACGTACCCGTCCAGCAGCCCCCGCGCCTCGGCGTCCAGCCCGAAGTCGTCGTACATCACCGGGAGTTCGTTCTTCGCCACGTGCCGGAACTGGTCGAGCCGCGAGTGCATCAGGTCGTCGACGATCCGCGCCGCCGCCGGGTAGTCGCAGTTGAAGAAGTTCTGCACCACCAGCACGGCGTTGTGCAGCTCCCCCTCGTACTCGACCTCCTTCCGGTACGAGAACACGTCGTTGATCATGCACCCGTAGTCCATCGCGGAGTTCTCCAGCGCCCGCATCGCCCCGTGCCGGTAGACCTCCGGCGGCACGGACTTCCCGTGGCCGAGCCGGCTCAGCGCCGTGGTCAGGTCGGAGCCGAAGGTGGCGCGGCGCATCTCCAGGTAGTCGACCGGGTCGGGAACCCGGTGCTGGATCTGGTTGGCGATCTCCCAGATCCAGCTGTCCGTCATAGAATCGACGGACTCCCGCAGCCGCTCCCGCGCCTCGACGGTCATCGGTGAGGCGGTGCGCTCCCAGATGTCGGCGAGGCCGCGCTCCAGCGCGTTCAGGGGCTCGGGCGCGGCGCTGCCGTCCACCGGCATGAACAGGCGCAGCCGCGCGGTGGCCTGCTTGGCACCGGCGAGGTCGCGGGTGCGGCCGAACACCATCGGGTAGTAGTCGTCGGCCCAGGTGCCCCAGGCCAACCAGGCCGAGGTGATGTCGAGTTGCTCCTCACTGGCGTCCGGGTGGATGCCGGCGGAGCACAGCGGCAGGTCGTAGTCCCGCATCGACTCGGCGTCCCAGATGCCGGGCCCGGGCAGTCCGGGCTGCTCGCCCAGCAGGCCCATCCGCCCGGCCCACTCGACCACCCGCTCCCGCGCGCCGTCCAGGTGCGGGCTGAGCCGGAGCTCGAACGGCAGCCTGAACTCGGGCAGTTGGCCGGGCCCGACCGGCCGGAAGGGCACGTGCCCGTGCGAGCGCGCCCGCCGCACCGCCGGCGCCACCCCGCCGGAGCGCCCGGCCGAGCTGTCACCCCGGGCCACGGTGGCCCCGCCGCGCAGCACGTCCAGCGCCGAGGTGCCGATCCCCCCGATCGCGTAGGCGTCCCACCAGTTGCCGCCCGCTCCGAGCCCCGGCAGCGCCCCGCCCGCGCCCGGAGCGACCCCTCCCTCCGAACCGGCCGCCGCCCCACCGCCGTTCATGTACCGGCTGGAGCGCATGTGCCACTCGTGCCCGCCCGCCTGCCAGTCCTGGAGGCCCTTGACGTACGCCAACACCCGCGCCCGGCCCTCGGGTTCGAGCCCGGTCTCGGCGAACAGCACCGGCAGCTCGGTGAAGACGGTGTTCTCGAACTGCTGCAGCCGCGAGGTGATCAGGTCGTTGACCGCCTCGGCGGCCTCCTGGGTGGTGCAGTTCAGGAAGGTCTCCAACACCAGGATGCCGTTGCTGAGTTCGCCCTCGTCCTCGACCTCCCGCTGGTACGAGAAGATGTCGTTGCGCAGGTGCACGCCGTCCGAGAAGGCGTCCATCAGCACCCGCAGCGCCCGCGACCCCGACACCTCCTTCGGCACCTCGGCCCCGGCCGCGTACTCGACCAGCTGCGCGGACCAGGGCGCGCCCCCGACCTTGCGGCGCATCTCGATGTACTCGACCGGGTTGGCGATCCGGCCGGCGTCGATGTTGGAGAGCTCCCACAGCGACTCGTTCAGCAGGTTGCGGGTGCTCTCCGCGAACCGCACCCGCCAGTCCTCGCCCATCGCCGGCACGGTGCGCCGCCACAGGTCGGCCAGCCCCGCCTCGACGGGGTTCCGCGGCTCGGGCGTCCCGGCGTCCGGGTCGGCCGGCATGAACAGCGGCAGCCGGTCCAGGTGCGCCTTGCCCGCCTCCCGGTCGTTGGTGCGCTTGTACATGTCGAGGAAGTGGTCGTCGAAGAAGAAGACCCACACGTACCAGTCGGTGACCAGCGACAGCGCCTCGGCGTCGCAGTCGGGGTGGGTGTAGGCGCAGAGCAGTCCGTAGTCGTGGGCGTCGAGGTCGGCCTGGTCCCAGATGCCCGATCCCTCCAGCATGCCCATCTCCCGTGCCCAGGCGCTGGAGTGGACCCTGGCCTCGTCCAGATGGGGATTGAGGCGTGCCGGGTGCGGCACGTAGAAGGACGGGAGTTCGAACGGCTGGGTCACGGCGGGCGGGCCTTTCTGGACGCGTCGATTGGACCAAGAATGACCCGCCGTCATCTCCCCGCATGGGCACAACCGAAACAGTCATATGAAATGACCAACTCGCCCACCAGTCCACTCGAACACCCGCCCGAGCGCCCCCTCCCCCCAAGATCGTCCGCACGACCCCCACAACCGCCCACCACCCCCGCCCACCGCCCCACCACAACCACCCGTCCAGCCCAGCGCACCCCCTCCTCCCCGCGCCCCGTACGAGCAGGTCACGCCGTCTTGACGGCCCCCGCGTCGACGAGGTGGTCGGTGCCCGTCGTACTGGCCGCCAGCGGCGAGGCCAGGTAGGCGACGAGGGCGGCGACCTCGGCGGGTTCGACCAGGCGGCCGGTGGCCATGCCGAGCATGCCCGGCAGGGCGTCGAGGAGCTGGGACTGCGAGAGACCGAACACCCCTGGTCGCCCTGCACCAGGTCACCGCCAACGTCCTGCGGGTGAAGATCGGTTGGGGCTTCGCGCTGAACGCCGTCCCGGAGGACGAGGAGACCGCCCGCATCCACGCCGACGTCCTCGCCCGCTGCGACGGGCTCTTCGCCCGCGCCCGCGAGGCCGGCGTCCTGCGCCCGGACACCGACCTCGGCTGGGCCCGCCGCGTCTACTACGCCCTGATCCACGAGGCCGCCACCGGCCCGGCCGCGACGCTCCCCGACACCCCCGGGTCCCGCGCCGCCCTCGTGGTCGACACCCTGCTCCGGGGCCTCGGCCCGGCCTGACCCGCCCCCGGCCCGTAAGCCCTCGGGCCGCGAACCCCCGACCCCCGAACCCCCGGCCCCCGAACCCTCAGGCCGCGAGCGCCAGCACCAGCGAGGCCACCACCGGCGCCATGTAGATCAGCGGGAACGGGACGTTCCCGTACGCCCGGGCCCGGAGCACCGTGAGCACCGCCCCCAGGAAGTAGAGGACGAGCCCGACCGCCGCCGCGTACCCGACGGCCGGCACCGCGAGCCCGACCAGCAGCCCCACCGCCCCGGCGGCCTTGGCGACCCCGAGCCAGACCCACCACGGGCGCGGAACGCCGTACTGGACCAACGGCCCCACCACGTACGAGGCCTTCGCGAAGACCGAGCAGGCGGAGAAGCCGACGTTCAGCGCGGCGAAGACGGTGACGACGACGTAGGCGACGGACATGGTGCTGCTCCCCATTCGACGGGCGCCGCCCCGGACCGTTCCGCGGCGGCTCGACACCCCTCTGACCCGGCGCGTCCCACCGGTGTGACAGCCCGGACGAAAACGAGGGCAAAAAATATTCCGCGCCACCCCCGTGCCGCCCCTCGCCACCCCCAACAACCGCTCCGCCAACGAACCATGCAGACCCCCCAAGGGTGGTGAACACCAAAACTCCCCGTCAAACGGGCGTGTTGATCGCGTCCGCCCCCACCCGGTCGACCAGACTGGGCGCCGATCCGACGTCAACTCCGAGGTAGGGACGCCCATGAACGTCACCGTCCGGCTCGCCCAGCAACCCGAGGCCGACGAACTGCTCGGACGCAGCGCGCTCGCCGTCCTCGTCGGCATGCTGCTGGACCAGCAGGTCCCGATGGAGTGGGCGTTCACCGGCCCGCTGACCATCGCCCAGCGCCTCGGCCACGACGACCTGGACGCGCACGAGATCGCCACCTACGGCCCGGAGGAGCTCGTCGCCCTGCTCTCCGCCAAGCCCGCCGTCCACCGCTACCCGGCCGCGATGGCCAAACGGGTCCAGCAGCTCTGCCAGTTCCTGGTCGCGCAGTACGACGGCGAGGCCGAGGCGCTCTGGAAGGACGTGCGCACGGGCAAGGAGCTGCTGAGCCGCCTCAACGCCCTTCCCGGCTTCGGCAAGCAGAAGTCGCAGATCTTCCTGGCCCTGCTCGGCAAGCAGTACGGCGTACGGCCGGAGGGCTGGCGCGAGGCCGCCGGCGCCTACGGCGAGGAGGGCGCGCACCGTTCCGTCGCGGACATCACCGGTCCCGAATCCCTCACCCTGGTCCGGGAGTTCAAGCAGGAGGTGAAGCGCGCCGCCAAGGAGGCGAAGGCCGCCGCCAAGCCCCGCACCGTCACCCGCGCATCGATCGCGGGCATCGCCGCCGCACGCTGACCGCCCGCAACCCCCGCAACCGACAAGGGCCCCGGCCGCGAACCGCGACCGGGGCCCTCCGCACGACGCCGGTCAGACCAGCGCGACGTCCCGCTCCGGAGCCTCGACGGCCTCCGCCGCGACCGCCTTGCGCCGGGGCAGCGCGAACATCAGCAGGAACACGCCCGCCAGCACCGCCGCGACCCACCACATCGCGTGCACGAACGCCCCGTTGAAGGCCTCCCCGACCGCCTGCGGCGCGACCGCGTCGTCCACCTGCCCGAAGAAGGCGACGGACACCAGCCCGAGCCCGAGCGCGTTCCCCACCTGCTGCACGGTGTTGATCAGCCCCGAGGCCGACCCGGCGTGTTCGCGCGGCACCTCCGCCAGCACCGCGTCCGTGATCGGCGCGACCACCAGCCCCATCCCGAGGCCCATCACGACCAGCGGCAGCGCCATCTGCCAGGGCGCGATGCCCGTCCCGTACCGGTGCGCCTCCGCGATGTAGAGCAGCACGCCGGCCACCATCACCAGCGCCCCCGCCTGCAGCACCTTCCGCCCGAACCGCGGCACCAGCTTCTGCACGGAGAGCCCGGCCGCGACGGAGACGGCGAAGGAGAACGGCAGGCCGGTGGTGCCGGCCTTGAGCGGGCTCCAGCCCAGGCCGATCTGCATGTACAGCGTCCAGATCAGGAAGAAGATCCCCAGCCCGATCCCGAAGGCGGTCTGCACCGCGATCCCGGCCGCGAAGGACTTCACCCGGAACAGCGACAGCTCCACCAGCGGCGAGCCGTCCCGCCGCGCCTTGACCCGCTCGTACGCCACGAACAGCGCGAACACGACCGCGCTCCCGCCCATCGACAGGTACCCCCACAGCGGCCAGCCGGCCTCGCGCCCGTGGGTGAGCGGGTAGATCAGCATCAGCAGGCCGAGGCTGGCCAGCACCATGCCCACCAGGTCCAGCCGGAGCGCCTTCTCCGCCCGGGACTCGTCGATGTAGCGGCGCCCGAGCAGGAACCCGGCGATGCCCACCGGCAGGTTGATCAGGAAGATCGGCCGCCAGGCCAGGCCGAACAGGTCCCACTCGGTCAGCAGCGCGCCGATCATCGGACCGGACACCGCGCCCAGCCCGACCACCGCGCCGAACATCCCGAACACCTTGCCGCGCTCCTCCGCCGGGAAGGTCGCGTGGATGATCGACAGCACCTGCGGCACCATCAGCGCCGCCGTCCCGCCCTGGAGCACCCGCATCGCGACCAGCATCTCCGGCCCCGAGGCCAGCCCGCACAGCGCGGAGGTCAGGGTGAAGCCTCCGATCCCGACCAGGAACACCTTCCGGCGCCCGTGGATGTCGCCCAGCCGCCCGCCCGTGATCAGGCCGACCGCGAAGGCCAGCGAGTACCCACCGGTCACCCACTGGACGGCGCTGAAGGAGGCGCCGGTGTCCTCCTGGATGCTCGGGATCGCGATGTTGACGATCGTCACGTCCACCAGGTCCATGAAGGAGGCGACCATCACGATCGCCAACGCGATCCACCTCCGCCGGTCCGCACCCGCGCTGTTCATCCCGTACTCCTCGTTCGTCGGCACGTCCCCGACGATATGCCGGAACTAGGACAGGTCCTGTCCTAGTTCACCCGGCATCATGGACGGCATGACCGACACGCCCGCCCGGCTGCTGAGCCTGCTCTCCCTCCTCCAGACCCCGCGCGAGTGGCCCGGCACCGAACTCGCCGAGCGCCTCGGCGTCAGCCCCCGCACCATCCGCCGCGACATCGACCGGCTGCGCGACCTCGGCTACCCCGTGCAGGCCACGGTGGGCGCCATCGGCGGCTACCGCCTGGTCGCCGGCACCGCGATGCCCCCGCTGCTGCTGGACGACGAGGAGGCGGTGGCCATCGCCGTCGGCCTGCGCGCCGCCGCCGGCCACGCCGTCGCCGGCCTGGAGGAGGCCTCCGTACGGGCCCTCGGCAAGCTGCTCCAGGTCCTGCCCTCACGGCTGCGCCACCGCGTCGGCACCCTCAACGCCGCCACCGTGCCGCTGCCCGGCGACGGCCCGACCGTCGACCCGGACGACCTGACGGTGATCGCCGGCGCCGTCACCAACCGGGAGCGGCTGCGCTTCGCCTACCGCTCGTACGACGGCACCGCCACCAGGCGCAACGTCGAGCCCGAGCGCCTCGTCTCCACCCGCCAGCGCTGGTACCTGGTCGGCTACGACCTCGACCGCGAGGACTGGCGGCTCTTCCGCGTCGACCGCCTCGACGAGCCCTTCCCCACCGGCGCCCGCTTCACCCCGCGCCCGCTCCCCGCCGAGGACGTCGCCACGTACGTGGCCGGCAAGCTGCGCCGCACGGTCCTGACCACGATCGTCGCCACCGTGCACGCCCCGGCCGAGGAACTGGAGCGCCGCCTCGGCCGGTTCGACGGAACCGTCGAGCCGATCGACGAACACCGCAGCCTGCTGCGCACCACCGACTCGGTCGAGTGGACGGCGATCCGGCTGCTCACCCTGGACCGCCCCTTCGAGGTGCACGAGCCCGAGCAGCTGCGCGAGCACCTGCGCGCCCTCGCCGACCGGGCCCGCAACGCCGCGGGTTAGGCGGACACCCGGTACCACGCGTCGTCGGCGCGGAACCACAGCACGCCGTCCCGCCCGTGGGCGCGCCCGTCGACCCGGCCGGCGACCTTCCGCCTCCCGGTCTCCTTCCACTTCTTGCCGACCAGCAGCTGCCGGGTCAACTCCCCACCACCGGACAGGAAGACGCCCTCACGGCCGCGCACCGCGAAACCGGCCGGCTGCCGGACCGGGCAGGGGATCGTGGAGGAGGACCCGTCCTCGGGGTCGATCCGCGTGAGGTGGCTGCCCGCGGAGCTCGGGTACCAGGCGAGCCAGGCGCACCGGCCCTCGGTCGCCCCGGCCAGGCCCTCCAGCGGATGGCCCGGCAGGTCCGCCGGGCTCCACACCACGTCGCCCTTCGCACTCACACCCCGGAGCCCGGCGACGGACATCGGGTGGTCGCCGTAGACGCCCTCGTCCCCGTAGGCCATCCAGATCCGGCCGCCGCGGTCGGTCACCAACGCCCGCGTGTCGTCGCCGAGCATCAACTCCCGTACGGGAGCGCCGTCCTGGCCGTACACGACGCCGTTGGGCAGCCAGCCGCCGCGCTTCTCCCCGGCCCGGAACCCGGCCAGCAGCACCCGCCCGCCGGGCAGCAGCGCCAGGTGGTCCGGCGACACCCCGACCCCGGCGAGCGGCACGCGCCACTCGCCCCGGGCGCCGCGCACCAGCACCTCGGCCCCGTACGGGAACCGCACCGCGGGCCAGGACCCGGCCGGCGCCGCGCACTCCCGCGGCACCAGCAGGACGGCCAACTCCCCCTCGGGGCCCACCGTCCAGACCACGGCCCTGCGGCCGGCCCGGCGGTCCTCCTCGGGCAGCCGCCAGACCTCGGCCAGGTCCTTCCCGGGGATCACCGTCAGACCCCGTACTCCGCCGTCAGCAGCGCCCGCCCCAGTGTGTGGAAGGTCAGGTTGAACCCGACCTGCGCCGGCGGGGCGTCGGCGGGGACGTCCAGCTTCTCCACGTCCAGCGCGTGCACCGCGAACACGTACCGGTGCGGGGCGCCGGGCGGCGGGGCCGCGCCGTCGTACCTGTTCCCCGGGAAGTCGTTGCGCCCGTGGAAGGAGGCCGCACCGGGCAGCGCCTCGTCCGAGGAGCCCGCGCCGCGCGGCAGTTCGACGGTGTCGGCGGGCAGGTTCAGCGCCAGCCAGTGCCACCAGCCGGAGCCGGTCGGCGCGTCCGGGTCGTAGCAGGTGACGGCGACGCTCCGGGTGCCCTCCGGCAGGCCCGACCAGGCCAGCTGCGGCGAGAGGTTGCCGCCCCCGTGGATGAACTCCCGGGCCAGCGTGCCGCCTTCGGTGATGTCCGAGCTGGTCAGCTCGAAGGACGGCACCTTCGGGAGGAACTCGTACGGCAGCGGCGGACGGACACTCATCGGGGGCCACCTCTCATCGCTCTCAACGTTTCGGCACCTGTCACTGTAATGGGGTGCACGCCCGATCCCGACGCCCCTAGAGTCGAAGGCATGGCCTCGGAAGACCGCAGCACCGCCGCGAGCACGCTCGACCCCGCCCAGATGATCGCCGACGCCCGCCGGGCGCTGTTCACCATGGTCGGCGTCCTCGCCGCGATCTGGCTGATCCAGCTGGTGAACTGGATGGACGACTACGACCTCGGCCGGCAGTTCGGCGTCCGGCCGCAGGAGCTGGGCAAGCTGCCGAACATCGTCACCGCGCCCTTCCTGCACTGGAACTGGGCGCACCTGGAGGCCAACTCCGGCCCGCTGTTCGTCTTCGGCTTCCTCGCCGCCTACCGCGGGGTGAAGAAGTTCCTCGGCCTCACCCTGCTGGTCGTCCTGACCAGCGAGCTGACGGCCTGGGTCTTCGACCCGCCGAACACCGTCGGCGCGGGCGCCAGCGGCGTGGTCTTCGGCTACTTCGGCTACGTGGTGCTGCGCGGGATCATCGACCGCAACCTGGTCGACACCCTGATCGGCGTCGTCCTCGGCGCCTCCTTCGCCTACATGGTCACCGGTGCCGTCCCCGGCGTCGCCCCGCACGGCATCAGCTGGGCCGCCCACCTCGGCGGGCTCCTCGGCGGCCTGGCCGGCGCCTGGGTCTTCCGCAACCGCGCCCCGCGCCCCGCCAGGGCCGCCGCCGCACCCAAGGCCACCAAGGCCCCCAAGACCCGAACGGCCGCCAAGCCCTCCCCCGGGTCCACCTCCACCAAGGCCCCGCAGCCCGCCACCAACCCCAACAGCCCCAACGCCGACCTGCTCAAGCAGCTCGACGACCTCGGTCTCTAGACAACAGCCGGTACGGACCACCCCACCCCGGCGGCTAGCGTGGTCGGCGCACCAGCCCCCAGCTCCGGAGCCGCGCCGTGGAGTCGTCCGTCCTCGCCTTCGCCACCGACCTGATCGACGAGGGAGCCGACACCTTCTTCGGCAACCTCACCGACCGCGCCGGGGTCGGCGGCGTCACCCTCGCCTCCGTCTACCACGAGGCCCGCGACGTCTTCCCGCACAACCCCTCCCGGGTGATCCGCTACCTGGAGCCGGGCGCCGCCTACTTCCGCCCCGACCCGGCCGCCTGGCGGGGCCGCCGGCTGTCCCCGGCGCCCTCCACCGCCATCGGCGAGCGCGACCCCTTCGCCGAGGCCGCCGAACAGGCCCGCCGCCGGGGCATGAGGCTGCACGCCTGGACGGTCTTCTGCCACAACGACCGCCTCGGCTTCGCCCACCCCGACTGCGCCCCGGCCAACGCCTTCGGCGACCGCCACCTCACCGACCTCTGCCCGGCGAACCCGGAGGTCCGCGAGTACGCGCTGACCCTGGTCACCGAACTCGCCCGCTACGGCGTGGACGCGATACGCGCCGAGTCCCTGCACTTCCACGGCCTGCGCCACGGCTACCACCACGAGCGCTACTTCGAGGAGCTCGGCCCCACCGCCGAGGCCCTCCTCGGCGTCTGCTTCTGCCCCCACTGCCGCATCGCCGCCACCCGCGCCGGCGTCCCGGCCGCCGAGGTCGCCGAGGCCGTACGGACGGAACTGCGCCACCGCCTCGCCGACGAGCACGCCGCCGCCCGACCGGCCGACCTGAGCACCCTCGCCGACGGCGCCTTCGCCGCGTACGTGGACGCCTCCGCCGCCACCGTCACCTCGCTCGCCGCCGACCTCTCCGAGCAGGCCCGCCGCCACGGCATGCGGCTGAGCTTCATGGACGGCGGCGGCCCCGGCAAGGGCTGGCTCTCCGGCATCGACCTGCCCGCCCTGGCCGAGGCCGCCGACCGGATCGAGACCCTCGGCTACGCGAAGACCCCGGAGGCCGTCCGCGAGAAGGTCGCCGCCTTCGCCCTGCACGGCGTCCGCCCCCAGGACATGGCCGTCATCCTGCGCCCGACGGCCTCCGACTGCGACGGCCCGGAGAACCTCGCCGCCAAGATCGCCACCCTGCGCGAACTGGGCGTCCCCGAGGTCGAGTTCTACCACTACGGCCTGATGCGGCTCTCCTCCCTCGACCGGATCGGCGCCGCGCTCTCCCGGTCAGCACTCTCCGGCTGAGCACTCTCCGGCTGAGCAGTCACCGCCTGAGCAGTCACCGCCGCTTCTTCGAGGTCCCGAACAGGCTCCGCGAGATCTCCTGCCCGAGCTGCTTGCCCGCCGAGCGCGCGAAGGACTTCACCGTCGGGTTGTTCAGCAGCGACCCGAACAGCCCGCCCGCCGCCGCCTGCTTCTCCTGCTTCTCCTGCCTCGGCTCGGGCGAAGACGCGGGCGAAGGCCCGGGCGAAGGCTCCGACTCCGGCACAGCCGCCCGCGCCGCCAGCTTCTCGTACGCCGACTCCCGGTCGATCGCGTCCCGGTAACGCACCGTCAGCGGCGAGGCGTCCACCGCCGCCTGCAGCGCGCCCGGCTCGATCGGCCCCATCAGCGACTGCGGCGCCCGCAGCCTCGTCGCCGCCACCGGCGTCGGTGCCCCCTTCTCGGAGAGCACCGTCACCACCGCCTCCCCGGTGCCCAGCGAGGTGAGCACCGCGCCGAGGTCGTACGAGGAGCGCGGGAAGGTCGAGACGGTGGCCTTGAGCGCCTTGGCGTCGTCGGGGGTGAAGGCCCGCAGCGCGTGCTGCACCCGGTTGCCCAGCTGGGCCAGCACGTCGGCCGGCACGTCCTTCGGGGTCTGGGTGACGAGGAAGATGCCGACGCCCTTGGAGCGGATCAGCCGCACGGTCTGGGTGATCGCCTCCAGGAAGGCCTTGGAGGCGCCCTTGAACAGCAGGTGGGCCTCGTCGAAGAAGAACACCAGCTTGGGCTTGTCGAGGTCCCCCACCTCGGGAAGCTCCTGGTAGAGGTCGGCGAGCAGCCACATCAGGAAGGTGGAGAACAGCCTCGGCCGGTCCTGCACGGCGGGCAGTTCCAGCACCGAGACCACCCCGCGCCCGTCGGCCGCCGTGCGCAGCAGGTCGGCGGTGTCGAAGGCGGGCTCGCCGAAGAACGCCCCGGCGCCCTCGTTCTCCAGCACGGTGAGCGCCCGCAGGATGACCCCGGCGGTGGCCGTGGAGAGGCCGCCGATGGTCTTCAGCTCCTCCTTGCCCTCGGGCGAGGTGAGGTGGGCGATGACGGCGGTGAGGTCCTTGAGGTCGTACAGCTCCAGCCCGCGTCGGTCGGCGTAGTGGAACACCAGGCTGAGCGAGGACTCCTGGGTCTCGTTCAGGTCGAGCACCTTGGCGAGCAGCAGCGGCCCGAACCCGGTGACGGTGGCCCGGACGGGGATGCCCGCGCCCATGCCGCCGAGCGCGTAGAACTCCGCCGGGCAGCCCTGCGGCGCCCAGCTCTGCCCGACCTCGGCGGCCCGGGAGGCCGTGCGGTCGCTCGGCGCGCCGGGCGCGGAGATGCCGGAGACGTCGCCCTTGACGTCGGCCAGGAACACCGGGACGCCCTGTGCGGAGAGCTGCTCGGCGATCAGCTGGAGCGTCTTGGTCTTGCCGGTGCCGGTGGCCCCGGCGACCAGCCCGTGCCGGTTGAGCACGGCCAGCGGGATGCGCACCTGCGCGTCGGCGTACGCGGTGCCGTCCAGCAGCACCGCGCCGAGGTCGAGCGCGGGCCCGGTGAACGCGTACCCGTCGGCGATCTCCCGGACGGTCTGCGGGGTGGGGGCGGAGGACATCGGTGCACTCTCCTGGGCGGGCGGACGGTCCTGGCGGGCGCCCGAACACCGAGACGGCCGGGCGATGTTCGCGACATTTCCCATCAAACAACCGCATTCGCCCGCCCGCAGCTCGCACCCGCGCGCGTGGCGCCGCCGCCGCTGCTGGGCCATCCGCCGTCCGAACGGTAGGCTTTCCGTGTGATCTTCAAGCGCATCGGCAATGGGCGGCCGTACCCGGATCACGGCCGGACGAGTACGCGCCAGTGGGCTGACGTCGCCCCGCGTCCGGTGCGGCTCGACCAGCTGGTGACCACCAAGGGCCAGCTCGACCTGGAAACCCTGCTGGCCGAGGACTCGACCTTCTACGGGGACCTCTTCGCCCACGTGGTGAAGTGGCACGGCGACCTCTACCTGGAGGACGGGCTGCACCGGGCCGTTCGGGCCGCGCTGCAGCAGCGCCAGGTGCTGCACGCCCGTGTCCTCGAAATGGAGTGACGGCCGCCCGCCAGGCCCCGTCCCGACTTCCGGACCGCCCGCACGCCTCCTGGCGCGGGGCGGTCCGCCCGTACCCCGGTACCCCCTTTCGGGTGCCGGGGTACTCCAGATGATGATCGTTTAGTACCTTCGCTGCCGGTCGGCACTACGCTGCTGACTACGGCCGCGACCAGGGAGTCCGCCCGCACCGGCGGACGCCCGCACCGGCCGTCCCGTCATCCCGAACCCCGCCCCGGCACGAGGGGGAGACATCCCGTGAGCATGTTGACCCCTCAAGGCCTCAAGGGGAAGCAGTACCGCGTCACCGGCAACTCCTACCCGCGCCTGGGCCGGCCCCCGAAGAGGAGCCGCAAGGTGATCGCGGCGCTGGCCGGCCTCCTGGCCCTGGCCCTGATCGGGCTCGGCGGCGTCCAGCTGTACGACATCTTCACCGGCAAGGACAAGAACTCCTCCGCCCAGGCCTGCGCGACCCCGTCGGGCAAGGCGCTGGCCGCCCCGGCGCCCTCCGCGACGCCCGGCGCCCCTGCCCCGGTCGACCCGCACGCCGTCCCGCAGCCCTCGGCCGTGACGGTGAACGTCTACAACGCCACCGCCAAGGGCGGCCTCGCGGGGCGCACCGCCGAGGAGCTCAAGAAGCGCGGGTTCCTCATCGGCAAGGTCGGCAACGCCCCGGCCGAGCTGGACAAGAAGGTGCCCGGCACCGCCCAGCTGATCGCCGGCCCGACCGGCGCCGGCGCGGCCACCCTGGTCGGCTCGCAGATCGCCGGCGCCGCCACCACGGCCGACGCCCGCACCGACGCCACCGTGGACTTCGTCATCGGGGACTCCTACAACGCCCTGCTGGACGAGACGGCGGCCGCCGCCGCGCTCAACCTGGCCACCAAGCCCTCCCCCACCCCGACGGCCGCCGGCAGCTGCTGACCGGCCCGGCCCCGGACGCACCCGAGCCCCCGACCGCACGCGGTCGGGGGCTCGTGCACGTCCTCGGGCGGCGGGGCTCAGCCCGCGGTGCCGTACAGCCGGTCGCCGGCGTCGCCGAGGCCCGGCACGATGTAGCCGTTCTCGTTGAGCCGCTCGTCCAGCGCGGCGGTGACCACGGTGACGGGCAGGCCGGCGAGGTCCCGCTCCAGCACCGCCACGCCCTCCGGCGCGGCCAGCAGCACCACGGCGGTGACGTCGGTGGCGCCGCGCTCGATCAGCATCTTGATCGCCGCGACCAGGGTGCCGCCGGTGGCCAGCATCGGGTCGAGCACGTAGACCTGGCGGCCGGAGAGGTCGTCCGGCATCCGGGTGGCGTACGTGGAGGCCTCCAGGGTCTCCTCGTTGCGCACCATGCCGAGGAAGCCGACCTCGGCGGTGGGCAGCAGCCGGGTCATGCCGTCCAGCATGCCGAGGCCGGCCCGCAGGATCGGCACCACCAGCGGGCGCGGGTAGCTGAGCCGGGTGCCGAGGGTGACCGCCACCGGGGTGGTGATCTCCACCTCGTCGGTGCGGACGTCCCTGGTGGCCTCGTACGCGAGGAGGGTCACCAGCTCGTCGGTCAGGCGACGGAAGGTCGGCGAGTCGGTGCGCTCGTCGCGCAGGGTGGAGAGCTTGTGGGCGACCAGGGGGTGGTCGACGACGTGGAGACGCATGTGTCGAGGTTAGCCCGCTCCCGGACGCCCGTACGACACGCCGTGCCAGGGCCGTCGCCTGGGCGGGTCACCGCGCCGTGACACGCCGTGACACGGCGCGGATGTCCGGACGGAACGGCCTCCTGTGGTATCAACCGGGCGGAACGGGGAATGTCTCGACCCATGACGAGCAACCCGAACCCCGGGGACGGCTCGGCGGACGAGCCCGTCGTCGGGGCGGGCCAACGCTTCGGCCCGCCCCAGGACCCTCCGGAGACCGAGGCGGAGCGCCGAAGGCGGCGGGCCCTCTTCCTGCGCGAACTCGCGGAGGCCCGCGAGCTGCGCGAGCGCGTCCAGCCCCGGCGGACCAAGGAGAGGCGGATGCGCGAGGCCATGCGGATGCGGACGTTCCGGATCTGACGCAGCCAATTCGGACGCTCCGGGCGAAGTTCGACCGCCTTCGGAGCGCCCCGGCGGCGCCGGGCGCCGCTTCCGACACGACCTGCGAAGACGCGCTGCCGAACACCCCCCGCAAGGGCGGGCTTTCTGTCACGATTCCGAGGGGACGGTCCGAACAAGCGGACCGCCTCTGGCGCGGGGGCGGCCAGGATTCACGCGTCGCCCGTACGCGCCGACAGCCGAGACCGATGATCTTGGGAGTGTCCCTGGTGGCGTACTTCGCTGCAGTGCTTGCTCGCACCGAGGACGGGTGGGATGTGAGCGAGGCCGAACTGGACAACGTCGAAACCCTGGCCGACCTGGCCGACCTGGCCCGCGCCAGTGCCCAGGACGACGACAGCGTCCTGATCTTCATCGAACAGGAGGACTCCTGGTTCGCCGTCGTCCGGGTGGACGGCGAGGAGGACCCCCGGATCTTCGTGTCGGACGGCGCCGCCGCCGCCCGCAGCTCCTACGGCTCCGTCCTCACCGACGAGCTGGTCGACCAGGCCGGCGAGAGCGAGTTCGGCGACCTGGACCACCTGCTGGACGAGGCCGAGGAGGCCGAGGAGGAGGACGACGAGGACGCGGACGCCCGCGGCGGCGTCCCGGTCGGCCCGCTCGGCGACTCCCACCTGCTCACCGAGTTCGGCCTGGCCTCCGAGGAGCTGCTCGCCCTCAGCGGCGAGGGCGCGGTCCCCGGCGACGCCCTGGAGGAGATCGCCGAGGCCCTCGGCTGCGGCGAGGTCCTGGAGGCGGTCCGTTAGCGGCCGGTGCCCCGTCCCGGCCCCGGGCCGGATGGCCGACACTGGATGCCATGCAGCCCGCCGCCACCCCGCCGACCACCCCCCTCGTCCCCCCTCTGCCCGCCCCCGTCCGCCCCGACCCGGTCCGCGACCGCTGGGCGGCGCCGATGCGCCTCGCCATCGCCGAGGCCGCCCTGGCGCCGGCCACCGGTGACGTCCCGGTCGGGGCGCTCGTCCTGGGCCCGGACGGCGACGTGATCGGCCGCGGCCACAACGAGCGCGAGGCGATCGGCGACCCGACGGCCCACGCCGAGGTGGTCGCCATCCGGCGGGCGGCGGAGAAGACCGGCGAGTGGCGGCTCAGCGGCTGCACCCTGGTCGTCACCCTGGAGCCCTGCACCATGTGCGCCGGCGCCATCGTCCTCTCCCGGATCGACCGCGTGGTCTACGGCGCCCTCGACGAGAAGGCCGGCGCGGCCGGCTCCCTCTTCGACGTGATGCGCGACCGCCGCCTCAACCACCGCCCCGAGGTCGTCCCCGGCGTCCTCGCCGAGGAGTGCGCCGACCAGCTGCGCGCCTTCTTCGACGGCCACCGCTGACACCGCCTCCGGCCACCCCGTTCCCAACGGATTTCGTGACCGTGCCACCCGTCCGGTAGAGTTCCCCTCGGTAGCGTGTCCGAGCGGCCAAAGGAGCACGCCTCGAAAGCGTGTGTGGGGGCAACTCCACCGTGGGTTCGAATCCCACCGCTACCGCCATTGAGCTGGAAGAACGAAGGGCCCCGACCGGGAACGGTCGGGGCCCTTTGTCGTTGCGGTCCCGGTCCCGGTCTCAGTTCCGGTCCCGGCTCCTGGCTCCCGAACGCGGAAAGGCTCCGTACCCCGGGCCGATGACCACCGGTGCCCGGTCCGTACGGAGCCTGGAGGGGGAGCGGTTCGGGGGGACTCACCGCTCCCCCTGGCGGAGGTCCCACAACCGGCGCCGCGTCGGGGGGAAGTCGCGGCGCCCGGTCCCACAGCGGGGATCTCCGGTCCACGTACCGGGATTCCTGCCAGATCCGCGGTACGCCATCCATCCTGCCGCCGCGGGCGGGCCCGGGCATCCGGAGAAAGGCCCCACTCGCGGGGACCTTCGTCCCGTCGGGCGAACGCGTCGCACACTTGATAGCCCGTCCGGTGGATAAGCTGCCGGGGTGCAGGGCCGCTCGGGGAGCCGATGACGGCGGCCCACCGGAAGGAAGGGACCTCGATGGCGCAGGCGAAGAAGATCGGCATCGTGCTCCTGCTCGTCTTCGTCCTCTACTCGATCATCACCTCGCCCTCGCGGTCGGCCGAGCTGGTCCAGCTGGGCTTCGAGGGGATCTCGAACGCGGCCAAGGCGGTCGGCACCTTCATGACGGGGTTGATCAAGTAGCGGGACGGCCCGCGGGCGGCCCCGGCGCACCGGCTACGGTGGGCGGGACCCTCTACAACCCCGTCCGCGAGGAGTGCCCGTCGTGATCCGGCACCTGGTCCTGTTCAAGCTCGACGAAGGCGTCGCCAAGGACGACGAGCGCGCGCTCGCCGGCGCCGAGGCGTTCGCCGGGCTCGGCCCGCTGATCCCCGAGCTGCGCGCGTGGGAGTGCGGCTGGAACACCACCGAGCGCGACATCGCGTACGACTACGCGATCAACAGCCTGGTCGAGGACCGCGACGCCCTCCAGGCGTACCTGACCCACCCGGCCCACCAGGCCGCGGCCGGCCTGTGGCGCGAATTCGCCACCTGGGTGATCGCCGACATCGAGGTCTGACCCCTCCGCACCTCCCGCTCCGTCCCCCGGACGGACCCCGGCGCCCCGTCCGACCTCCGGACGGGGCGCCTTGCTCCGTCCGGGAACGACCCTTGCCCCGCCCCGCCCCCACCCCCCGCTACGGCCGCCCGCCCCATCAACACACCTCCACCGGGTACTTGCCCGACCTGCGCCCGCCTTGTGATGCTATGACCGGTTTTGCCGGACATGGCGAGGTGGAGAACCAGCCGCGACACCCGATCCGCAGGGCCCGCCGTAGACGACTTTGGGAGGGGTGACGTGTCCGTGGACGAAGTGTTGGCTGCGATCATCAGCCCGGCCGGCGAACTCCGCCCGGACGGACTGCGCGGCCCCGGCCGCCCCACCGTGGACGTCCGGACGCTGACCCGGGTGCTGTTCGAGCGGCTCGCCGAACTGCCCCCCGGCACCCCCGAGCGGGAGCGGGTCCGGGCGGCCCTGATCGAGGTGAACATCCCGCTGGTGCGCTACGCGGCCACCCGCTTCCGCAGCCGCAGCGAGCCCATGGAGGACGTCGTCCAGGTCGGCACCATCGGCCTGATCAACGCCATCGACCGCTTCGACCCCACCCGCGGCGTCCAGTTCCCGACCTACGCGCTGCCGACCATCCTCGGCGAGATCAAGCGCTACTTCCGCGACAACGTCCGCACCATGCACGTCCCGCGCCGCCTCCAGGAGCTCTGGGTCCAGGTCAGCGGCGCCATGGAGGAGTTGACGGTGCTGCACGGCCGGACGCCCAAGGTGCCCGAGATCGCCGCCAGCCTGCGCATCCCCGAGGAGGACGTCCGGGCCTGCCTGGACGCCGGGCGCGCCTACAACGCGGCCTCCCTGGAGGCGGCCCAGGAGCACGAGGGCGGGCTCGCCCTGCTCGACCGCCTCGGCTACGAGGACTCCGCGCTGGCCGAGGTCGAGCACCGGGACATGGTCCGCCACCTGCTGGTCCAACTCCCCGAGCGGGAGCGGCGGATCGTGATGCTGCGGTTCTTCGCCAACCTGACCCAGTCGCAGATCAGCACCGAGTTGGGGATGTCGCAGATGCACGTCTCCCGGCTCCTGTCACGCATTCTGACGAGGCTTCGGACCGGAAACTCCTGGGAAGAGTGAGATTGCTGCGCGTTACCCGGGCGTGACGATTTGCGACGTTCGGGTTTGCCGTGCGCGGTGATCCGGTAAGGAGGGGATTGGGCCCGCACCGGGAACCTCCGGTCGTCGGCCCCCGTTCAACCGTCAGTCACGAGGGGGTGGGCGCATGTCCGGAGAGCTGGGCACTGCGGAGATCCACGCTGGTCAGGCCGAGGGCACCGCGATCGCCGGGAGCGGCGTGCCGCTCCAGCGGGTGCGCACCGACGAGCCGCCCGAGGCGCAGGCCCCACCCGGCGCCGCGCTGGACACCCGGACGCTCTCCCGCTCGCTGTTCCTGCGCCTGGCCGCGCTGGAGCCCGGCAGCGCCGAGCACACGTACGTCCGCGACACCCTGATCGAGCTCAACCTGCCGCTGGTCCGGTACGCCTCGGCGCGCTTCCGCAGCCGCAACGAGCCGATGGAGGACATCGTCCAGGTCGGCACCATCGGCCTGATCAAGGCGATCGACCGGTTCGACCCGGAGCGCGGGGTGGAGTTCCCCACCTTCGCGATGCCGACGGTGGTCGGCGAGATCAAGCGCTTCTTCCGGGACACCAGTTGGTCGGTGCGGGTCCCGCGACGGCTCCAGGAGCTGAGGCTCGCGCTCACCAAGGCCGGGGACGACCTCTCCCAGCGGCTGGACCGCTCCCCCACCGTCGCCGAGTTGGCGGTCTGCCTGGGCGTCAGCGAGGAGGACGTCGTCGAGGGCCTCGCGGTGGGCAACGCGTACACCGCCAGCTCGCTCGACTCCAGCCCCGGCGAGGAGGACGGCGACGGCCCGCTGGCCGACCGGCTCGGGTACGAGGACCTCGCGCTGGAGGGCGTCGAGTACCGGGAGTCGCTCAAGCCGCTGCTGGCCAAGCTGCCGCCGCGCGAGCGCCGGATCATCATGCTGAGGTTCTTCGGCAACCTCACCCAGTCGCAGATCGGCGAGGAGATCGGGATCTCCCAGATGCACGTCTCGCGGCTGCTCACCCGCACGCTGACCCAGCTCCGCGAGGGCCTCGTCAACGAGGGCTGAATCCCGTCGGCGGCGGGCGCGGGGTTACCGGATCCGTTGCATTGTGAATTCACGCTGTCACATGGCACCGGAGGGCGGGGGCTCCGGTTTTTCATTTTCAATTCATTATTTGCATCACCGGTCCTCCACCGGTCACAATCAGCGCCTTCATGGCTTTGCCATGAACGTTGGTAACAGGTTCGCTGCACTCTCGCCCAATTGGTCACTCCTGTACCCGGGCCTCGACCAGGATGGGCGCCGGGCAGCCTGCTGCCCGCGAACAGCGACAGGGGGCGGACGGCTGCGGAGCAGCCCGGCGTCCGACCCCAAGGGGAGGCACAACATGGGTCGAGCGACCCGAAGAGTCGCCGCGTGTGCGGCGGCAGTTCTGCTGGCCGGTGGGCTCCAGACCACCCTGGCCCACGCGGACACCACACCGCCGAGGATCGACCTCGCCGTCCTGGTGATCGACGACGGCGGCCCGGCGGTCGCGTCCATCGCCGCCGAGTTGAAGAGCCAGGGCACTCCGTACACGGTCGTCAAGCTCAGCGACACCGGCCGGCCGGTGATCAACGCGGCCTTCCTGAGCGACACCCTGAACGGCCTGCCCCGGGGCAAGTTCCAGGGCATTGTCATGCCCAATGAGAACCCCTTCCCGGCCGGTTCCGCCGAGATGACCGCGATCGCGACGTACGAGGCGGCATTCAATGTCCGCCAGATCGACGCGTACACGTGGGCCAACCCGGCGGTCGGTCTGAACTACGCGGCGAATCCCGGTTACGTCGGCACCCTCGACGGCACCCAGGCCTCCACCACGGCCGCCGGCACCTCCGGCCCGTTCGGGTACCTCAAGGGCAGCGTGCCCTTCGAGGACAACGACCCGAACGTCAGCGAGAGCTACGGCTACCTGGCCACCCCGCTCGCCTCCCTGCCGGCCGGAGCCTCGTTCACCCCGCTCGTCGACGCGGCGATACCCAACTCGACCAGCCGCGGTTCGCTGGTCGGCGAGTACACCCACGACGGCCGCAAGGAACTGGTCGTCACCTTCGTCTACAACCAGTACCAGCAGCAGTTCCGGCTGCTGGCGCGCGGCATGGTCGACTGGATCACCCAGGGCGTCCACCTCGGCTACGACCGCAACTACTTCGCGACGCACGTCGACGACGTCTTCCTGGCCGACGACCGCTGGAGCACCACGCTCAAGTGCACCCCGGGCGACGTCACCTGCCCGCCGGGCACCCCCGGGACGTCCAACCCGATCCGGATGACGCAGGCCGACGCGCAGTTCCTCAAGCAGTGGCAGACCACCAACAACTTCACGTTGGACATGGTCTTCAACGGCGGCGGCAGCGAGGACTGGAAGACGGACCACCAGGTCACGGTGGACCCGACCGTCAACCAGATGATCGCCGACCAGACCAGCTACCGGTGGGTCAACCACACCTACACCCACCCGTACCTGGGCTGCGTCCAGGACGTCACCGTGGTGCCGTGGCGCTGCTCCAAGGACGCCTCGGGCAACACCGTCTGGGTCGACTACAACACCATCTACTCCCAGATCAAGAACAACTTCGACTGGGCCACCCGCAACGGCCTCAACGTCGACCCGCAGGCCCTCGTCACCGGTGAGCACTCCGGTCTGCTGACCGCCCCGCAGGAGACCAGCGACAACCCGAACCTGGCCCCGGCGCTGGCCGCCAACGGGATCAAGTTCACCGGCAGCGACGCCTCCCGCGAGCCCGCCCAGCGGGCCGTCGGCTCGTCCACGCTGACCGTGCCGCGGTACCCGATGAACGTCTTCTACAACGCCGGCACGGCGGTGGAGGAGGCCGACGAGTACAACTGGATCTACACCAGCAAGGCCAACGGCGGCAGCGGGGTCTGCGAGAACAACCCCAACTCCACCTGCCTGCCGCAGCCGCTGAACACCACCACCGGCTACCAGTCGTACATCGTGCCGCTGGAGGCCCGGATCGACCTCGGCCACGTGCTGAGCAACGACCCGCGCCCGCACTTCGTGCACCAGTCGAACCTCTCCGAGGACCGCATCCTGTACCCGGTGCTGGAGAAGATCCTCGGCACCTACCGCTCGCTCTACGCCGACAACACCCCGATCGTGAACCTCGGCGAGCGGGCGATCGGCCAGGAGTTCCAGAAGCGCGGCGCCTGGAACGCGGCCGTCGCGGCCGGCCAGGTCACCGGCTACCGGATCGGGAACACCGTCACGGTCAACGCGCCGTCGGGCGTTCAGGTTCAGGCCACCATGCCGACCGGAACTGCTCAGCAGCTGGTCATCGGAACGGCCGCCTTCGGTTCCGCTTACGCCGGTACGCTCTCTGGCTGGGTGGCCCCCGGCCCCCTGCAGACCAGCGTCACCCTGCAGCTGCCCTCGGCCGCCGCTCCCGCCGCTCCGGCCAAGGTCGCCCCGAGCGTCGCCGCCAAGTCCGTCCCGGCTCCGGCCCCGGCGGACAAGAAGGTCGTCCCGCAGGGCGTCGCCACTCCCGTCCCGGTGGGCCCGAGCGACACCGCTCGCGGTGCCACCCCGTCCCTGGTGCCCGGCAGCGGAACCCCGGTGCCCGGCAAGGGCGTCGCCAAGGGCGACGACGCCCGCGACGCGCGCGGCAAGGCCTCCGGGGGGACGGCTCCGCGCGGCACCACCACCGGCCACTCCGGCAACCGGTAACCGGTAACCCGAAACACCCGATGACGGGGCCGGACCGGGCGACCGGCCCGGCCCCGCCACGGCTCCCGTTCCGGCCATCCAGGCCGGGCACACGACGCAAGAACAGGAGGGGGGACAGGACATGCGCGTCACCCTGCTCACCGAGGGGACGTACCCGCACCAGCACGGCGGCGTGAGCGTCTGGTGCGACCAGCTCGTCCAGGGCATGCCCGACGTCGACTTCGACGTCATCGCCGTCACCGGCACCGGCCAGGAGTCCCTGGCCTGGGAACTGCCCGCCAACGTACGGTCGGTCACCACCGCCCCGCTGTGGGGCCCGGCCTCCGAGGCCAGAGCGCCGCGCGGCAAGGAGATGCGGCTCTTCCTCAACGCGTACGAGCGCTTCCTGCACTCCATCCTCGACCCGGTCTACACCACCCACTTCGGCACCGAGCTGTACGGCTTCGCCGACCTCGCCCGCCGCGGGCTGCTCAGCCCGGCGCTGCGCAGCGAGCGCGCCCTGCGCACCCTGCAGCAGGTCTGGACCCGCGACTACCTGCCGACCGCCGCCTCCCGGCCCACCCTGCACGACGCGCTCAACGCCACCGACCTGCTGGAGCACGCCCTGCGGCCGCTCTCGGTCGAACCGCCCACCGGCGGCGTCGCCCACGCGGCCAGCGGCGGCCTCGCCACCCTGCCCGGGCTGATCGCCGCCCAGCAGTACGGCGTCCCGTTCCTGCTCACCGAGCACGGCATCTACCTGCGCGAGCGCTACCTCGGCTACCGCACCGGCCCGTACCGCTGGCCCGTCAAGGCGCTGCTGCTGGGCTTCTACCGGATGCTCGCCGAGGAGAGCTACCGCCAGGCCGCGCTGGTCACCCCCGGCAACCGGTACAACCGGCGCTGGGAGGAGCGCGGCGGCACGCCGTCCGCGCACATCCGCACCGTCTACAACGGGGTGGATCCGGCGGCCTTCCCGCCGGCCGGGCCCGAGCCCGAGACGCCGACCCTCAGCTGGGCCGGGCGGGTCGACCCGATCAAGGACCTGGAGACGCTGATCCGGGCCTTCGCCATCGTCCGGCGCGAGATCCCCGAGGCGCGGCTGCGGCTCTTCGGGGGCACGCCCAAGGGCGGCGAGGCGTACCGGGACGGCTGCATAGCCCTGGCCGCCGAACTCGGCGTGGCCGAGGCGGTGGCCTTCGAGGGCCGCGTCGCCGACATCACCGACGCCTACGCGGCCGGGAACGTGGTCATGCTCTCCAGCATCAGCGAGGGCTTCCCGTTCACCCTGATCGAGGCGATGTCCTGCGGCCGCGCGACCGTCTCCACCGACGTGGGCGGCGTGCGCGAGGCCGTCGGGGACACCGGCCTGGTCGTCCCGCCGCGCGAGCCCGAGCCGATGGCCGCCGCCGCGATCGAGCTGCTGCGCGACCCCGCGCGCCGCGCGCGGCTCGGCGAGGGGGCCCGGCTGCGGGTCATCGAGCAGTTCACGCTGCGCCAGAACATCGACGGCTTCCGCGGCATCTACACCGAACTCCTGGGCACCGCCCGCTGGATGCCCGGCGGCATGGTCACCGTCACCGACCAGGCCCCCGCCCCGGACTGGGAGCGCCCGCTGGCCGCCGTCCAGTCCGCTCCCAGCGAGGTGGGCGCATGAGTGAGCGAAGCGAGCTCATCATCAAGAGGTGCGTGTTCCGCGAAGCGGCCGCCGAGCGCAGCGAGGTGGGCGCATGAGTGAGCGCAGCGAGCTCATCATCAAGAGGTGCGTGTTCCGCGAAGCGGCCGCCGAGCGCAGCGAGGTGGGCGCATGAGTGAGCGCAGCGAGCTCATCATCAAGAGGTGCGTGTTCCGCGAAGCGGCCGCCGAGCGCAGCGAGGTGGGCGCATGAGCGGCCCGCTCCGGTTGGTGCAGGACGAGGGCGGCGCCGAGCGCACCATGCAGCTGCGCACCCTGCCGCGGGGGCGCCGCCGCCCGACCCTCCCCGCCGAGCCCGCTCCGGAGGAGCAACTCGGCCTCTCCGCCGACCCGTTGGACGAGCTCGCCGAGCGCCTGAACGACATCTGCGCCGACGCCGTCCACCCGTACGAGATCGCGGCCATCCTGGAGTCGGACGGCCTCTCGGACGAGCAGGCCGCCCTGCTCTACGGCCGCCCCGACGCCTTCACCGTCGCCGAGGAGCTGTTCGAGAAGGTCCAGCGCCGCTACCCCGGCCCGAGCTCCGAGTTCGCCAACCCCTGGCGGGCCGACCCCTGGCGCTGCGTCGTCCGCGGCCTGGTGTTCGCCCTGCCCGGGCTCGGCTACCTGCTCGGCGCCAACCTGTTCGCCACCACCCGGATGCGCTTCGGCCTGCCCTCCGGCATGCTCGCGCTCTCCGTCGCCACGCTCGTCAGCTGGGCCTTCAACCAGGCGCTGGCGCACCGCTCGTACCGCTGGCTGAGCCGGATGCGCCGCCGCGAGGCCGCCGCCTGCCTGGCCGTCGGCGCGCCGCTGGGCGCCGCCCTCGCGGCCTCCGCCGCGTACGTGGTCGGCGGCCCGCTGGGCTCGCTCTGCTTCGCCGCCGGGCAGTCCGCGTACCTGGCCGCCGCCACCGTGCTGCTGGTGCTGGGCCGGGAGAAGTTCCTGCTGCTCGCCCTGGCCCCGGCCTCGGTCGGCGCGGGCGTGGTGCTCGCCGCCGACGTGCCGCAGGCCGTACGGACGGTGGTGCTGCTGGCCTCGGTGGCGCTGGCGGTCGGGCTGTCCGCCCGGGAACTGCTGCGCTGCCGGCGCCAGGGCGAGAAGGACGCGCCCGCGCTGCGGCTGCCGCTCCACCAGGAGCTGCCGCACCTGCTGTTCGGCCTGGCCTGCGGCGCGCTGACGCTGATCGCCGGCCTCGGCGGGACCATCCACCAGGCCGTTCAGGCGAGCAAGCACACGGCCCACACCGCCGCCGCCCACGTCGCCGCGCACCCCGCTGCGCACGACGCGGCCCACCAGGTCGCCCACCAGGCGAAGGCCGCCCTCACCGGCCCGGCCATGATCGCCCTGACGCTCAGCCTGGGCCTCGCCGAGTGGCTCCTGTTCCGCTACCGGGCCCTGGCCGTGGCCGCGCTGCGCACCAGCCACACCAGCGGGCAGTTCGGCCGCCGCACCGGCGGCATCCTGCTCGGCTGCCTGTTCATCTACCTCACCACCGTGGCCGCGCTGGACGCCGCCGCGACCGTGCTGTGGCCCGGCGCCCCCGCGCTCGGCGTCCCGCAGCTCGGCGCGATGCTGCTCCTGGGCGGCTCGCTCTGGCTGGCGCTGCTGCTGAACGCCTTCGGGTTCAGCTGGAGCACCGCCCTCATCTGTCTGGCAGCCGCCGTCGCCGAGTGCGTCGGGCTGCTGGCCGGTGCGGACCCGATCGCCCTGCAGCTCCTGGGCTGCGGAGCGGCCGCACTCCTCCTCACCGCCATCGCCGGGCCCGCGCTCGGCCGCACCACCCAGCACCGCTGATCGACAACCGATCGACAACCGCGGCCGACCGCCCGAGGGCGGCGGACCGTCCCGCACATCGAGAAAGCGAACCCCGCATGAGCAGCAGCGTCGCGGTCACCGGAGCCGAGGGCTTCATCGGCTCCCACCTCGTCGAGACCCTGGTCGCCGACGGTCACCACGTCCGCGCGATGGTGCAGTACAACTCCTTCTCCTCCTTCGGCTGGCTGGAGACCCTCTCCCCCGAGGTCCTGGACTCCGTCGAGATCGTCCTCGGCGACGTCCGCGACCCGGGCTCCGTCAACGGCCTGGTCAAGGGCACCGAGGCCGTCTACCACCTGGCCGCCCTGATCGCGATCCCCTACTCCTACCGCGCCCCGCACTCCTACGTGGACACCAACGTCACCGGCACCCTGAACGTGCTGGAGGCCGTGCGCCACCTGGAGATCCCGCGTCTGGTGCACACCTCCACGAGCGAGACCTACGGCACCGCGCAGACCGTGCCGATCACCGAGGACCACCCGATCAACACCCAGTCCCCGTACGCCGCCTCCAAGGCCGGCGGGGACCGGCTGGCCGACAGCTACCACGCCAGCTTCGAGACCCCGGTCGTCACCCTGCGCCCGTTCAACACCTTCGGCCCGCGCCAGTCGATGCGCGCCGTCATCCCGACCGTGATCGCCCAGGTCGCCGCCGGCCAGACCGAGATCACCCTCGGCGACCTGCGCCCGACCCGCGACTTCACGTTCGTCAAGGACACCGCCAACGCCTTCCGCACGGTGGGCACCGCGCCCGCCGAGTCGGTGGTCGGCCGCACCTTCAACGCCGGCACCGGCGGCGAGATCTCCGTCGGGGACCTCGTCACCCTGGTCGGCAAGCTCATGGGCGTGGACCTGGTCGTCAAGGAGGACGAGCAGCGCATCCGCCCGACCAACTCCGAGGTCATGCGGCTCGTCGCCGACGCGACCCGGCTGCGCGAGGCCACCGGCTGGGCGCCGAACTTCAGCCTGGAGCAGGGCCTCGAGGAGACCATCGAGTTCTTCCGCGACCCGGCGAACCTGGCGCGCTACAAGACCGACATCTACAACGTCTGACGCGTCGTAGCGATCATGCCCGTCCTGGTATCCGAGGAACGCGTCCAGCACATCCTTTCCGTGGGGGAAACACCATGCACGCAGTGATCCTGGCCGGTGGCAAGGGCGTTCGCCTGCGCCCGTACACCACCGCGCTCCCCAAGCCCCTCGTCCCGATCGGCGACCAGCACGCGATCCTGGAGATCGTGATGCGCCAGCTCGCCGCCTCGGGCTTCAAGACCGTGACCCTGGCCATCGGCCACCTGGGCCACATCATCCGCGCGTACGTCGGCAACGGCTCCCAGTGGGGCCTGCGGGTCGGCTACGCCGTGGAGGACAGCCCGCTCGGCACCATGGGCCCGCTGCTCACCATGCAGGACCGCCTGCCCGAGCACTTCCTGGTCATGAACGGCGACATCCTCACCGACCTGGACTTCGCCGAGGTGCTCCGCCACCACGAGTCGTCCGGCGCCCCGCTGACCATCGCCACCTACGCCCGCCAGGTCCGGATCGACTTCGGCGTCCTCACCACCGACGCCGGCACGATCACCGGGTTCCAGGAGAAGCCCAGCATCGACTACCGCGTCTCGATGGGCGTGTACGGCGTCTCGCGCGCGGCCCTGGCCACGTACACCCCCGGCCTGCCGCTGGGCTTCGACGAGCTGGTGCTCGACCTGCTGGCCGCCGACACCCCGCCGGCCTCCTACGACTTCGACGGCTACTGGCTCGACATCGGCCGCCCGGACGACTACGACCGGGCCAACGCCGAGTTCTCGACCATCCGCCCGGTCCTGATGCCCTTCGAGTCGGCCGACGCCCCGACCGTCGCGGAGCTGCCGATCCCGGCCGCCCGCACCGCCCCGGACGACGCCCCCCAGGCGGCCGCCGCGGGCACCTCGGGCATCTCGGGCATCTCGGGCTCCGAGAGCGACGGACGGGCCGCGTGAAGATCCTGCTCCTCGGCGGCGACGGCTTCCTGGGCCGTCACGCCACCGCCGTCCTGCGGTCCCTGCCCGGTGCCACCGTGCTGACCGCGGGCCGGCGGCCCACCCACGACCTCCGGCTGGACCTGGCCACCGCCCAGGCGGGCCCGCTCGGCGAGGAACTCGCCGCGCTGGCCCCCGACGCCGTGGTCAACTTCGCCGGCGCGGTGGCCGGCAGCGCGGTCAAGCTCGCCGAGGTGAACGCCCGCGGCCCTGCGGTGCTCTGCGAGGCGCTCGCCCTGGGCGCTCCCGAGTCCCGTCTGGTGCACATCGGTTCGGCCGGAGAGTACGGCGTCTGCGCCGAGGGCGAGTCGCTGGCCGAGGAGGCCGACGCCCGTCCGGTCGGCGTCTACGGCGCCACCAAGCTGGCCGGCTCCCTCGCGGTGGCCGGCTCCGCCCTGGACGCCGTGGTGCTGCGGGTCTTCAACCCGGTCGGCCCGGGGGCCCCGGCGGGCTCCCTGCCCGGCCGGCTGGCCGCCGAGCTGCGCCGGGCGGCCCCCGAGGGCGCCGACGGCGTCGTGACGGTCGGGGACCTCTCCGCCTACCGCGACTTCGTCGACGCCCGGGACATCGCCGAAGCGGTCGGCCTGGCCGTCGCCGCCGAGGGCCCGCTCCCCCGGGTGCTCAACCTCGCCTCCGGGCGGGCGCGGCAGGTCCGGGCGATCGCGGACGGCCTGGTCGCCGCCGCCGGCTTCACCGGCCGGATCGACGAGACCGGCGCCGGCTCCGAGCGCTCGGCCGGCGTCTCCTGGCAGCAGGCCGACGTCTCGGCCGCCGCCCGGGCCCTCGGCTGGCACCCGACCACGGAACTCGCGGACACCCTGCGGGACCTGTGGCTCGACACCGCCGAGCCCGCCGGCACCCCGGCGGTGGCATGACGCCCGCCGCCTCCCAGGACGGCCGCCTGCTGGTGCCGCTGTACGTCCACCCCGCGGTGGACCCGGCGGCCTGGCAGGCGGTCGCCGCCGCCGACCCCTCCCGGATCGCCGCGGTGGTGCTCAACCTCGCGGACGGCCCCGGCGAGACCCCGGACGGCGTCTTCTCCGAGGCCGTCGAGCAACTCCGCGCCGCCGGGCTCCCGTTGGTCGGGTACACGGACACCGACTACGGCCGCAGGCCCCACGCGGCGGTGGTCGCGGACATCCTCACGTATCGTCAGCGCCATGGCATCTCCGGCGCCTACCTCGACCAGGTCGCGGCCCACCCCGGCGCGCTGGCGCACTACCGCCGCCTCGCGACGGCGGCCAGGGCCGCCGGCTGCCACACCGTGGTGTTCGGCCACGGCGACCACCCGGATCCGGGCTACGCCGACGTCGGCCTGGCCGACCTGCTGGTCACCTTCGAGGGCGACTGGACGGCGTACCGCTCGATGACCCTGCCGCTGTGGACGGGCCGTCACGCCGCCGCCCGCTTCTGCCACTTGGTCTACGACGTCCCGGCCGACGACGCCCAGGATGCCACCGCACTGATCGCCGCCCGCCGCGCCGGCGTCGGCTGCGCCGTACCCGGCGCCGGGGAGAACCCCTGGTGCACCCTGCCGTACGGCCTGACCGCCGCCGAACTGACCTGACCCGACTCGGAGTTCGACAACCGTGAACCGCCGCCTCCGGCTGATCCCCGCCGCCATAGCGCTCGCCACCGCCACCGCGCTGCTCGCCACCTCCTGCAGCAGCTCGGGCTCGGACGACGACAAGGACTCGGCCGACGCCCCGCCGAGCAACCCGCCCGCGGCCACCGCCCCGAGCACCTCCGGCACCACCGCCCCGGGCACCCCCGCCGGCACCACCCCGCCGGCCACCCCGGCCACCCCGGGCGCCACGACCGCCCCCGGCACCACCCCGCCACCGGCCACCGGCACCCGCTGGCAGCCCACCCCCGGCCTCGCCTGGCAGTGGCAGCTCGGCAGCGGCCCCGTCGACCAGTCCGTGGACGTACCGGTCTACGACATCGACGGCTTCGAGAACGACGCCACGGTGGTCGCCGCCCTGCACGCCAAGGGCCGCAAGGTGATCTGCTACATCAACGCCGGTTCCTGGGAGGACTTCCGCCCCGACTCCGCCGCCTTCGCCAAGACCCTCCAGGGCTCGGACACCGGCTGGAAGGGCGAGAAGTGGTTCGACATCCGCAAGCTCGACCAGCTGAAGCCGCTGATGGGCGCCCGGTTCGACATGTGCAAGAACAAGGGCTTCGACGCCATCGAGCCGGACACCATCGAGGCCTACAACCAGAACAGCGGCTTCCCGCTGACCCCGGACGACCAGCTCGCGTACAACCGCATGCTCGCCAAGCTCGCGCACGACCGCGGCCTGGCCATCGGCCTCAAGAACGACCTCGACCAGATCCCGGCGCTGCTGGGGGACTTCGACTTCGCGGTCAACGAGGAGTGCTCGCAGTTCGACGAGTGCGACCGCGTCTCGCCGTTCATCAAGGCCAACAAGGCGGTCTTCCACGTCGAGTACAAGCTCGACACCAACCAGTTCTGCGCCAAGACCAAGTCCCTGGGCTTCAGTTCGATGCAGAAGCAGCTCGATCTGAACTCCTGGCGCAAGCCCTGCTGAACCTCCGCACTCCCACCGCGCGGGTGACCCTCGTCCGGGTCACCCGCGCGAGGGTCACTTGACCGCCAGCCAGACGACGGCGCCCAGAACCACCAGGGCCACGACGGCGATCAGCGCGATCTTGCCGTTGCGGTTGCCGCCGCTGCGGCCGTAGGTGGAGACGGAACCCGGAGCCTGGGGTGCCGGAGTCTCGTCGACGAACGCCCGGAACATCTGAGTGCTGCCGGCGGGGTCGTAGTCGTTGTCAGCCATGGCACGGACTCTAACGAATCCGCCCACCTCAGGCACACCCCGGACCCCTCCCCGCCCGCCGGGGCGCCGCGCCGTGCGGCGGCGGCGCGACGGCGGTGCGACGAGCGCGTGAAGTCCGCGCGACGGACGGAATGCGCCGCCCCTCGATCGGGTTGACTTCGGTCATGACCGCAGCCTTCCGCCGGGTGAGCCTCGGCGCCTCAGACCTGTCCGTCTCCCCGCTGTCCCTCGGCGGCAACGTCTTCGGCTGGACGGCCGACGAGCAGCAGTCCTTCGCCGTGCTCGACGCCTACACGGCCGCCGGCGGCAACTTCGTCGACACGGCGGACGTCTACTCGGCGTGGGCCCCGGGCAACACCGGCGGCGAGTCCGAGACCGTCATCGGCGAGTGGCTGCGCCGCCGGGGCCGTCGCGACGACGTGGTGATCGCCACCAAGGTCGGCATGCACCCCGAGGCCAAGGGTCTGGGCGCCGCCACCATCAAGGCCTCCGCCGAGGGTTCGCTGCGCCGCCTCGGCGTCGACCACATCGACCTGTACTACACCCACCGCGACGACGAGACCCCGGTCGAGGAGTTCGTCACCGCGCTGGACGAGCTGGTCCGCGCGGGCAAGGTCCGCGCTGTCGCCGCCTCCAACATCTCCGCCGAGCGCCTCGCCGAAGCCCTGGCCTTCTCCGAGCGCGAGGGCCTGGCCGCGTACGTGGCCGTCCAGCCGCACTACAACCTGGTCTCGCGCGCCACCTTCGAGGGCCCGCTGGCCGAGGTCGTCGCCCGGCACGGCCTGGCGACCGTCCCGTACTACGCGCTCGCCTCCGGCTTCCTGACCGGCAAGTACCGCCCGGGCGGCCCGGACGTCACCAGCGCCCGCGCCGAGGGCGCAGCCCGCTACCTGGCCGAGCCGCGCGGCCCCAAGGTGCTGGAGGCCCTGGACTCCGTGGCCGCCGACCACGACGTCGAGCTCGCCACCGTCGCCCTGGCCTGGCTCACCGCCCGCCCGACCGTCGCCGCCCCGATCGCCAGCGCCCGCACCGTCGAGCAGCTCCCCCCGCTGCTGGCCGCCGCCGCCCTGGAGCTCACCCCGGCCCAGACCGCCCTGCTGGACGAGGCCTCGGCCTAGAACGCGCCCGGGCCCCGGCGGGAGCTGTTCCCGCCGGGGCCCGGTCCGTGTCGTACGGGGCTACGGCCGCCCGAAGTGGGTCGGGTAGTAGCCCGAGTTGAGCGTCGATATCCGGACGGTCTTTCCCGGCCGCGGCGCCTCGACGAACTTGCCGCCGCCCAGGTAGATCCCCACGTGGTGGATCCCCGAGGCCCGGCCGCTGTCCGACCAGAACACCAGGTCGCCCCGGCGCAGTTGGCCCGCGCTGATCGGCGTGGTGGCCGCGTACTGGTCGTCGGCCACCCGCGGCAGGCCTATCCCGCTGCGCCGGTAGGCCTGCTGGACCAGCCCCGAGCAGTCGTAGCCGGACGGTCCGTCACCGCCCCAGACGTACGGCTTGCCCAGCTGGGCGAGCGCGTAGCTGATCGCCGCCTCGGTGTTCCCCGAGGAGCTCGCACCGCCGTCGGACGGCTGGGAGGGGGTCTGCGGCGCGGAGTCCCCGCCGCCGGACTGCCCGGTGCGGTTCAGGTAGACGTCGTAGTGGCTCGTCCAGCGCCACTCCCCGGCGCCGTTCTTGAACCAGTACTTCGACCCGTCCCAGCCCTGCCGGGTCCCCCAGGAGGAGGCCGACCCGTTGGACGCCGACTGGCCGCCGGAGGCGCTCGACCCGCCGGAGCCGCCGGAGCGGGAGGCGTACACGCTGCTGTGGCTCGTCCAACGCCACTCGCCCGCGCCGTTCTTGAACCAGTACTTCGACCCGTCCCAGCCCTGCGTCCCGGGCGCGGCGTGCGCGGCCCCGGCACCGGCCGTCAGGCCGACCACCCCGGCGCCCGCCAGGACGGTGGTCGCCAGACAGGTCCCCCGCACGGCGCGGTGTATTCGGCTGCCACCGGCCGGCGCCCCGGATCCGGCGGTCCGCGGACGGGCCGCGCAGTTCGGGCAGCCGCAGCCCGCGATCGCGGGGATGCTGCCGAGGCTCTCCTCGAAGCCGATCAGCCCCGCGTCCACCGCCTGCTCGACGTCGGGTTCGGCGTACGCGCCGGTGGCTATCCTCATGCGGGTCGTCCTTCCTTCCTCCCGGCCCGAGCGGCCGGAGGCGGTACCGAAGCGGCCACTCCGGCCGGGGCGACGAAGGCGACCAGCAGCTGTTCCATCAGCGCGCTGCGGGCGGCCTCGTCCAGTTCGTGGGCGGTGGCCCGCTCCAGCCGGCGCACGGCCAGCGCGGCGGCCTCCACCGCGTCGTCGACCAGCACCGTGCGCAGCCCGGCGTCCAGGTCGGCGAGCCGGCGGCGGCGCATCGACTCGGCGACCTCGGGCGCGTAGTCCAGCGCCAGCGGCTGCACCGAGTACACCTCCAGGCCGGCCGGGGCGGCCTCGGCGGCCAGGGCCCGGGTCATCTCGTCGGCGAACCACTGCCCGTCGCGCAGGGCGGGCCCGGGGGCCGCGTTGCTGTCGCAGGGCAGGGTGGAGGCCGTCCGGGTCAGCACCGCCTGGACCTGCTCGCGCAGGTAGCCCTCGTGGTCCTCGATCGCCAGCAGCGCCCGCGCGGTGTCCTTGACCCGCCAGACGATCAGCAGCCGGACGACGATCGGGGTGCCGGTGCGGTCGACCACCTTCACCGGCTCGCTGCGCCAGTGGCGCAGCCGCACGTCCACCCGGCGGCGGCGCAGCAGCGGGTTGACCCAGACCAGGCCGGTGCGGCGGACCGTCCCCCGGTAGCGGCCCCAGCGGGTCAGCACCCGGGTCTCGCCACCGGCGTTGGCCAGCAGGCCGGCCAGCACGAACACCACCAGCAGGCCCGCCCCGGCGGTCGCGGCGATCGAGGCGGCGTCCACCTCGGCGCGCCCGCTCTCCTTCGCGGCGGTGCCGCGCAGATCGGGCAGGACGTCCCAGTGCGGGAGCACCCCGGTGCGCAGCAGCACGTAGACCACGCCGGCCAGGCCGAGCAGCACCAGGAACAGGGCGATCCAGCCGGGCACGGCCCGGGCGCCGTGCTCGCGCAGCGCCTGGTCGGCACGCGGGGGGCGGCGGGAGGTGGCAGCCGACCGGGCGCCGGCCGGGACGGCCTCGGGCAGCTCGACGGTCTCCGGCGCCACCGACTCCAGGGGGTCGCGCAGGTCGGCGGGCCCAGCCGGGGAGGGGCTCGGCACCATGGCCAGCGGCGCGGTCGCCGGGCCCGTGTCGACCGGTCCGGCGGGCTTGGCGGTCTTGGTCATCCGGACGGCCGTGGCCTTGACGAGGGGGCTGGAGCCCGAGGCGGAACGTTCCGGCAGAGCGGGCGGAAGCGTCTTGGGCAGGTGGTCGGGTCGCTGCGAAGAATCGCGGGTGACGTCCATGCACGGGTCCTCAGGGTCGGTGTGTCGCGCAACGGGCGGCCCGGATCTGACGGGCAGTGCCAGAGTCAGGCTAAGTTCATACGTCATCAAATGCGACATTTGAGCTGAGGTGTGTCGACATTTGCTGACGAATCGTCCAAAGCTGACCTGACGCGCAGGCACATGAACGGATGGTCGGGACGGTGGGAACGGATCAGGCGCAGGTCAGCGCCTTCTGGCACCGGGGCCCCGGGAGATCACCCGGCGAGTGATCAGCCCGATCCCGGCGAGCACCAGCAGGATTCCGGCGAGCAGACCCCGCCGGCCCGGCTCCTCGGGCGGCGCGGCCACGGCCCGCCCCTCGACGGGCGGCGCCGCCTGCGGCCTCGGCGATCCGCCCTCGGTCTCCTCCTCCACGGCGGCCACGGCCGACGACGGCGCGTCACCCGGCGTGGGCAGGGCCCGCGCGCTCGGGCTCGCACTCGGGCTCGCACTCGTACTCGCCGACGCCGATGGCGAGGCCGCGACCTGCGCGGATGCGATCGGGGCCGGGCTCGGAGTCGGAGTCACCACCGCAGCGACCGGGAGCACGGGGACGGAGATCGGCAACACCCCCGGCGCCACCGGCCGCAGGGACGGCCCCGCGGCCTCGGGCGACGCGGAGGCGCTCGAACTCGCCACCGCCGAGGGCGAGGGAGCCGCACTCGGAACGGGCACCGGCACGGCCGGTACGGGGATCGGCATCACCCCTGGCAGCAGAGGCACCGTCGCGGGCACCTCCGGCGTCGCCGAAGCCGAGGCGCTCAGGCTCGGGCCCGCACTCGACGCGACCGCCGCCGAGGCGGACACCGTCGGACTCGGACTCGGGCTCGGGCTCGGGCTCGGCGAGGCCGGCCCCGTCACCGCCGCCGGACTCGACGCCGAGGCAGCCGGCGAAGCCACCGCACTCGCCGACGCCGAACCCGACGCCGAACCCGAAGCCGTAGCTGCCGCCGTAGCCGTAGCCGTCCCCGCAGCCGACGGGCTCGGCGAAGCCGAAGCCGAAGCCGAGGCCGTAGCCGCCCCACCCCCCGCCGCGACGCGCACCGCCACCGGCTCCCCCGAGGTCGCGTTCCCCGCCCGGTCCGTCACCGTGACGACGAGCCACTGCGCCCCGTCCGCCAGGTCCCGGTTCGCGGTGCAGCTCCAACTGCCGTCCAGCGCCGCCGTGGCCCCGCACAGCACCGTCCTCTCCCCCGCGTCCGCACTGCCCGTCCGGGCCGTGACCTGCACGTTCACCCCGGGCTCCGCACGCCCGGCGAGCTTCGGGCGGCTGCTGCGGAGGGTCTCCCCCGAGGCCGGGGAGGTGAGGACGGGCCTGTCCGGCGGAACGGTGTCGACGACCAGGCTGACCGTCTTCCCCGGCGTCCGGTTCCCCGCCGCGTCGACGGCGACCGGGGTGAGCTGGTGCTGCCCGTCCGGCAGGTTCTCGACCGGAAGGCAGGCCCACTGCCCGTCCGCCCGGACCCCGGTGGTGCACACGTCGCTGTCGGAGTAGCGGTCCGAGACGGAGACGGCGCTGCCGGGCTCGCCGGTGCCGGTGAGCAGCAGCCCCGGGTCGTTGGTGTACTCGGGCAGGGTGAGCACGGGCGCGCTCGGCGGCGCCGTCTTGACGCTGACGCGGACGGGCTCGCCGCGCAGCACCACGCCGCCGACCGTGGTCTCGACCGGGGTGAGGCTGTGCACGCCGCCGCTCAGCGCCGCGTCGGGGCGGCAGGTCCAGTCGCCGCCGCGCCCGACCCGGGCCCGGCAGAGCGCCGCGTCGCCGTCCCGGACCTCGACGGTGGCGCCGGGGATGGCCGCCTCGCCGCGGATCTGCGGGCGGGTGTCGGCGAGCACGTCGCCGTCGACGGGGTCGGCGATCTCGGGCCGCGCGGCGCCCACCGTCAGCCTGACCTTCTGGTCGGAGACCTGCCCGGAGTCGGCGAAGCCTCCGGAGCCGACGAGTTGGCCGGTGTCCCGGGCGATCCGCAGCCGGGCCCAGGTGTCGCCGCTGGCGGCGCCGGACGGGACGGTCCACTCCAGGGTCGCGGTGTCGGCGCCGGCGGGGACCTCGACCTGCACCCGCTCGGCCGGGTCGAAGCGGCCCTTGTGGCCGAAGTCGATCCATCCGGCCAGGGTCGCGGGCTGGTCCCCGACGGCGACGGGCACGGTGAGCCGGTAGTAGCGGCCGATGGCGGCCTCGGCGGGGAAGCTGATCGAGGGGTCGGCGCCCTGGTACTCGCCGCGGCCGGGCTGGAGCCTGGGCGGCGGCGGGCTGACGGCGGGCCGGTCGAACGGGCTGCGCCGGGCGGCCCCGTGGTCGACCTGGACCATCGGCTCGTCGCCGGACGCGGCACCGGCCGTGGCCGCCGGGCGGGCGCTGCGGCCGGAGCCGGTGGCGTCCCGCCCGAGGAAGAGGTCGGAGACGACGTGCGAGGCGTTGCCGTAGTCCTGCGGGGCGGTGCCCAGGTCCTCGTCGACGGTGACGGTGTAGGCCTGGTGCAGGACGGGCGCGGCGGTGGTGCTCCCCGACCGGGCGGTGCCGCGCTGCTCGACGCGGAACTCCGCGCTGCGGATCGTCCCGGCGAGTTCGACGCTGCCCTCGGCGGCGGAGCCGTCCGCGCCGTCGGCGGCGCCGTCCGCACCGGACGGGGCCAGGCCGGCCGCGCCGACCGTCCAGCCGGACCAGGGGGTGCGGCCCACCAGGACGGGGGCGGCGGGCGAGCCGCCGGTGAGGGTGAGGCGGGCGGCGGTGGAGGTGGCGCCGGTCTTCCCGGTGGCGAGCGCGGCGAGCCCGCTCAGGTGCAGCCGGGGATTGCGGACGGGCCGGGAGAAGGTCAGCCGGAGCGTTCCGACCTGGTGCCAGGAACCGTCGGCGGACGCCTGTCCGTCGGCGACGGCGAATACCTGCGCGGGATCTCCGGGACGCATTCCGTCGGCGTACGGCGTGACCGAACGCCCCCCTCCGGCGCGGTCGGCCAATTCCCCGGAGGAGGCGGTGATCCCGGTGCCCGGGGCGCCGGCGAATTCCAGCTGGACGGAAAGGCCGGAGGGCAGCACGGCCCGGTGCTCGCCGGACCACGCGTCGGGGGACTGTTCGGCCCCCGCGAGCGGGGCGTTCCAGCCGGTCAGCAGCCCCGCCGTGAGGACGGCCAGGGCGGCGGCTGTGCGGGGGGACGGTCGGCTCATCCGGCTCTCCTTCACGGTCGGCTGCCGGGGCGACGGGCAGTCTGGGCACAAGATCGGACAAAACGGAATCACGATCCTGGGCCGGTCATACCGCGACACCTGCTGTTTCGGCCGGGTCCCACCCGTTTGGCAGGCATCGGGACGGCGAGACGGGATGTACCCGAAACGGATGCATTTCATCCATTAGGCGGCAATCGATCCTGCGCACGGCGCACGGAAATCCCCTGCGGGAAAGGGGAATTCAGAACAATCCGCCGGAACCCAGCCTCCGGTATCCATCCATCCACCGGGAATGCCAGTTCGACCGCCCGAGCGGGGCCCGCAACGCGAGAAGCCCCCGGCCTGTGGCCGGGGGCTTCTCGATGGTGCGCTCAGCAGGATTCGAACCTGCAACCTCTTGATCCGTAGTCAAGTGCTCTATCCGTTGAGCTATGAGCGCAAGGAACGGGCGAACCCGATCTTGCGGAAGGTGTGGTGCGCTCAGCAGGATTCGAACCTGCAACCTCTTGATCCGTAGTCAAGTGCTCTATCCGTTGAGCTATGAGCGCTCGCCCCGGTGAACGTTGCCCCCGGGGCGGTGCGAGGACAACATTACATGACCTGCGACGTGGGACGAAATCGATTGCTCCGGCCCCGGGACGCGACGGCCGGAGGGCCGTCCGGCGACCGGCTCCCGACATGCGAAGAGCCCCGCCGACGTGATCGTCGACGGGGCTCCCGTGCTGCGGAGGCTGAGGGATTTGAACCCTCGATGGGCTTTAAGACCCAAACCGCATTAGCAGTGCGGCGCCATAGACCGGACTAGGCGAAGCCTCCCCACAAGGAGCACGCCCGCTCGCGCGGACCCGTTCCGTGTGTCAGTGATGATGCCACAACCGTGGGGCCCGGCACCAACCACCGCCCACGTTACTAGGCGGGTCGTCCCCGCCGCAAAGAAGAATGAGATACTGCCGTCTCCGGAGGAGCTGCCCCGAGCCGAGGAGACCTGTCGACGTGAGCAGCAGGCCGATCCGAGGCGCTGCTCGCCTCGCCGCCATACTCGACGCCCTGCCCGACGCGTTGCTGCTGGTGAACAGCAACGGCACCGTCGTGGACGCCAACAGCGCGGCCGTCCAGGCGCTGCAGGCGCCGGGCACCTCACTGGTCGGCATGGGCGTGCTGGGCCTGCTGCCCGAGTTCGACCCGAGCCGCATCCCCGGCTCGATGCGCCCGGCGACCCGCGAGGACGACCCCCTGGACCGCCCGGTCCGGATGACCGCCCACCGCACCGACGGCACCACCTTCCCCGTCGAGGTCTCCGGCAACGACTTCGCCGACGACGGCGGCCGCGGCTCCGCGCTCTCGCCCTCGGGCTCGTACGACCCCTACCGCGAGGGCTCCCGCTCCCCCTCCTCCTCCGACCTGCTCCTGCTGCTGGTCCGCGACCTCTCCGGCCGGGTCGGCGTCGAGGCCGAGCTGCGGCGCCAGCACAAGCAGACCGAGATGATCCTGCGGGCCGCCGCCGAGGGCGTGCTGGGCGTGGACCTCGAAGGGCGCTGCGTGCTGGTCAACCCGGCCGCCGCGCACATCCTGGAGTACCGGGCCAGCGAGCTGGGCGGGCGCGAGCTGCACCCGCTGATCCAGCACTCCCGGCCGGACGGCACCCCGCTGGCGCTGGAGGAGTCCGCGCTGCTGGACACCCTGACCTCCGGGCGCAAGCACCGGGTGCGCGGCACCGTGCTGTGGCGCAAGGACGGCCGGCCCGTCACCGTCGACCTCACCACCGCCCCCGTCCGGGACGGCGACCAGCTGGTCGGCGCGGTGATGACCTTCACCGACCGCAGCCGCGAACTCGCCCTCGTCGCCCGCAACGAGCACCTCACCGCCGTCCTGGAGAGCGAACTCGGTGGCGCACTCAGCGCGTTGAACCAGAGACTGGAGACGCTCGCCGCCGACCCGGCCGGGCAGCTGTGGCCCGAGGCCAACTGGACGCTGCGCCGCCTCGCCGACGAGTGCCGCCGTTTCGGGAAGCTGATCGACGACGTGCTGGAGCACCAGCGCGCCGAGGCCGGCGCCGCCCCGGCCGAGGGCAGGGACGGCAAGGACCTCAAGGACACCAAGGACACGGACGCCCGGGACGTCAGCGGCTCCAAGGGCGGCCGCAAGCCCGCCGAGGAGCACGTCCCGGTCGGCCTGGACGAGGTCGTCCGTCGGGCCGTCGAGGAGGCCGGGGAGCTGACCGGCCCGGGCCGGGTGCGGTTCTCGGTGCACGCCGCCGCCGTCGAGGTGATCGCCGACGAGCGCCGACTGGCCCAGGCGCTGGCGCACCTGGTCGCCGACGTCAGCGGCGTCGGCCTCCTGCTGGACCCCCCGGCCCCCGCCTCCCCCGGCCTCGCCGTGCCCGGGCTGACCGGCGCGCCCGCGCCGCGTCCGGCTCCCGAGCCGCCGACCGTCGTCCTGGCCGCCGCCCAGCGCGGCGACGTCGCCCGGGTGGAGATCCGCGGGCCCGGCCGCGGCGGCAGCGCCGTCCACCTGCCGATAGCCCGCGCGGTCGTCGAGCGCCACGGCGGCGTCCTCCAGCCGCACGAACTGCCCGGCAGGGCCGGCACCACGTACGTCGTCGAGCTGCCGCTGGACCCGGCCGCCGCCAAGGCCGCCGCCGAGCGCGCCGCCTCCGAGGGCCGCTCGGACCGGCCCAAGGAGGGCGACAGCGCCGTCCTGCCCGAACTGCCCGGCATCCCGCAGCTGCCCAGCAGCGAGGACCCGGCCGAGCCCGCCGCCGAGGCCGAGCGCCCGGCGCGCGAGACCCCCGAGCCGGAGCGCGCGGGCACCGAGGAGCCCCCCGCCGAGCGGCGCGGCCGCCGTGGCCGCCCGGCCGCTGCCGAGGACCAGCCCTCCGCCCCCGCCGAGCGCGACGCCACCGGACAGTGGGTCAGCAACGGCGCCGCCCCCGCGTACGGGCGCCAGGGCCTGACCGGCCCGGACGGCACCCTGACCGACCCCTGGGGCAAGGACGACGGCCGCTCCGGCCCCGCCTACGCCGTGCCCGTCGAGAACGGCCGCCCCGCCGCGCCCCGGACGAACGGCCGCGAGCCGCTCGCGCTCGGCCCCGGCACGGCCGTGGCCGAGGCCCCCGCGCCGCCCGCCGACCCGGCCGGGGACGCCGAGGCCAAGCCCCGGCGCCGCCGCGGACTGCCCTCCACCGAGGACTCCTCGGGCGCCCTCGCCCTGCCCGGGCTGCCCGACACCCCGGTCTACCCCGGCCTGGAGCACGCCCTGCCCGCCGGCCCGGCCCCCGCGCCGGTGGAGCCCGCCGCCGTGCCCACCGGCCGTCGGCGCCGCCTCGCCGTGCCGCCCGGCCCCGGCCAGGAGCCGTCGACGGCGCTGGAGCCGGCCCGCCCCGCCCTGCCCGCCGCCGAGGAGCCCGCCGCTCCCCGCCCGGTCGGCAGCGGACTGGCCGAGCTGGCCCCGCCGCGCCCGGCCGGCCCGCAGGCGCTGCCCGCCGCGCCCGCGCACCCGCCCGTCCCCGTCGAGGCCCGGACGGCCCCGCGGCCGATGGCCGAGCTGCCCGCCGCCCCCGAGCGCGGCGGCGCGGACCAGCCGCAGGCCGGGGCGGACGGCGAGCGCCGGCTGCTGGTGTGGCCCGAGCCCGACCCGAACACCCGCCAGGCGCTCCAGGCGCGCGGCTACCGGCCGGTGATCGTCCGCTCCCGCGAGGAGGTGGACGCCCAGGTCGGCGCCGAGCCGGCCGCGCTGTTCGTCGACCCGCTGACCGGCCCGATCACCCGCACCGCGCTGCAGTCGCTGCGCACGGCGGCGCTCAACCGGCGCATCCCGGTGCTGGTCACCGCCGGCCTCGGCCAGGCCACCCGCGACGCCGCGTACGGCGCGGACCCGGCCGTGCTGCTGCGCGCCCTGGCCCCGCGCGACGGCGAGCACCACGCTCCCCGGGTGCTGCTGGTCGAGGGCGACCCGGACATCGCCGCCGCGATGATCGCCAGCCTGGAGCGGCGCGGCATGCACGTCGAGCACGCGACGGACGAGAACGACGCGGTGGCCCGCGCCAGCAGCGTGCAGCCCAACCTGGTGGTGATGGACCTGCTGCAGATCCGCCGCCGCCGGGTCGGCCTGCTGGACTGGCTGCGCGCCAACGACCGGCTGCACCGCACCCCGCTGGTGGTCTACACCTCGGTCGACCTCGACCCGCGCGAGCTGCCCCGGCTGCGCACCGGCGAGACGGTGCTCTTCCTGGCCGAGCGCTCGACCAGCGAGGACGTGCAGTCGCGGATCGTCGACCTGCTCGGGCGGATCGGCGCGATGGGCGAGGCGGGCGTCGCCGCCGCGGGCTGAGAAGCGCCGAGGCCCCCGGTTCCACGTGGAACCGGGGGCCTCCTCGTCCCTGCGGGGCGGCTACTCCTTGCCGAGCACCGTCACGTCCAGCTCCTGGGCCGCGTAGCTCGCGCGGATCACCTTCTTGTCGAACTTGCCGACCGAGGTCTTCGGCACCGACTCGACGATCGACCAGCGCTCCGGCAGCTGCCAGGAGGCGATCCGCTCGGCCAGGAAGGCGCGCAGCTCCCTGAGCCCGGCCGTCGCGCCCGGGCGCAGCACCACGGTGGCCAGCGGGCGCTCGCCCCACTTCTCGTCCGGGACGGCGACCACGGCGGCCTCGGCCACCTCGGGGTGGGCCATCAGGGCGTTCTCCAGTTCGACGGAGGAGATCCACTCCCCGCCGGACTTGATGACGTCCTTGGCCCGGTCGGTGAGGGTCAGGTAGCCGTCGGCCGTGATGGTGCCGACGTCCCCGGTGCGCAGCCAGCCGTCCTCGGAGAACTTGTCCTCCGGCCGGAGCGGATCCTGCCCGGCGCCGCCGTAGTAGGCCCCGGCTATCCAGGGGCCGCGCACCTCCAACTCGCCGGCGGCGACGCCGTCGTGGGGCATCCGCTCGCCGTTCGGGCCGATCAGCCGGGCCTCGACGGAGGCGGGGAAGATGCCCTGGGTGATCCGGTAGGGCCACTCCTGCTCGGGGGTCAGGCCGCCCGGGGGCTGGGCGAAGGAGCCGAGCGGGGAGGTCTCGGTCATGCCCCAGGCGTGCAGGACCCGTATGCCGTGGCGCTCCTCGAAGCCCTTCATCAGCGAGGGCGGGCAGGCGCTGCCGCCGATGACCACCATGCGCAGGCTGGAGGTGTCGTAGTCGCCCGCGTCCAGCTCGTCCAGCAGCCCGCTCCAGATGGTGGGGACGGCGGCGCTGACGGTCGGCCGGACGGCGGCGATCATCTCGGCCATCGGCTTGGGCTGGAGGAAGCGGTCCGGCATGAGCAGGTTGGCGCCGGACATGAAGGCGGCGTGCGGGATGCCCCAGGCGTTCACGTGGAACATCGGCACCACCGGGAGCGCGGTGTCGCGCGGGGTGAAGGCGAAGTTGTCGCCGGTGTTGACCTGGAGGCAGTGCAGGTAGACCGAGCGGTGGCTGTAGAGCACGCCCTTGGGCTCGCCGGTGGTGCCGGAGGTGTAGCAGAGGGCGGCGGCCTGCCGTTCGTCGATGTCGGTGCGCCACGGGAACGCGTCGGGCCGGCCGGCCAGCAGTTCCTCGTAGTCGTGCACGGTGCCGGGGAACGCGGCCAGCACCGAACGGTCGCCGGGGCCGTTGACCACGATGTGCCTGAGCGTCGGCGCGAGGTCGCCGAGGACGGCGGCGAGCAGCGGCAGGACGCTGCCGTCGACGATGATCACGCGGTCGGCGGCGTGGTTGACGATGAAGGAGAGCTGCTGGGAGGGCAGCCGCAGGTTGAGCGTGTGCAGCACCGCGCCCATCGACGGGACGGCGAGGTACGCCTCCAGGTGCTCGGCGTTGTTCCACATCAGGGTGGCCACCCGGTCGTCGTCGACGACGCCGAGCTCGTCGCGCAGCGCGTACGCAAGCCGGGCGGCCCGGGCCCCCACCTCGGCGTACGTGCGGACGACCGGCCCGGTGCCGTTCCAGGTGGTGACGGTCGAGCGGGCGTGGATCGTGGACCCGTGCTCCAGGATTCGGGCGACGGTGAGCGGGACGTCCTGCATCGTGCTGAACACGGGTCCTCCTTGACCTGGCGGCACTGGCGGCTGCTCCTGCGGACACACCTACCGGGCGGTAATGCGCGCCGACGTGCCCGATTGTGCCGCTCCGCCCGTCCCGTGTCAGCCCTGCGGCCCCGTTGAACGGATCACGGATTCGTCCCGCTTTCGCCCGCCCGTCCGGGGGCGCGGCGCCGGTCAGTCGGCCGTGGGGCCGTCGACGTGGTTGCGGTCGATGGTGAGGGTCGCCCCGGCGTACGTCTCCTCGACGTTTCCACGGTACTGGTGGACGCGCTGGTGGAAGACCCAGAGGTCGGGGTCGAGGCGGCCGGAGCCGTCGGTGTCGGCGCGGTCGTCCCAGCGGGCGTACCAGAGGGAGTCGGGCAGGGGGGAGCTGCCGGCGCGGGCGGCGGCGGAGAGGTCGGCGATGCCGGAGTCGAGACTGGAGTAGAAGCCCGAGCGGTAGCCCGCGGAGTGCAGGGCCTGGGTCCAGCCGAGGGTGAACTCCACGACGGCCTGGCCGCAGGCCGGATCGCGCATCGGGTAGGACTCGATGTCCAGGTAGACCGGGCTGCCCCCGTCGAAGCCGAGCGCGCGCATCGCGTGGACGGCCTCGCCCGCCTCGTCCCGGCCCTGCCGGGCGGCCTTGGCCGGGTCGATCCGCTTGGGCTTGTGCGTCGGGTCGGCGCAGGGCGCCTGGAGGCCGACGTGCACGGGGAGGAAGCGCCAGCCCATGGCGCGGGCCTGGCGGACCCAGTCGGCGGTGAGCCGGGGCTGGGCGCAGCCGCGCTGGGCGCCGCTGACGTAGACGCCGAGCGCCCCGTACGGGGAGGCGCCGCGCCAGGCCCGCAGGGTGTCGAGGGCGGGGGCGGTGCAGGCGTCGAAGGCGGCGCCGGACCAGCCCTCGCGGGCCTTGGGCGGCCCGGCCCGGTCGGGCAGGTTGACCGCGCGGATGCGGGGGACGACGGCGGCGGCCGGGGCGGAGGCCGCGGCGCTCTCGCCCGTCCCGTCGGTGGCCAGCAGGAGCACGAGGGAGGCGGCGAGCAGGGCCGCGGGGCGGAGATAGCGCACCGGCCATTGATACTGACGGACCATCGGACGATCGACGCAGCCACGCCGCGGGGCCCCGGGCGGACCACCCATTCGGGCGCACCCGTCCGCTTCCGTCCCGATTCCGGTAACGAGCTTGCCCGTTCGTCACTCCTTACGGCAAACTCATTACCATGCCCACCTCCCGCCCCAGCGAAACCATCGCCCCGACGCCGGCCGCCGCCGTCGCCGAGGCGCTTGCCATGCCGCCCGCCCCCAAGGGCGAGCCCGCCGGCGAGCGGGGCAGCTGGCGACGAGGCGGGGAGCCCGGCACCGCGGCCCCACCGGACGCGCGCCCCGGCCGACCCACCGGCCGGAGGTTCGGCAAGGCCCTGCGGCGCCCGGAGAGGATCCCGGCGCCGCTTCTCTGTCTGACCGCGATGTTCCTCGTGCAGACCGGCATCGCGCTGTCCAAGCCGCTGTTCGGCCCGCTCGGCGTCAGCGGCACGACCTTCCTTCGGCTCGGCTTCGCCGCCGTCGTCCTGCTCGCCGTCACCCGGCCGAAGCTGCGCGGCAAGCGCCCGCGCGACCTCGCCGCGGCCACCCTGCTCGGCATGGCCTCCGCCGGGATGACCCTGCTCTTCGCGGGCGCGATCGACCGGCTGCCCATGGGCACCGCCGCGACCATCGAGTTCCTCGGCCCGCTGGCCGTCGCCCTGTTCTTCGCCCGGCGGGCCAGCCACCTGCTCTGGGCGCTGCTCGCCGCGGCCGGGGTCGCGCTGCTGACCCTGCTCGGCGAGGGCGAGGGCGGCGGCGGGCTCGACCCGGTCGGCCTGCTCTTCGCCTTCGGCGCGGCGGCCTGCTACGCCGCGTACATCCTGTTCACCGACAAGGTCGGCGCCGTCTTCGAGGGCTTCCAGGGGCTCGCGGTGTCGATGACCGCCGGAGCGCTGACGCTCGCGCCCTTCGGGTTCGGGCAGGCCTGGGACGGGCTGACCGCGCCCGGCGCCTCGCCGCTGGTGCTGCTCGCCTCCGTCGCCGGGGTGTCGCTGCTGCTGCCGGTCATCCCGTACGCGCTGGAGATGACGGCGCTGCGGCGGATGCCGCAGCGGGTGTTCAGCGTGCTCGTCAGTCTGGAGCCGGCGGTCAGCGCGCTGGTCGGGCTGGTGGTGCTCGGGCAGTTGCTCGGAGCGCCGCAGCTGGCGGGGATCGGGTGCGTGGTGGTGGCCAGCGTGGGGGCCACGCTGACCGGGCGGCGGTAGCTCGGGCCGTCCCTACGGCCAGAGCAGGGCGCGCGTCCACTCCGGGGTGCGGACCGGGCCGGTGCGGGTGTAGCGCAGCCGGACGTGGCGGCGGTGGGCCTCGCCCTGCCAGAACTCCACCTCGTGCGCCCACAGGGTGTAGACGGCGTGCCCGGGCGCGACCACGTCCGGGGTCGCCTCCAGTGCGCGGTAGGCGGCGGCCAGCGCCTCGTCGTACTCGTCGAGGGCCGCCATCTCCTCGCTCTGCCGCCCGACCAGCGAGGCGGCCCGGGCGGCGGGCGAGCGGGTGGCGAACTCGGCGGCGGCGACCAGGTCGGCCGCGCGCTCGACGCTGCCGCGCACCCGCACCTGGCGGCCCAGCTGCGGCCAGTAGACGGACAGCGCGGCGGCCGGGTGGTGGGCGAGCTGGCGGCCCTTGGGGCTGTCGGCGGTGATGGAGAAGTTCCAGCCGGTGCCGGCCGCGTCCACGTCGCGCAGCACCAGCACCCGGGCGTCGGGCATGCCGTCCGCGTCGACGGTGGAGAGGGTGAAGGCCTGCGGGTCGAGCACCCCGGCGTCCAGGGCGGTGGCGAGCCACTCGACGAACAGCCGGCCGGGCTCGGCGGGGGCCGCCTCGATGTCGAAGGACGGCAGCGGGCGGGCCATCGGCGGACGGCCGAGCAGCAGCTCGGGGACGGAGCGCGGGCCGGACGGGCGCTCGGACTGCTGGGAGTGCTGGGGCTGCTGGGCCCGCTCGCCCGACGCGGGCCGGGCCCCGCCGGGGCCGGTCAGGCCCTCCTCTTCCGCCGCCATCGCGCGCCCTTCCCTCCGGTTGCCGCGGTCGCCTCCCCCGGCCGGGCCGACTGCCGGCCCGGGCGCGTGGTGCGCTGTTGGAGCGCAACCGTACCGCCGTGGGCCGACGGCCCCGGGCGCGGGCCCTCGATGGCCGCTCCCCCGCTGGTGGGCGGCGGTTTCCGGTCGCTCGGGCGGCCCCGCGTCCGGGCCCGGACGCACTCGTGGGCGGTGCCGATGGCGGCACCGCCCACGAGGCCGGTTTTCGCGGCGACCCTTTCCGCTCGGCCGGTCATGCGCTCGTCGTCGTCCGTCGCGTCCATCGACTCCGTTCGTCGATGCCGTCCGTCCGACGCGTTCCGCGCCCGGGCGGTCGTGCCACCCGGAGACTGCTTCGAGCCCCTCCGCGGATGCTCAGCCCACCCGCGGTCTCCCACCTCCGGCGCCCCCGCCGTCGGTGGTGCCCTCGGCGGTCAGCGGAAGATCGGCGCGAAGATGACGTTGATGTTCTTGTTGCCCTGGCCGGCCAGGACGTTGCCCGAGTTGTCCTTCACCGCGACGGTGTTGTTCTGGTTCGACGCGCCGGCGCCGGTGGCCGTCTGCTGGGTGGAGACGTAGTTGCCGTCCAGCCCGCCGAAGACGTTGCCGGTGCCGACGTTGGACACCACGCCGGCGTTGGAACCGGCCGCGGCGCCCGCGCTGTTGTCGGCGGCGGCGGCACCGGCGCCCGCCAGCAGCAGGCCGGCCGCGAGGGGCGCGGCGAGCAGGAGCCCGGTCATCCGACGGGTGTGGATACGAGCCATGGGAAGCCTCCAAGAAGCTGCTTCATCGTGATTTCGTGATTTCGCGATTGTCGTGCAATTCCGAGCGTGATGTGCGGGGGTTCGCCGGCCAGACGAACACCTGCGGCTGCGACGCCGAGGGACAGACTTCCGCAACAAATCGACAAAGCACTAGCCACGGGGGCAGTTTTCGCCCGTTCGCGTGATATCCACCCCAGCGGTGAATAACGGCGACAGAACCGGACAGCGCGCCGACACACCGCCTACGAGCTGGGACTTCGCCCGAACGGCGGCCCCTTCGGGACCTCCCGGCGAGGGCGCCTCCGGGGTCGAGCGCACCGACGAGCGCACAACAGGGGCGCGGCTCGTCCGTAAATGCGCCCCCGAAAAGTTCGCTCACCCTTCCATGTCGACTTTCCGGCCATTCTTGGACGATCGGAAAATTAGGCGGAAGGAAAATCAGACCATCTTGCCCGGGTTCAGAATTCCCAGCGGGTCGAAGACCGCCTTCACCTGCCGCTGCAGGTCCAGCCCCACCGGGCCCAGCTCCCGCGCCAGCCAGTCCCGCTTGAGCAGCCCCACCCCGTGCTCCCCGGTGATCGTCCCGCCCAGCTCCAGGCCGAGCGCCATGATCTCGTCGAAGGAGAGCTGGGCCCGCGCCGTCTGCTCCTCGTCCGAGGCGTCGAAGATCACGATCGGGTGGGTGTTGCCGTCCCCGGCGTGGCTGACCACGCCGATGGTCAGCCCGTGCCGCTCGGCGATCGCCCCGACCCCGTTCAGCATCTCGGCCAGCCGCGAGCGCGGCACGGCCACGTCGTCGATCATCGTCGTCCCGAGCCGGTCCAGCGCGGGCAGCGCCAGGCGTCGGGCCTCCAGCAGCAGGTCCGACTCCGCCTGGTCCTCGGCCGGCACCACCTCCGTCGCCCCGGCCTCCCGGCACAGCCCCGCCGTCCGCGCCAGCTCCGCCACCCGGTCCGGCCCGTCGAAGGCCACCAGCAGCAGCGCCCGCGTCGACTCCGGCAGGCCCATCCGCCCCAGCTCGTTGACGGCCCGCACGGTGGTCGCGTCCATCAGCTCCATCAACGACGGGGTCAGGCCCCGCGCCATCACCTCGCACACCGCCGCGCCCGCGGCGTCCGCGCTCGGGAACTCCGCCGCCAGCGCCAACTGCGGGGCGGGCGCGGGCCGCAGCGCCAGCACCGCGCGGACGACGACGCCCAGGGTGCCCTCCGAACCGACGAACAGCCGGGTCAGGTCGTACCCGGCCACGCCCTTGGCCGTGCGGCGGCCGGTGGACAGCAGGCGGCCGTCCGCCAGCACCACGTCCAGGCCGAGCACGTACTCGCTGGTCACCCCGTACTTCACGCAGCAGAGCCCGCCCGCGCCCGTACCGATGTTGCCGCCGATCGTGCAGGACTCCCAGCTCGACGGGTCCGGCGGGTACGCCAGGCCCGACTTCGCGGCGGCCCGCGAGAGTTCGGCGTTCACCACGCCCGGCTCGACCACGGCGATCCGGTTCACCGGGTCCAGCTCCAGGATCCGGTTCATCTTCACCATCGACAGCACCACGCACCCGTCGACGGCGTTCGCCGCCCCCGAGAGCCCCGTGCGGGCGCCCTGCGGCACCACCGGCACCCGCAGCTCCGTCGCCGTCCGCAGCACGTGCTGGACCTGCTCCACCGTCTCCGGGAACACCACCACCGCGGGCTCCCCGGCCGCACAGAACCCGGCCATGTCCCGCCGGTACGCGGCCGTCACGTCCGGATCCACCACCACGGCCCCACCCGGCAGCCCGAGCCCCAGCCGCTCCACCAGCTCACCCATCGCCGCCTCCGCTCCACCGCCCACCCCTACACCCCGGCACTCTGCCCCCACCCCCAACCCCGGGCAAGTGCACGTGCCGGGCACCGCGGCGAGCGCGCACGGCGGCGGCGCCCCGCCCCTGGGCAACCGGTCGGCTCCGCCCGACGGACGCGGGCGGAGCCGACGCAACGAGCACGACGGCGACCCCACACCCAACAAGGCCGGACCCGCCCCCACCCCACCCCGGTCCTGCCCCGGGGCCGGGGTGGGGTGGGGTGGGACCAGGGCCGAGGCGGGGCCGAGGTCGGACTGGGTGAGGCCGGGCCGCCACCGCCGCCGAAGGCGGGCGAGGCGGGGCGGGGCGAGGCAGTGCGGAGCCGCGGGAGCAGAGGGGCGCGGGCAGCCGTCCCCCGGCGACGGGCGGAGCCGGACGGGCATCGAAGCCGCGCCGCCCCGCAGCAGCTCGGCGGGCACGGCGGTGCTCCCGCCCGGCGCCCCGAGGCCGATTCCCCGGGCTGCCTTTCGCCTGCTCCACCGCGCCCCACCCGGCGCCATCCGGGCCATGTCACCCCCGCATCAGCACAGTTGACCCTCGCAGCGAGCCCGCCGCCGCAAGAGCCGCAGCCGAGGTGGCCAAGGCGCAGACGAGCGTGGGCACTTGGGGCCCGCAAGCATCCGCGAGGGCCCCCAGTACCGGATTGGCGAGAATCAGCGCCGTGCTCTGCACCAGCGTCAACAGCCCCTGCACGCGCGAGAGATGGGAATCCGCAGCACTGCCGAGGACAAGGGGCCCGAGGTGCGAGGCGAAGAGCCCCGACCCGAGCCCGATCAGCACGGCCGCCCCCGTAGCCGTCGCCGCACCCGGCGCGAGGGCCAGCAGGGCCGTCCCGGCCGAGGCGACAGCGAGGCCCGCCGTCGCCCCGAGTCCGGGGCGGGACAGCCCGCCGCGCCAGGCGACCAGGCCCGCCACCGCCAGCATCCCCGCCGCCTGGGCGCCGCCGAGGAGGCCGGCCGTGCCCGCGCTCCACCCCCGGGTGCGGGCCAGCAGCGGGCCGAGCAGCGAGACCACGGGCAGCAGCCCCCCGGCCGCCGCCCCGGTGAGCAGCAGCGCCGCCCGCAGCAGCCGGTCCCGCAGGGCGAGGCGGAGGGCGCCGGCCGCCGCCCGCAGCAGCCCGGTCGGGGCGCCCGCGGCGGGCCGCCCGCCCGCCGCCGGCCGTACGCGCAGCACGACCAGCAGGACGACCCCGAAGCTCGCCGCGTCCGCCAGGGCAGTACCGGCGAGTCCGCCGGAGGCGACCAGCAGCCCGCCGAGCGGCGCCCCGAGCAGCACCGATACCTGGCCGCCCGCCTGCCTCAACGCCAGTGCCCTGGGCAGGAGTTCGGCCGGTACGAGCCGCCGCGGCATCGAGCCGCTCGCCGGGAGGTGGAACGCGTCGACCGCCCCGATCACGGCCCCCGAGGCGACGAGCAGCCACAGCGGCGTGCCGAGGCGGACGGCCGCGACCGCGAGGAGCAGCGTGGCGGCCAGCATCACCGCGTCCCCGGCGAGCAGCACCGGCCGGGCGCCGTACCGGTCCGCCACCGCCCCGCCGAACAGCACCAGCAGCGTCCGCGGCACGGTGATCGCCGTCAGCACCAGGCCGGCCGCCCCTCCCCCGTACCCGGAGGCGGCCCAGCCGAGGGCGAAGTACAGCGCGGCGTCGCCCAGCAGCCCGGTCTGGACCCCGGCGAGCCAGAGCAGGTACGGGCGGGGCAGGGAGGGAACGGTGGTCACGCCGGGCGACGCTAGGGCCCTCGACCCGGTCGAGGGCAAGCACGCCGCCCGGCGCCACCCGCCGGAAGCCGCCCGTCAGAAGCGGCCCGTCAGGCGCGGACCACCGGCTCCTGCAGCTCGACGACCCACTTGGACGTGTCCTCCGGCGTCTCCAGGTACCGCTCCCGCGCGTACCCCGCCGAGCGGTAGCCGGCCGCCTCGATGAAGCGGGCCAGCGCCTGGAAGCTGCCCACCGAGTCGTCCATGGAGCCGTGGTGGACGATCGTCGCCGCCTGCTCGATCGGCGGCAGGTCGAGGACGTCGAACCCGTACGGCCCCGGCTTCACCGAGGGCCCGACCTGCAGGCAGACCCGGACCAGCACCGAGCCGTCCCCGTTGGGCACGTCCTCGTAGCGGGCGACGGACGGGCCGGTCTCCTCGATCCCGGCCTCGGCGACCCGGCGGCACAGCTCCTCGAACAGCGGGCCGACCACCAGGTCGACGTCCTTCGGCTCGTAACTCGCGGCCACACCCGCCAGTTGGGCCACCCGCACCGACGGCACCGGCTTCACGACCACATCGTGCTCGGACATGTTCCCCTCGCTCTCGATCGTCCGGAGCCTCGCCTCCACCCGGCCCAGCCGCTGCTCGTCCGCCGCGATGGCGGCGGCGAGTTCGGCCTTCCGGAGCCGCAACATGCCGCGCAGCTCGGCCGCGTCCACCTGCTCGTCGAGCACGGCGCGGACCTGCTGCAGCGTGAAGCCGAGCTCCTTGAGCGCGATCACCCGGTTCAGCCGGGCGAGTTGGGCGGCCTCGTACGAGCGGTACCCGCTCGCGGGGTCGACCCGCGCGGGCCGCAGCAGGCCGATCGCGTCGTAGTGGCGCAGCATCCGCACCGACACCCGGCCGTGGTTGGCGAAGTCTCCGATGTTCAACATGATGCCTCCACTCCACCGCCTGCCACGGTGTCAGGGTCAACCCCGGCCCACGACCGGCCCACGCAAACACCGAGGGCGGGTGCCGAGCCTCTCGGCACCCGCCCTGAGCAGGTGGTTCTCCAACCAGCGGAGAGCGTGGGATTCGAACCCACGGTGACGGGTCACGCCACGACAGTTTTCAAGACTGTTCCCTTAGGCCGCTCGGGCAGCTCTCCAGGCGGAGGTCAGCCTAACGGGTCCGGCGGGGTTCGGTGCACACCGTTTCACCGGGGGTACGGGGGTCAGGCGTCGCCCTCGCGGGTGCCGAGGGTGACCTTGGTGTTGAAGGGCTGACCGTTGCGGGTGTACTCGACGTCGACGGTCTCGCCGGGCTTGTGGGTCCAGATCCGGCTGACCAGCGCGGGGCCGTTCTCGATCGGGGCGCCGCCGAGCTTGGTGATGACGTCGCCGGGCTTGAGGCCGGCCTTGTCGGCCGCGCCGCCGGGGGTGACGGCGGGCTGGCCCTGGATGTCGCGGGTCTGGATCTGCGCGCCGTCGCCCTTGTAGTCGTCGTTGCGCAGCACGTCGAGCTTGGCGTAGACCGGCTTGCCGGTCTTGATCAGCGTCTCGGCGACCCACTTGGCCTGGTTGATCGGGATGGCGAAGCCGAGGCCGATGCTGCCGGCCCGGCCGTTGGCGGAGGCGTTGGACTGGATCGCCGAGTTGATGCCCATCACCGCGCCGCTCGCGTCGAGCAGCGGGCCGCCGGAGTTGCCGGGGTTGATGGAGGCGTCGGTCTGCAGGGCGTTCATGTACGAGGCCTGCGAGCCGGTCTCGTCGCCGGAGGCGACCGGGCGGTCCTTGGCGCTGACGATGCCGCTGGTGACGGTGGACTCCAGGCCGTACGGCGCACCGATGGCGATGGTGGTGTCGCCGACGTTGACCTTGTCGGAGTCGGCCAGCGGGAGCGGGGTCAGCTTGCCCTTCGGCGGGTTGTCGATCTTGACGACGGCGACGTCGTAGCCGGAGGCGTTGCCCAGCACCGAGGCGTTGTAGGTGGTGCCGTCCGCGAACTTGACGGTCAGCTTGCCGCCGGAGCCCTGGAGGGTCGGCGCGACCACGTGGTTGTTGGTGAGGATGTGGCCCTCGGTGTCGAAGACGAAGCCGGTGCCGGTGCCGGACTCGCCGTTGCCCACGGCCTTGATGGTGACGACGCTGGGCAGCGCCTTCTGCGCGATCCCGGCGATCGAGCCGGCGGCGGGCTCGTTCTTCTGGGTGTTGCCCGCCTGGATGGTGGTGCTGCGGTGGTCGTTCGCGGAGCTGCTCGCACTGTCGTCGTGCCGGGCGACGGTCACGCCGAGCGCGCCGCCGGCCACACCGGCGACCAGGGCGACGGCGGCGATCAGGGCCACCAGGCCGCCGCGCTTCTTCCCGGGACCGGACGGCCCGGACGGACCGTTCGGGCCGCCGGGGTACTCGGCCGGGTAGCCGAGCGGGCCCTGCGGGCCGCCGGGGTGACCCGCGCCGCCGTGGGTGGCGTCGGGGCCGGGGCCCCAGCCGCCGAGCGGCTGGCCTGCGCCGAACGGGTGGTGCCCGTGCGCGGCCGGCGCGACGGGGGCGGCGGGCGCGACGCCGTACGGCTCCTGCGCTCCGGCGGCCGGGACGCCGTGGGTCGGGGTGGCGTACGGGTTGCCGACCGGCGGCAGCGCCGGGGCGGGCACGGGTGCGGGCGGCACGGCCGGCGGGGGCGCATCGAGGTACCCGGTGACCGGGTCGACGGCGGGCGCCTCTGCCACAGGAGCGGCGAGGGGAGCGGGCTCGGCCACGGGCGCCTCCGGCGCCGGGACCTTGGTGAAGGCCACGGTGGGCTTGTGCCCGCCGTCCGCCGGGACGGATTCCTCGGCGGCCGGGTCCGGCACGCGACTGAACACCATCGTCGCGTTGTGCCCGCCGTCCGCCGGAGCACCGTCCTCGGGCACAACGGCCTCAACGGCCTCAACGGCCTCAGCGGCGTCGGCGGCCTCAGCGGCTCCGGCCACCGGCTCGGCCGCGTCGGCCGCCGGGTCCGGGACGCGGCTGAAGGCCATGGTCGGCTTGTGCCCGCCCTGAGCAGGGGCGTCGGGAGCGGCACCGTCCGCTCCCAGACCGCCCGAGGGCTGCTCCCCCTGCGACCCGGTGGGCCCAACCTCGCGCTCGGTGCTCACGGACGACCTCCATAGCTGACAGAACCAAGGACCATAGTTTTTCGTACGGCCGATTCGATCGCCGTAAGGACCTCACTGAAGAACTCATAAGAATCCTTAACCGGCGCCGACCTGCAAGGACGGAGGACCGACGGCCGGAGGTTCCCCCACCCCCGCCGGACCCGCCCACCATGCGGACCGCGCACCCCCTGGCCTTGGCGTTCACCCCCCTGCCGGTTAGCCTGTCGCTCCACGAACTGACACGCGGGAGCTTGGACCCACCAGGCTGAGAGTGCGCATGTCGACCGTACGCCACGGCACCGTCGGCGAACCGTCGAGGGGGCGCTGACCGCCGGAACCTGTCCGGGTAATGCCGGCGTAGGGAGTATCGGCCATGCCGCCCGCTTCGTCATCCTCTTCTTCCGACGCGCCCGCGTCCAAGGAATTCCCCTCCGCGACGGACGTCCTGGAGCGCGACGGGCGCCAGGAGGCCCCGCTCGTCCTCGACACCGAGCCGCCGCGCACCCTGCGCTTCCGGGACCACTTCGCGCTCTGGATGAACCTGGGCGTCAGCCTGATCGGCTTCTCCACCGCCGCCACCGTGCTCGGCACCAAGGGCAGCGAGATGTCGCTGGCCGCCGCCGTGACGGCGATCGTCGTCGGCACGGCCGTCGGCACCGCGATGCTCGGCGTGGCCTCGCTGATCGGCGCCCGCACCGGCGCGCCCGCGATGGCCAACCTGCGCGGCCTGTTCGGCACCCGGCTGTCCTACCTGCCGACGGTGCTGAACATCGTCCAGTGCGTCGGCTGGGGCGTGTTCGAGCTGCTGACCATCGCGGCGAGCGCGCAGACCGTCGCCCACACCACCGACTACCGCTGGCTGTTCGTGCTGCTCGCGGGCGCGCTGACCACCGCGCTGACGATCTGGCCGCTGGGCTCGATCGCCGTGCTGCGCCGCTTCGTCGCCGGGGCCGTCGCGGTGGCGATGGTCTACTTCACCGTCCAGCTGGGCCGCCAGGGCGTGCCGGACCCGGGCGCGGGCAACTGGCACGGCTTCCTCGGCGCGACGGACGCGATGATCGCGGTGTCGATCTCCTTCGTCCCGCTGGCCGCCGACTACACCCGGCACTCGCGCACCCCGCGCTCGGCGTTCTGGGGCAGCTTCTCCGGCTACACGATCGCCCAGGTCTGGTGCTACGTCCTCGGCCTGATGGCGCTGCTCCAGTCGGACGGGGACCCGAACCGGATCTTCGACTCCTTCCTCGGCGTCTGGGCCGGCTGGCTGTTCCTGCTGGTGCTGGTGCTGCGCGAGACCGACCAGTCCTTCGCCAACGTGTACTCCACCGCGATGTCCGTGCAGAACCTGCTGCCGAAGGTGGACCGCCGGGTGCTCAGCGGCCTGATCGGCGTGCTGATCACCGTGCTGGCGCTGCGGATCGACCGCTTCACCGACACCTACAGCAACTTCCTCGGCCTGATCGGCTCGGTGTTCGTGCCGCTGCTCGCGGTGCTGGCGGTGGACTACTTCTTCGGCGCCGGACGCAACGGCTGGAACCTCTCCGCCGACGCGCCCTCGCGCTGGCTGATGCTGCTGCCGTGGCTGCTGGGCTTCGCCGTCTACCAGTTCATCGCGCCGACCCAGGTCGCCGACTGGTGGACGGACTTCTGGACCTCGGCCCAGGAGGCCCTCCACTTCACCCCGCAGGAGTGGACCTCCGCCTCGCTGGCCGCCTTCCTGCTGCCGGCCCTGGTGACCTGGGCGCTCACCCCGCTCACCCGCCGCGCCCGCGCCTGAAGGCGCCCTGAGGCCTCCTGAGGCCTCAGGAGGCGAAGACGGCTCCCCGGATTGGGACCGTCTTCGCCTCCGCTTCACCTCGGCCGCCTATCGTTAGCGCCGTGACCAGCCAAAACCTGCCCCCGGCACAGGCGCGCCCGGCGCCGCCCGTCCAGGTGATCGCCCACCGCGGTTCCTCCCACGCCCTGCCCGAGCACACCCTCGCGGCCTACCGGCGCGCGCTCGACGAAGGCGCCGACGCGGTCGAGTGCGACGTCCGGGTCACCGCCGACGGCGAACTGGTGTGCGTGCACGACCGCCGGATCGGCCGCGTCTCCAACGGCCGGGGCACCGTCTCCGCGATGACGCTCGCCGAGCTGGAGGCGTACGACTTCGGCGCCTGGAAGACCGGCCGCCCCAGCATCGACCCCGAGGTGCGCGGCGTGCTGCGCCTGGAGCGCCTGCTGGAGCTGGTCGTGGACTGCGGCCGCCCGGTGGACCTGGCGATCGAGACCAAGCACCCGGTGCGCTTCCGCGGCCGGGTGGAGGCCGAGCTGCTGCGGATGCTGGAGCGGTTCAAGATCGGTGCCGTCCAGGAGGGCGGCCGCCCGTCCGCCCGGATCATGAGCTTCTCCTCCATCGCGCTGGACCGTGTCGCCGCCGCCGCGCCCGACTACCGCCGGGTCTTCCTGATCGAGCGGATGCTGCCGCTGCTGGGCCGGCTGCGCGAGGGCCGTCCGCTGCCCGGCGGGGCGCGGATCGCCGGGCCCGGCCTCGAGCTGATCAAGGCCAGGCCGAACCTGGTGCCGCGCCTGCGGGAGCTGGGGCACGAGGTGCACGTCTGGACGGTGGACGAGATGGCCGACGTCGACCTGTGCCTGGAGCTCGGGGTGTCGGCGATCATCACCAACCGCCCGGCGGAGGTTCTGGCGCACCTCGGCCGCTGACACTCCGGCGGCACCGGGGCTGCTCCGGGGCGGCACTGCGGCCGCACTCCGACCGCGCCGGAGCGGCACTCCCGCGACACTCCTCCACTTCCTGAGCGTTCTCTTCGGCAATCAAACCTTCCGAGCCGGTTATTGCCGGAATTCTTGCGCGCCGGGCGACGGAGGGTGAGCGGGGAATGACCTCTCGTTCACCGTTCGTCGCAGCACTCGAAATGGACTCGCGGGATCGCGGAGGAGTCGTTTCCGACGCATTACCAAGGGGCATCTCTCCCTCGGCAAACGCTGAAGGAGGTCCGGGGGTGGCGTTGATGGTGGCGCGCGAAGTGCCGACTTCATCGACCATGGCGGTGCCGCACGGCCCAGCGAGTGTCGGGGTCGCACGGCGCCGGCTGCGTCGAGATCTAGGCGATCGACAGATACCGGAACCGGTCATCGACGATGCCGTTCTGATCCTTTCCGAGCTCTTGAGCAATGCGTGTCGGTACGCCCGTCCGCTCGGCCCGCTCCCGGCCCTGGGCCGGGGCGCCCGGGCCGAGGTGGTGGACCAGGTGCTGGTCGGCGTCCCCTCGGGGACGCACCCGGCGCCGGGCGGCCGGGAGCACCAGGAGAACGGCGAGGAGCGCCGGGGCGAGCCCGACGGCGGGGTGCTGGTGCGCTGGCAGATGCACGCCGACGGCGTGCTCACGCTGGAGGTCACCGACGGCGGCGCGACCACCCGGCCGCTGCCCGCCAGCCCCTCGCTGACCTCGCGCGGAGGCCGCGGCCTGAGCATCGTCGACCAGCTGGCAAGCGACTGGGGCGTGCGCGACGCGCCCGGCGAGGTGACGGTCTGGGCCGCGCTGCCGGCCCGCGCCCGGCACGCCCGGCGCACCCCCGAGGGGGACGCGCGCAGCGCGTGAGCGGGTCGCCGACAGGGCGTGCGCCGCGAGGTGCGCGCCCCCTCGGGCGCCGGTCCCGCTCGGGTGCGTTCCCGTGCGCCCCGAAGACGTCAGTAGGCTCTCCCGGAGCAGAACCACCGTCCCCGGGAGAGCCGCACCATGGGCAAGAAGGCCGCCAAGAAGGCGCCGCAGCGTCAGTCCACCACCACCGTCACGGGCGAGATCCCCGTGGTCGGGGCCCGCGAGGCCTGCCCCTGCGGCTCGGGCCGCCGGTACAAGGCGTGCCACGGCCGGGAGGCCTCGCACGCCGTCCAGGAGCTGGTGCACCGCCCGTTCGAGGGCCTGCCGGGCGAGGCCGACTGGGTCGCGCTGCGCGAGCTGGTGCCCGCCGCCACCGTGCCGCTGACCCTCGCCGCCGGCGTGGCCGAGGGCGCCACCGGTGACGTCCCGTCGGTGACCCTGGCGACGGTGCTCCCGCTGGCCTGGCCGGCGCTGCGCCGCCAGGACGGCTCGATCCTGCTCGGCCTGCAGACCCAGTCCTCCTCCGGCGACCTCAGCCGCGACCTCGCGGACGCCCTGGAGCTGGCCCTGACCACCGAGCCGGGCACCCCCGTCCCCGCCCGCCGGACCGTCCCGGGCGGCCGCCGCCTGCAGGACCTGCTGGACGCCTCCGCCGCCTTCGAGCCAGTCGTCCACACCGGCTTCGAGTTCTGGCTGGAGGACGCCGAGACGGCCACCGGCGAGGTCGCCGCCTCCCTGGAGCGCGCCAACGCCTCGGCCATCCCGACCGAGAAGCTCGGCAGCGTCGACTCCGCCTACTGGTGCGGCACCCCGGACAAGAACCACCTGCGCTGGGTGATGACCGTCCCCGAGGAGGAACTGCTCGACGCGCTGGCCCGGCTGAACGCCGCCGACGAGGCCTCCCTCGGCGCCGACACCCGCCTGGTCGGCTCGTTCCGCGCGCACGGACTGACCGTCCCGGTGTGGGACCTCCCGCTCGCGATGACCGCCGCCGACTGCGAGAAGCCGGCCGCCGAGTTCGCCGAGCGCCTCGCCGCCGCGCTGGCCGCCCCGGCCCCGCTGACGGCCGAGGAGCGGCGCGCGCGGGCGAACCTGGTGAACCGTCAGGTCACCCTGAACTAAAGCGCGCGGGATCGGGGTGATACGCGTCACATTGTCGCGCGGGAAGCGCAATTTCCGGGCGTGGAGGGCGTCTTGGAAATTGGCGCGGGCGCCGATCCTTGTTACTGTCTAAAGAGTCCGGCCGCTGGTGCATCCCCCGTCGCCAGCGGCCGGATCTTTTGTTTTTCCGGAACGGCCCCACCGGTGCCGCCGCGTGTTCAGTACGCCGAGCGCCCGCTGTCCAACCTGGCCGTCGCCTCCACCAACTCGCCCAGCAGCGGCCCGACCTGCGGCAGCCACACGCCGCCGCCCGCCACCACCCTCGGCGCCAGCACCCAGCGCACCCTCCCGGCCCCGCCCCCGGGCGGCAGCGGCAGGAAGCCGCCCTGCCCGTGGTAGCGCAACGAGCTGGGCACCCACGGGAGTTGGGCGAGCATCTCGCCGAGCGAGTCCAGCGAGTACGGGGCCACCAGCAGCGCGTAGCGGCCCGGCATCGCCAGCACCGGGCCGAGCGGCAGCCGCAGCGCGCCCAGGTAGACCAGCGCCCGCGCCCCGGCCGCCGCCGGCAGGCTGACCGCCGAGACCGCCGCGCCCGTGGCGGCCAGCACCGGCGCGTCCGGGCTCTGCCGCTCCCACCACCAGCGCACCATCCGGGCGTCCGTGGTGGCCGCGAGCAGCGAGGGGTCGTCCGGGTGCGCGCCGGGGACGGCGCAGTCCGGGTCGCCGCAGGAACAGCGCCCCCCGCGCAGCACCGTGCCCGGCACCACGGGCCAGCGGTGGTCGACGGCCACCGTCAGGGCCGCGGCCAGCCGGGCGGAGCTCTCGTCGGACCGGCCCTTCGGGTTCTCACGCATCGCGCTCGTTCCTTTCCCTGACCGCTCGGTTCGCCCCGCCGGCACTCCCGGGAGTCGTCGCGGACCCGTGGCACGGCCCCGGAGACGTACGGCGGGGGCGGTTCGGCACGGCGGGCGGCGCGGCTACGCGTGGAGCACGGGGCGGGGCACGACTTGAGAGGGGCCGCGCACTGGAACAGCCCTTGGAACGAGAATCCCGTATGCGCCCGGATGGACGCCGCCCGGGCGCGCTTGGTTCCACCGTACGAGTGAGAGACTTCCGGCCGACCCGGCGGACGGGCGGCGCGGACATACGATCCGGACGGCCACCCGGACCGTCCCTGCGGTTCTGCCCGTGACCGGCTCGCTCCATGCCTCGCGGCCCGACCGGCGTGCACACGAACCGTGCACGCCCCCCGCGCAGGTCACGATCCCGTGGAACCGGCCATCCGCCTCGTCCCGGATCTGGACATGCCCCGAATGGCCTGTGTAGAAGTGGTGGCATTGCTGTCGATCAATGACGAGTAGTAGCGAATCGAGGCGAAACGCGCCCTAAGGCCGTGCTCGCTCCACATTGGCCTTGTCTTGGGGGTTTCGCATGGCACGTAGCACCGCGTCAGGAGTGACGGCATGAACGACTCCCAGCCGTCGACGACGCCCCCCGAGCCGGTCGAGCCGATCGGCGCGGGCGGGCTCACCGTCCTCGACCCGCCGCCGGGCTTCCCCGGCCCCGCCGACGCCCCAGGCGACGAGGCGGACGACCGCACGGCGCAGTCCGCGGCGGTGCAGGACCGTTTGGCCGGACGCCTGTCCGATATCACCAGCCTGCACCGGCACACCGAGCGGCTCGCCCGCGCCCGCGGCACCGCCGCCACCCTGGACGCCGTCCTCGGCTCCGTCGCCGCACTGCTCGGCGCCCACCGCGGCGTCCTCGTGACCCGGATGCCCGGCGGCGGACCCGGCCAGCCCGTCGGCCTCGGCCTGGACCGCGCCAGCCTCGGCGCGCTGGAGACCGTACCGACCGAGCAGAGCCTGCTCGCCCGGCTGCTGCGCGAGCGGGACCGGCCCGAGCGGCTCTACTCCCCCGACCTCGCCGAGGACCCGACCACCGGCGACCGGCTGCGCGAGCTCGCCGTCCACCTCGGCCTCGGCGGCTGCTACGGCCTGCCGCTCGCCACCGAGGAGGAGGGCCCGCTCGCCGCCGCCGTCTGGTTCTGGGACGGCCCCGCCGAGCCCGACGAGTGCCGGCGCGAGATGGCCCGGCTCTACTGCGAGTTCGCCGCCCCCCTGCTGGCCAAGCAGTTGGAGGCGGACCGCACCCGCCGCACCACCGAGGCGCTGCGCCGGGGCCTGCTGCCCGACCACCTCCCGCAGGCCGACGGGCTGCGCCTGGCCGCCCGGATCGTCCCGGCCGGCCTGGACCGCTCCAGCGGCAGCGACTGGTACGACGCCATCCCCCTGCCGGACGGCACGGTCGGCCTCACCGTCGGCTCCGTCTCCGGGGACGGCCCCGGCGCGGGCCCCGGCTCCGCGCCCGGCGCCGCCGCCGCGATGGGCCGCGTCCGGGCGGCGCTGCGGGCGTACGCGGTGCTGGAGGGCGAGGACCCGGTCTCCGTCCTGGGGGACCTGGAGCTGCTGCTCAAGACCACCGAGCCGACCCGCACCGCCACCGCCGTCTACGCCTGGATCGAGCCCGCCGAGCGGCGGATCACCCTCGCCGGGGCCGGGCACTGCCCGCCGATCCTGGTCGGCCGGACGGGCGCCGAGTTCGTCGAGACCTCGCTCTCCGCCCCGCTCGGCATGCTGGCCTGCTGGGAGGCGCCCGGCGTCGAGCTCACCGCCGAGCGCGGGGACACCCTGCTGCTCTACACCGAGGGCCTGGCCCGCCGCTGCGGCCCGACCCTGCACGCCGGGCAGTCCAACCTGCGCCGGGCCGCCGCCGACGCCCCGCGCGACGTGCGGATCGACCCGGCCCGGCTCTGCGCCCACCTGCTGGCCGTCTGCCCCGCCCCCGAGGCGGCCCCGGCCACCGACGACCTGATGCTGCTCGCGGCCCGCTTCGAATAGCTTCGAACAGATCGACAGGGTTCGAACAAACGGGTGGCCGCGCGTCCGTACCATGGGGACGCACGGCCGCCCGCGCGTGTCGCGATCCGACACCTCCCCCGAGGGCGGCGGTACCACCCCCAAGGAGGCGTTGTACGTGACCGAGGACCGCACCCCCGCGCTGGCCGAGAACCCCGAGGCCGACGAGGAGCCGAAGCACCAGGGCCGCAAGAACGGCCTCTACGGCGACATCTCGGACGAGCTGTCCGCCTCGATGCAGTCCGGCTGGGCCGACACCGAGCTGCACGGCCTCGCCCCGGTCGCCCAGGCCCCGTACGCCGCCGAGCGCCGCGCGAAGCTCTCCGCCGCCTTCCCCGGCGAGCGCCTCGTCGTCCCCGCTGGCAACCTGCGGGTCCGCTCCAACGACTGCGACTTCGCCTTCCGCGCCGCCAGCGAGTACGTGCACCTCACCGGCGACCAGACCGAGGACGCGGTGCTCGTCGCCGAGCCGACCGGCGACAGCGGCCACGAGTTCGCCCTCTACCTGCTGCCCCGCTCCAACCGCGAGAACGGCGAGTTCTGGCTCGACGGCCACGGCGAGCTCTGGGTCGGCCGCCGGCACAGCCTCGCCGAGCAGGAGCAGCTGCTCGGCCTGCCCGCCCGCGACGTCCGCCGGGCCGCCGAGGAGCTGACCGCCCTCACCGCCGACTCCGCCGTGCCGACCCGCCTGGTGCGCGGCTACGACGCCGGCCTGGAGGCCGCGCTCGCCGAGGCCCTGGACGAGGACAGGGACGCCGGGTTCAAGGAGTTCCTGAGCGGCCTGCGCCTGGTCAAGGACGAGTGGGAGGTCGGCGAGCTGCGCGCCGCCTGCGACGCCACCGTCAAGGGCTTCACCGACGTCGTCCGCGAGCTCGGCCAGGCCGTCGCCACCTCCGAGCGCTGGATCGAGGGCACCTTCTGGCGCCGCGCCCGCGTCGAGGGCAACGACGTCGGCTACGGCACCATCGCCGCCGCCGGCCCGCACGCCACCACCCTGCACTGGGTCCGCAACGACGGCGACGTGCGCCCCGGCGAGCTGCTGCTGCTCGACGCCGGCGTGGAGACCCACACCCTCTACACCGCCGACGTCACCCGCACCCTGCCGATCGACGGCCGCTTCTCCGCACTGCAGCGCACGATCTACGAGGCCGTGTACGACGCCCAGGAGGCCGGCATCGCGGCCGTGAAGCCGGGCGCCCGCTTCCGCGACTTCCACGAGGCCTCCCAGCGCGTCCTCGCCGAGCGCCTGCTCGCCTGGGGCCTGCTGGACGCCTCGGTGTACGACGTCGAGAAGGTCCTGGAGCTGGGCCTCCAGCGCCGCTGGACCCTCCACGGCACCGGCCACATGCTCGGCCTGGACGTCCACGACTGTGCCCACTCCCGCCGCGAGGAGCACGTCGACGCCCTGCTGGTGCCCGGCATGGTCCTCACCGTCGAACCCGGCCTGTACTTCCAGCAGGACGACCTGACGGTGCCCGAGGAGTACCGCGGCATCGGCGTCCGCATCGAGGACGACATCCTCGTCACCGCCGACGGCAACGAGAACCTCTCCGCCGGGCTGCCGCGCCGCGCCGAGGACGTCGAGGCGTGGATGGCCTCGCTGGCCTGACCCGCGTGACGAAGGCCCGGCTCCCTGGAGCCGGGCCTTCGCCGTACGCGCTACTTGGCGACGACCTGGACGTTGACGAGGGTGTCGCCGGGCACGGTGTAGCTCCCGGCGTCGGGGACGGGAACGGCCAGGGTCACGTTCACCGGCAGGGTGCCCGCGCCGTCCTCCGGGGCCAGCTTCAGCCGGTAGTTGATCGTGACGCTCTGCCCGGGTGCGAGGTCGACCGGCGCGTTGAGGGTCAGATCGGTGCCGGCGGTGAGGCCGAGCGCGTCCACGGTCTTCCAGGTCGTGCCGTCCTGGTGGTCCACGGTGCCCTTGGGCATCCGGCCGGACGGCGAGCCCGGGTAGTTGCGGATGCTGACGACGGCCCTGGCCCCGGTGACCTTCTTGCTGCCGGTGTTCTTGAAGGTCGCGGTGAACTCCACGGGCGTGCCGTCGTTCGTCACCTGCTGGCCGGACTTGAGGCCGGCCAGCGTCACGTTGACGGTGTTCGAGTACGGCGCGGGGTGGCCGCTGACGTCGAGGCTGTCGACGATCGCCTGGAGGTCGTCCTGGTAGTCGGCCTTGAGGCCGATCGCCGAGACGAAGACCTGGTCCTTGGGCAGCGCCCATATCTGCGACTTGAAGACCACCCCGCCGCAACTCGCCTGCCACTGCGACTTGCGCGCGGCGCGGCCGGAGACGGTGGGCGTGCTCTTCACGGGGGCGGAACCGTAGTTCAGCTCGTCGCCGACGGGCGAGTGCGGATTTCCCCAGATGGGGCAGTAGGGCTGGTGACCGTAGCCGCCGGAGACGTCGAGGTCGGCGGTCGACGGCCAGGACATCGACTCCGTGTCGAAGACCGTCAGGTCCACCCCGTACGGCTGGCAGTCCCCGAACTTGGCGCCCTGCGGCGCTCCCGGGCTCATGAGGCAGAGGTGGTACGAATCGACCCCCTCCGTCACCGCCCGCCAGCCCGCCGGGATGCTCAGCTTCACGCCCCGGAAGGTGTACGGCGTCGCCGGGTCGCCGCTCGGGGTCGGGTCGGCCGCCGGGACCTCCGTCGCGGGGTCGGCGGCCGGGGTCTCGGTGGCCGGGGGCGACGGGGCGGCCGGGGTGGGGGTGGGGGCCGTCGGTGACGGGGTGGTGGAGGCGGTGGCGGCCGGGGGCGGGGTGATGTGGTCGGCGACCGGGCTGCCCTTGAGGGTGACCACGCCGATCGCCGCGGCGGCGGCCAGGCCGAGCAGGGGCACGGTGACCATGTAGACCGGGCGCAGTCGGCGGACCCGGTTCCTGGGGGGAGAGGCCGGGCGCAGGTCGTGGGCGGTGATCAGGGACGTCCGGGCGTTCATCGCCTCGCGGAGAAGCCGTTCGGTCGGGGTCTCGGCCGGCCCGTCGCCGTCGCCACCGCTGCGGCGGGGGAGTTTGTCGGTCATCGAACCTTCTCCAGGTGCTTTTCCAAGGCGTCCAGCGCCCGGCTGGCGGTGGACTTCACGGCACCCCGGGACAGCCCCAGGGTCTCGGCTATCTGGGCCTCCGACATGTCGGACCAGTAGCGCAGCACCAGCACCTCACGCTGGCGGGAGGTCAACTCCTGCAGGGCGACGAGGACCCGGCGGTGCTCGTCGTTGAGGACGGCGTGGTCCTCGGCGGAGGGGGCGTCGGCCTCGTGCGGGGGAACGTACTCACGGGCGGTCCTGCGGCGGCGCAGCATCGAGCGGGCGCCGTTGACCACCGAGGTGCGCAGGTAGCCGAGCGCGTTGTCGAGGTCGTCCAGTTCCTCGCCGTGGCGCTGGTAGAGCTGGGTGAACGCCTCCTGCACCACGTCCTCGGCGAGGTCCTGGTGGTCGACGAGGAGGACGGCCATGCGGACGAGGCCGAGCCGGTGGGCGTGGTACAGGTCGGTCAGGGTCGGCCGGTCCTCGGCGGGCTTGCGGCCGCCGCGCAGCAGGCGGAAGCCGGAGCGGCGCTGGGCCGCGAGCCGGTCGGTGCTCGGGGTCCCGTCGAGCGCGTCGGGCGCGTCGGCCTCCTGTGCGCCGAAGAGCGCGGCGACCATCCCGCGCACGGAGAAACCGCGCCCCCACCCCGGCGTGGTGATCGGCCCGATGGCCATGGACATGTGTGCTTCCGCTTTCCCCCGGGACGGTGACGGCGCGGTGCGCCGGCCCGTCAGAACCCTTGATCGAGAAGTGATCGGCGAGATCCTCGCAGCCGCCACCGGCCCGCGTTCCTTCGCCCCCCTACTGATGGACGTGCGGGGGGCGTGGAGGTTGCAGGCGGGTTCGAGGAAAGTTCCGGGGTGGCCGCGAGGGCTACACTCGCCGGGATTCCGCCACCCGTGAGCAGGGGGTTTGCCCGTGGCCGAGACAACCGAGACAGCCGAACCGGCCGAGCGGCGCGGCGCGGCGGCCGTCACCCGGCCCCGGCCGGTGGCCGTCACCATCGGGCGGCGCCCCGAGCCCGTGCACGATGTCGCGGTGTACGCCTTCGAGGGCATGGCGCCGTTCGAACTCGGCGTGGTGGTCGAGGTGTTCGGGCTCGCGCGGCCCGAGCTGGGCGGGCTGCTGGCGGCGCCCTGGTACGGGCTGAAGGTGTGCGCCGACCGGCCGGGTACGGAGCTGGACGCGGTGGGCGGCTTCGCGCTGACGGCCCGGCACGGGCTGGACGACCTCGCGGCGGCGGACACCGTGGTGGTGCCGGGGGTGCGCAACGCGTTCAGCGGGGAAGTCTCACCCGAACTGGTGAAGGCGCTGCGGACGGCGCACGAGCGGGGCGCGCGGATCGTGTCGATCTGCTCGGGCGCCTTCGCGCTGGCCGCCGCCGGGCTGCTGGACGGCAAGGAGGCGACCACCCACTGGCGCTACGCCGAGCTGCTCCAGCAGCGCCACCCGTCCGTGCGGGTCAACCCCGACGTGCTGTACGTGGACGGCGGCGACGTGCTGACCAGCGCGGGCAGCGCCGCCGGGATCGACCTGTGCCTGCACCTGGTGCGGCGGGACCACGGCGCCAAGGTCGCCAACAGCGTGGCCCGGCGGTTCGTGGTGCCGCCCCACCGGGACGGCGGGCAGGCGCAGTTCATCGAGGCGGCCGTGCCCGCGGTGGAGCCGGAGGACGACGGGATCGCCCGCAGCATGCAGTGGGCTCTGGACCACCTGGCCGACCCGCTGACCATCCCGCAGCTGGCCTCGGCCGCCCGCATGTCCGACCGTTCGTACCTGCGGCACTTCACCGCCCGCAACGGCACCAGCCCGATGCGCTGGGTCGTCACCCAGCGCATCGCGGCCAGCCTGCCGCTGCTGGAGTCCCCGGAGGGGACGGTGGAGGAGGTCGCCGCGGCGGTCGGCTTCGAGAGCGCCGCGACCTTCCGCCACCACTTCGGCCGGGTGATGCGCACCTCCCCGACCGCCTACCGGCGCTCCTTCGGACGCGGCGTGGCGTAGCGGTGGGGCGTGGTGTAGCGGTGGGGCGGGGCGTGAACGCTCAGGACCGCTCGCGCCGGTCCGCGTTGGCGAGGATGGCGTCGTGCAGCCACTGCGCCAGGCCCGGCGCGAGGTCCTCGTACGTCTTCGTCCACCGCGGGTCCGACACGTACAGGCCCGCCAGGCCGCGGTGGATGGTGAACGTGCAGTCGTAGAAGTTGCGGCAGATGTGCTGCCGGTGCTCCTCGGCGAGGTCGGCGGCCGGGCCGCCGTCGGCCGGTTCACCGGTGGTGACGGCCGCCGCCAGGCGGGTGTTCAGCTCCGTCATCTCGGCCTGGACGCGCTGCCAGTCCGCCTTGCCGTAACCGCCCGTGCGGCGCTGGGACTCGGCCCAGGCCTCGGTGTTCCCCCAGCGCTGTTCGGCCTCCTGCTCCCAGCTCTCCTGGTAGCCCTCGCCGAAGATCTCGAACTTCTCCTCCGGGGTCAGCTGAATGCCCATCCTGCGTGCCTCCATGGCGTGTTCGACGGCTGTGGCGAGCTCCTGGAGGTGTCCGATCCGGTCGGTCAGCAGCCTGTGCTGGCGCCGGAGGTGTTCGGTCGGGCTGACCGAGTGGTCGTCCAGGATCGCCGCGATCTCCTCCAGGGGGAAGCCGAGTTCGCGGTAGAAGAGGATCTGCTGCAGCCGGTCGAGGTCGGTGTCCACGTACCGGCGGTAGCCGGCCCGGGTGCGGCCCGCGGGGGACAGCAGACCGATCTCGTCGTAGTGGTGCAGCGTGCGGACGGTCACCTTGGCGATCTTCGCCACGGCGCCGACCGAGTGGCCCTCGTCGCCGCTCATCGGGGTTGCTCCCTTCGTCGCTGGCTCCACCCTCCGGCCTCCCGCAACGTGAGGGTCAAGCCGGAGACGCCCGGAGGGGCCTACGCGTCGACGAGGACGCGCTCGCGCCGACGGGAGCTGCGGCGCGGCCCCTCGCGCTGCGCCGGCGGGCGGGGGCGGCGGGTGCGCTGGGCGGGCCAGAACAGCACGTACGCCGCCGAGACGACCACGAAGGCGAGCCGGACGAGGCCCCGGGCCGCGTCGGAGGGCAGGAGCAGCGTGCCTCCGTACAGCGCGGCCAGCGCTATCCAGCTCCACCACGGGACGAGGCGCTTCTGCCCGATCGCGTCCCAGAGCAGGGTGCCGAGCAGGATGGAGGCGGTGTAGTACGTGTAGACGCTCGGGTCGAGCAGGATGCGGGCGTCCGCGCCGAGCAGCACCACGGCCGGCCAGCGGCCGCGCCACACGGCGAAGCAGCCGAGGCCGAGGCCGAGCGCGAACTGGGCCGGGCGGTCCCACCAGGGGGTGGAGGGGTCCGTCACGCCGAACCAGCGCAGCGCGGAGGCGGGCTGGTTGGGGATGGTGAACTTGGCGGCGGCCATGGTGTCCAGGTTGCCCAGGTAGAACGGCAGCCAGGCGACGGCCACCAGGGCGCAGAACCAGAGCGCCGCGCGCAGCCAGGTCCGCCGGGGCAGGGCCAGGATCAGCGGGGCGAAGGCGATCGCCCAGGGCTTGGAGTCCACCGCCAGCGCGAGGAACACGGCGACCTGGACGGGCTTGCCTCGGGCGAGCGCGTGCGCGGCGAGGGTGGTGAAGAACAGCGCGAGGACGTCGTCCAGGTGCGCGAAGCGCACGGAGACCTCGACCCACATGGGGATGAACGCCAGCCCGGCGATCAGCAGGCGCTGCTGGAGGCGGCGGTGGTTGGTGCCGGTGCCGAGGTAGTGCACGGCGGCGGTGCGGCCGATCAGGACGAGCATCACCAGGCCGAGCCCGGCGCTGACCGCCTCGGCGAGCAGTTGGCCGGTGTGCGGGGAGAACGGGGCGGTGAGCCGGGCGGCGGCCAGGCTGACCGGGCCGATCTGCAGCTCGGGGTGGTGCGCGTAGAGGGAGAGGCCGCCGTCGGGCTGGCCGGAGAAGAGCAGCTGCTCGCCCTGGCGCAGGTAGTGCCAGGAGAAGCCGCCGCTGGGCTCGACCAGGAAGAACCACAGGACCGTCCAGGCGACCAGCAGGACGTGGTGCCTGCGCAGCGGCAGACCCGCGATGCGCCCGGTCGCCGCCTCGTAGTCGGTGGTGGTCCGTGCCGTGCGTGCTCCCCGCACCAATACCTCTCCCCGCCGATCCGCCCCCCTCCGGCCGGACATCCTATGTGACCGCGGAGAACGGTCCGTGTCGTCCGGGAGCACCGTTTTTGTTACACGGTGCTCCCGGACGCGGGCCCTACGGGGATCAGCCCTGCTGGGCGGCCTTGCGGCGGCGCAGCACCACGAGGGTGCCGGCACCGGCGAGCAGGACGGCGCCACCGGCGGCGGCGATCGCCGTGGTGTTGTCCCCGCCACCGGTCTGGGCCAGGGCCTTGTCGCTGTTGTCGGCCTTGGACTTCGCCTTGGCGACGGCGTCGGCGGGCAGCTTCGGCGGGGTGATGACCGGGGGCTCGACCGGGAAGTCGATCGGGCCGCCCGCGTCACCGGTGGTGCTCGCGCCCGGGGCCGGGGTGGTCGCCGGGGAGGTGGGCGTCTGCGAGGCGCTCTGGGTCGGGGTGGGGGAGGCCGTCTCGGTGGGGGTCGAGGTGGCGCTCCCGGTCGGCTTCGGCGACCCGGTCTGCGACGGGGTCGGGCTGGGCTTGCCGGAGTGGGTGGGGGTCGGGCTCGGCTTGCCGCCGCCACCGCCGCCCTGGGCCTTGATGACGAACCGGGAGCCGCCCTCGAAGGTCATGTCGCCGTTGTCGATCGGCATGTGGGTCTCGTCGTCGAGCTGCGCCGAGTAGGAGACGGGGACGACGCCGGCCTTGCCCAGCGGGGCGTCCTCGGTGAAGGTCGTCCGGATGTCGATCTTCAGGGTCCGGCCGCGGTTCAGGCCGAGCAGGGCGTCGGGCAGGGGGTTGCCGTCGGTGCCGAGCCCGCCGAGCAGGAAGAGGACGGAGTCCTTCTTGGCGCCGCTCTTGTCGGGGGCGACGACGGCCGTGCGCCAGTCCTCGCCCGGCAGCTGGTACTCGACCTTGAGGTCGGTCGGCTGGAGCTCGCCGGCCCGGCTCTTGAACTTGAGCAGCGGGAAGAGCACGAAGTCGTGCGCGGACTTGTTCGAGACCACGTAGGTGAACATCCGGCCGCCGCCACCGGCGATGAAGGAGCCGGGAACGCCGTCCAGGGAGACGTCCAGCTTCGCGGCGGCCGACTTGTCGGTCTGCGGAGCGGCGGCGGACGGGCTGGAGGTGGTACCGACGGCCATGGCGCCCTGGGCGCCGGCCAGCACGAGCGAGGACGCGAGCGCGACGGCGCCGGCCAGGGCGAAACTGCGACGTATGGACAAGGAAGACCTCACGGAAGTGTCCGGGCGAGGCCCGGGCGCGGGAGGGTGGCCCGACAGGCGCTGCGCCCCCCGCGAAGCTTGAAGTTCGAGGAGAGTACCGAACGATCCGGCCACTGAGGAAGGCGGGTGTCCTGCTGCGGCCCGTTCGCGGGTCGAGGGTGCCCGATACGTCCAACTCCGTGCCGAGACAAGGCCTTTGCACCGCGGCGAAGATGGCCGCCGGGTGACGGGTACACGTCCGGACGACGGTACCCCAGGAGGGCGGGTGGCCGAAAGCGATCGGTGGGTGTCCCGATTGCTCCCGGCCACCGGCCGACGTCAGGCTGTGAAGGGCCTCAGACCGTGAAGGGCGTCAAGCCGTGAAGGGCGTCAGGCCGTGAAGGACGTCAGACCGTGAAGGGCGTCAGGCCGCGAAGAAGGACTTGGCCTCGACCAGCGCCCGCTCGTCGCCCTCCACGTCCCCCGGGCGGCTCCCGTTGCCGAGCAGCACGCCGCCGAAGCGCATGTCCATGTACGCGGCCGTCAGCCGGAGCGTGCCGATCAGCGGCTCGGCCTTCTCCGGCACGCCGGCCAGGACGGTGACGCCCCACAGGGTGCGGCCGGCCATCCGGGGAAGGAAGTCCACCCCGGGCACCCGCATCCAGCCCGACCAGTGGTCGAGGTAGAGCTTGGCGCTGCTGGGCAGCGCGTACCAGTACACCGGCGCGACGAAGACCAGGTCGGTCGCGGCCAGGGTGGCGTCCAGCAGCGTACGGGCGTGGCCGGTGGGCTCGGCGTAGACGCCGTCCCCGTCGTGGCGGCGGTCCTCGAAGGGCGGCAGCGGGTGCTCGTCCAGGCGCAGCCAGCGCTGCTCGGCCCCTGCGGGCAGGCTCGCCTCGGCGGCCAGCCGGGCGAGGCGCCGGGTGTTGCCCTCCTCGCGGGAGCTGGCGTCGAGGAACAGGAAGCTGCGCGGCGCCCCGGAATCGGTGGCGGTCGGCTGGTCGGTCATCGGGACTCCCCCGGTCTCGTGGAACTGACGGGGGTGCGAGCAGGCTCCGCGCGCCGCTTATTCCGCGTGTTGCGCGGTGTTGCGGGAGCGTGTCGGCCGCCGGGCCGGCGCGTGCCGGTCCGGCGGCCCGGCGGGTGTCAGTCGGGCAGCCCGGCGCGGCGGCGGGCGACCTCCGCGACGGCGGCCCAGTCCTTGTCCCCGTCCCCGTGCGCCAGCGCGTCCAGGAAGGCGTCGCGCAGGACGCTGCCGAACGGGAGCGGGACGGTCGAGGCGGCGCCGGCGTCGAGGGCGAGGCCGACGTCCTTGAGCCCGAGCGGCAGCCGGAACCCGGCCGGCTCGTAGCGGCGCTCGGCGACCATCGGGCCGTAGCCGCCGTAGACCGGCCCGGGGAAGAGGGTGCCGGTGAGCAGCTCGACGAGGTCAGTGGGCCGCACGCCGTTGGCCTCGGCCAGGGCGCAGGCCTCGGCCATCGACTCGATCGCGCAGGCCAGCAGGAAGTTGACGCTGATCTTGGCGGTGTTGGCCTGGCCCGGCCGGTCGCCGAAGCGCCAGGTGCGCTGCCCCATCGCGGCGAACAGCGGCTCGGCACGCTCCAGCAGGGCGGGCTCCCCCGCGGCGAGGATGTTCAGCTGACCGGCGGCGGCCACCGGGGGCCGTCCGAGGACGGGCGCGGCCACGTACCCGATGCCGTGCTCGGCGTGCCGGGCCTCGGCGCGCTCGGCGAGGGCCAGCGAGACGGTGGCCGTGTTGACGTGCAGGGTGGCCGAGGCGCCCGCCAGGAGTTCGGGGTCGAGCAGCAGGCGCTCGAAGGCCGTGTCGTCGGCGAGCATCGACACGACGGTGTCGGCGGCGAAGACCTCGGCGATCGTGCCGGCCGCCTCGGCGCCCCGGGCGACCAGTTCGGCCACCGGCTCGGGCGAGCGGTTCCACACCCGTACGGCGTGGCCGGCCCGCAGCAGGCTGCCCGCCATGCCCCGGCCCATCGCGCCCAGCCCCACGAATCCGATCAGCTGCCCGCTCATCCGCGCGTTCCCTCCGCCTGCGTACGGTTCCGGGCCGACTGTACGTCAGGCGGGTGGCCCGCGATCAGGCGACGGCGCGGGCGGGCGTCCAGGTGCGGTCGGTGGCGGCGGCGCCGCGCTCCAGCTGGGTCACCACGCGGTGGCGCAGCAGCTCGTACTGGGCCTGGAGCCGGCCGGGGCGGGCCGGGCGGGCGACGGGGCGGCCGGGGCCGACCAGCTCGTCCGGCCCGAACTGCTCGCGGGTGAGGTCGATCTCGACGCCGGTGGCGAAGCGGTTCCACCAGTGGAGGTCCGTCCGGACCCCGCCGACGTGCACCTCGCCCATCATCAGCTCGCCGCCGAGCAGGTCGTGCAGCACCATCGCCGTGACGCCGCACTGGCCGCGGGCGGGGTTGTCGGGACGCCAGTGGGCCAGGTCCTCGGGCGCACAGGTGTCGACGTCCCAGGAGGAGCGGATCGCGCGTTCGATGTCGTTGAGGGTCCACGCCGTCATACCGGGAAGCCTGCCACGCGGTACCGACAACGACACCGGCTTTTCGAAGGGTCACCCGCTGTTCTGCGGCGACCCTCCCGGCGTTCACCCGAACGAGTGGGGGCGCTCCTCGGCCCGCCCCGGGTGCGCGGAGCGGGCCGACGGGAGCGGGTGCGTCACTTGCCGAGGGCCGCCGCACCGGCCTGGGCGAACTGCTCGTCCAGGTCGCCGCTCGGGGCGCCCGCGACGCCGATGCCCGCGACCGGGGCGCCCTTCGACTGCACCGGGGCGCCGCCGGCCAGGAACAGCGTGCCCGGGATGTCCTTCAGGTTCGGGGCCTGGGCCAGGCGCTTGGACAGCTCCGAGGTCGGGGCGTTCCAGGAGACGGCGGTGAACGCCTTGCGCTGGGCCGACTCGGCGGCCTGCGGGCCGGCGCCGTCGCCCTTGAGCAGGACGCGGACGACGCCGTCCCGGTCGACCACGGCGACGGCGACGTGCTGGCCGGCCTTGTTCGCCGCGTCCAGGGTCGCCTGGGCGGCGCGGGTGGCGGCGTCGATGTTCAGGCCGGTGGTCTGGGCCAGGTTCTTGTTCTGGACGTCGATCTTGACGGCGGCCGGCGCGGCCGGGGTGTCGGTGGTCTCGGCGCTGGCCGAGACGGCGCCCAGGGTGCCGGCGGCGAGCGCGGCGGCGGCGACGGTGCCGGTCAGCACGCGGGTGCGGACGGAGGTGTTCTTCAGCGGGTTCTTCACGGGGTGCTCCTCGGCGGATCGGCGCGGTCGGCGCGGTCGGCATGGGTGGGACGGGGTTCGGGGCCGGGCGGCGGGGGGACCGCCCGGCTCTGCTTCGATCCTCCGGCCGGGTGCGGGCCCCGGGCATCGACGGTCCGGCGCGACCCCGCGGGCGGGACGGTCGACACACCCGTCAACCGATCGGCTGATGCGCGCCCGGGCCGTCCGGGCCACCATCGAGGGATCGGCGCCGGTCGGAGCGCCGCCCCGCCCGTCAGCCGAACCGCCCGCCGGCCGCGCGGCCCCTCCGCCGTACGGCCCGCCCGCCGAGCAGCCCGTCCGCCGAGCAGCCCGTCCTCCTGGAGCCGTCCGTGCCGCAGTCCCACTCCGCCACCGCCGGCGGCCGCGACCTCGGGGACCCGGACGCCGGACGGCTCGCGGTCCTGCTGGACTCCGCCTTCCTCCTCCTGCTCGCCGCCGCCCTCAGCCGCTACCTCACCCACCACCCGGACAGCCCGCTCATCCCCTGGGTGATCGGCCTGAGCTCCGCCCTGGCCGTCGCCCAGCCCGCCGCCTCCTGGCTCGCGCACCGCCGCCCGCCCGCGCCGGGCCGCCGCCGGGTCTGGCCGCTGGCCCTGGTGACGGCGCTCTGGGTGGTGCTGGTGCTGCTCGCGCCGAGCTTCGCCTGGTGCGCCGTCCCGCTGATCTACAGCGCGCTGCGGGCCCTGCCCGGGAGGGCGGCGATCCCGCTGGTGGCCGCCCTGACGGTGCTGGTGGTGGTCGCCGAGATCCGGCTGCCCGGCGGCGCGGACGCCACGCTCGTCCTGCTGCCGCCCGCCGTGGCCGCGCTCGCCACCGGCGTCTTCCTCTTCATGGCCCGGCAGGCGGACCGGCAGCGGGCGCTGATCGCCGACCTCGTCCGCACCCGGCGCGAACTCGCCGCCACCGAACGGCGGGAGGGCACCCTGGCCGAGCGCGGGCGGCTCTCGATGGAGATCCACGACACCCTCGCCCAGGGCCTCTCCAGCCAGCAGATGCTGCTGCAGGCCGCCGAGCGCACCTGGGACACCGATCCGGCGACCGCCCGCAGCCACGTCCGGACGGCCGCCGAGGTCGCCGCCCGCAACCTCGCCGAGGCCCGCCGCTTCGTCCACGACCTCGCCCCGGCCGAACTGGCCCAGGGCCGGGGCCTGGAGGAGGCCCTGCGGGCGCTGGCGGAGCGGGAGTCGGCGGAGAGCGGGCTGCCCGTCCGCTTCCACCTGGACGGCGCCTGCGTCCCGCTGCCGGCCGCCGCGCAGTCCGCGCTGCTGCGGATCGCCCAGGGCGCGCTGGCCAACGTCCGGGAGCACGCCGGGGCCTCGGCCGCCGCGATCACGCTCTCCTTCCTCGGCGACCAGGCCGTGCTCGACGTCGCCGACGACGGGCAGGGCTTCGACCCGGCGGCGGGCGGCTCCGGCGGCGGCCGCGGGTACGGGCTGCCGGCCATGCGCGCCCGGCTGCGGCAGCTCGGTGGCAGGCTGACGGTGGAGAGCGCCCCCGGCGAGGGCACCGTCGTCTCCGCCGCCGTCCCGCTGGGGCAGCGTCCGGAGAACCGTCCAGAAAACCGTCCGGACCAGTGATCGGATGATCGGAGCACCGATGAACGCCCCTTCCCCCGTACGGCTGCTGGTCTGCGACGACCACGCGGTGGTGCGCGCCGGGCTGCTCGCCCTGCTCGCCAGCGCGGGCGACATCACGGTGGTCGGCGAGGCCAGCACCGGGGAGGAGGCCGTGGCGCTGGCCGCCAAGCTGGCGCCGCAGGTCGTGCTGATGGACCTCCAGCTCGGCGACGGCATCGACGGCGTCGAGGCCACCCGGCGGATCATCGCCGCCCCCGGCGGGCCGCACGTGCTGGTGCTCACCACGTACGACACCGACGCCGACATCACCCGGGCGATCGCCGCCGGGGCCACCGGCTACCTGCTCAAGGCGGAGCGGCCGGAGGAGCTGTTCGCCGCCGTCCACGCCGCCGCACACGGCCGTACCGTCCTCTCCCCGCCGGTCGCCTCCAAGGTGATGGCGCAGATGCGGGCGCCCGCGCCGCAGCTCACCGAACGGGAGCAGGACATCCTCGAACAGCTCGCCCAGGGGCTCGGCAACCGGGAGATCGCGCGGGCGTTGTTCATCAGCGAGGCGACGGTGAAGACGCATCTCGGGCGGATCTACGACAAGTTGGGCGTGGACACCCGGGCCGGGGCGGTCGCGGTGGCGAAGGAGCGCCGGCTGCTGCGCTGAGCGCTCCGGGGCGCCGCGACTGAGCGATCCGTCACTCCCATCCGTACTCGCGTGGTGTCGGTGCGTGCTGCCATGATGCTCGGAGTGTCGGATTCCGTACGCGCCGTGCCCGACCCCCTGTGCGGCCCCGGCCACCGTTTTCGGCTTCCCTTCGGGGTTTATCCGCTGGTCCGAAGCCCTGCGGAGCCTCCGGCCACGCCCGCCGGATTGTGGAAGTTTCGTGGATGCCCACTATTGACAAACCAACCAAGCGGTTTGTTACCGTGGAACCAACGACGCCTCGGGGGGTAGGGGCTCGCCGGGGCCTGCGCGGTCGCCCTCGCCGGAGGGCGCGGTCAGGGGGGCCGGCGGGAGCTGCCGGGGAGTCAGGGGGAGCGGCAGCGCCGAAGCCGCGCGACGTGGCGGCGCGGGACGTGTCCGGGGGGACTCGTCCCGCGCCTCCCCCGGTCCGTCAGCAGTTCACCAGCCCACCGCGCTCCAGTACGGGCAGCACACCGCGGGCAGCACCGGCGGCGCGTACCCCGCACAGGCCGCCGCCGAGGATCCGGCCAGCAGCCGCACCTCCCCCAACTCGCCGAAGCGCAGCGCCAGTCGGAACCCGTCCCCGGTCGCGGCCGAGACCCCCGGGCGCGCGGGCCCCCCGCCCAGCCCGGCGATCGTCCAGCCTCGACGGCGCCAGTGCCGCTCCACCGCCCCCGCCAACTCCGCCCGCCGGGGCAGCGACACGACCGTCAGGACGTCCCGCCCCCGCCCCACGTACCAGCAGGGCTCCGACTCCCGCCCCGGCCGCGGCAGCCGCACCCCCTCCGAGGGTGCGCCCGCCCGCCAGACGAGCGGCGGCTCGACGGCGTCCAGCGTCTCCTGGAGCAGCGCCTCGCACCGCTCGGCGGCGGCCGGCACCTCCACCGGGGCGGCGCGGCCGACGCCCCCCGGCCGCGCCCCGAAGGGCGAACCACCGCAACGACCGCCCTGGAAACCGAGGTTGACCTCGGCACCACCTGACTGCACTGGTCCCTCCGCACTCCTCCCGGGGTTCAGCCCGGGCAGGGATTCCGTCACAGCCATGGACGGCGCGCACGGGCAGGAGGTTCCGCCCCTGCGCACGCCGCGCGCGAGCGCTGTGCGCACACCGGCGCTCGGAAGACAAGTCCCGCCCCAGAAAGGCCGATTCACGCCCCCTGTGATCGATTTCCAATTGACTGAACGTCATTTTCCGGGGTGAGACTGCCTTGTTACCCATCGACGCGGGAAGCCGCTGACAGGGCCGCGTCCGGCGCGGCCAGGAGACGACCATGCGCATACTCTTCACCGGCCCGGCCTCCCAGGGGCACATCTTCCCGATGGTGCCCTTCGCCCAGGGGCTGCGCGCCGCCGGGCACGAGGTCCTGTTCGCCGGCCAGCCGCCGCTGGACCCGATGCTGACCGCCGGCTTCCCGGTGGTCCGCATCGGCGACGGCCGCACCCTGGAGGAGCTGTTCACCGACTGGCGTGACGCTCCCCCGATGCGGTACGGCAACGCCGACCTCTCCCACGACGAGCTGATGGACATGGCCGCCGCCGGGTTCGCGTACGCCTGCCGCAACACCCTGGACGACCTGCTCACCACCGCCGCCGACTGGCGCGCCGACCTGCTCGTCCACGCCACCTTCCAGACCGTCGCCCCGCTCGTGGCCGCCAAGCTCAAGATCCCGCTGGTGATGCAGAACTACGGCATCCCCTCCGGCCGCGACATGGTCGCCCGCTTCACCGGCAAGCTCGCCGACCTCTACGAGCGCCACGGCGTGGCCGGCCCCGCCGAGTCCACCGCGATCAACGTCGGCCCGATCGGCGGCGACCCGGACGGGCTGCGCGCCCGCTACGTCCCGTACAACGGCACCGGCCTGGTGCCCCTCGAAGCGCTGCGGCGCCCGTCCGAGCGGCGGCGCGTCCTCGTCACACTCGGCTCCGTGGTCACCCGCCTGGAGGGCCTCGGCGGCGTGACCCGGCTGATCGAGAACGCCGCCGAGGTGGACGCCGACTTCCTCCTCGCCGTCGGCGACGCCGACACCTCCACGCTCGGCACCCTGCCCTCCAACGTGATCCCCACCCCCTGGACCCCGCTGATCGAGCTGGTCCGCCACGTCGACGCCGTCGTCCACCACGGCGGCGCCGGCACCACCCTGACCACCCTCAACGAGGGCCTCCCCCAGCTCGTCCTGCCCCAGGGCGCCGACAACTTCGTGGTCGCCGCCGCCCTGTCCGAGGCCGGCATCGCCCTGACCTCGACCTCCGACACCGTCGACACCGCCACCCTCGACCGCCTGCTCACCGACGCCGACCTCCGGAGCGCCGCCACCTCCGTCCGGGCCGCCAACCACGCCCTCCCGACGCCCGCCTCCTTCGTCCCCACCCTCGAAGGCCTCACCGCCCGCGCCTGACCGGCCCCGAACGCCCCGTAAACCCCGAGAACCGCGAAAGCCGCAGGTCCGATGACCTGCGGCTTTCGTCGATATTCGCGCCCATAAGACTGTCATAAGATACGTGCACGGCTCAGTTCCCCCACGCCTACGACCCTCGTCTCCGGTCCCGGGCGAGAGCGGGCGTGTCGACACGATCGGACTCCCGCCAGTGCTCCAGGCGCCCACGTCACCGCCCGCCCGCCAACAGGCCCGGCTGGCCGTCGTCGACGGCATGCGGCTCATCGCCGCGCTCGCCGTCGCCGGGTTCCACTACCTGAGCGCGATCTCCCCCGCCCTGTGGGGGCCGTCGCCGAAGGAGTTCGCGTACACGCTGCACCACGCGTCGATGTACGGCTGGCTCGGCGTCGAGGCCTTCTTCCTCATCAGCGGATTCGTCATCTGCATGAGCTGCTGGGGCCGCACCCCGGGGCAGTTCGCCGCCTCGCGAATATCCCGGCTCTACCCGGCCTACTGGTGCGCCGTCGCGCTGATCGTGGCCAGGATCGCGCTGATCCCCCTGCAGACCGAGGACGTCTCCTCGCTGATCCACCCCCGGGTCGTCCTGGCCAACCTGACGATGTTCCCCGCCGCCCTCCACGCCGGCCTGCTGGACGGCGTCGCCTGGACCCTCGCGGTCGAGGCCCACTTCTACGTCCTCATGGCCCTCCTCCTCGTCTTCGGCACCACCTACCACCGGGTCATGGGGTTCTGCGTGGTCTGGCTCACCGCCGGGATCATCACCTCGGAGACGAACAACAAGTTCCTGGACGACCTCGTCCTCAGCCAGTACGCCGGCCTGTTCGTCGCCGGCATCGCGGTCTACCTCATGTACCGCTTCGGGCAGAACCTCATGCTCTGGACGCTCCTCGGCTTCGCCTGGTGCTACGAGCTGTCCGTGCTCCCCGCCCGGCTGGCCGGCCACTCCCGGGAATGGGGGTCCGCGGTGCTCTGCTCCTGGACCGTCGCGAGCGCCCTGCTGACCGCCTTCCTCGCCCTCCTGCTCCTCGCCACCATCGGCCCGCTCGCCCGCGTCCGCTGGCGCTGGCTCATGACGGCCGGCGCGCTCACGTACCCCTTCTACCTGATCCACCAGAGCCTCGGCCTGCCCATGGCCGCCGAACTCGCCACCCACACCCCGTGGCTCGGCCCGTGGGCCCGACTCGCCCTCACCACCGGCTCGATGCTCCTCCTGGCCTGGCTGATCCACCGCCTGGTCGAGAAGCCCCTCGGCCGAACCCTCCGCCACCACCTCGACCGCGCCCTCGCCGTCGGCAGCCCCGCCGCCCCCGCCCCCCGACCCCGCGAGGCGTGACCCTCCCCGGACAACACGAAAGCCGCAGGTCAGATGACCTGCGGCTTTCGGAATGGAGCGGGCGACGAGAATCGAACTCGCGCTCTAAGCTTGGGAATCTTTGGGCTTCCAAGCCCAAAGCTCCTCTGACCTGCACCAATACCAGCGCGACTAACCTGCCAGACACCCGACGCGGACCACCGCTGACCGCCGTTCACCACCCGTTCTGGCACGGATCTGGCACGTGCCGGACTCATCACTGCGGCCCCCAGTTCCGCCTCGCATTCGCCGAACGCCATCAGGCTCGTGCGACCCTGCGAGACCTACGCACCACGAGCCCCTGGACGACCGTACTGGCCGGTTCCGCCCCACGCTCGGCCGTGCCGTTTCGCCTGATCAGGGTATGTCGACGACTCCGCCTCGACACCCGATGCCTCCCCACCCAAAGGCGTCCTGCCGCACATGGCACCACCTGGTGACGTCCGCCCAGCCAGCAGGGCCTATGCGGGCTCTGCACAGCACGTCGCGTCTACCGCTCAGGCAAGTCAATGAGGGTGGGTTGCGATTGACTCTGGCCGCCGCCCGTCACCCGAAGATAGTCAGGATTCGGGACCATCTCGCGATGGAGGTACCGGAGGTCCGCGCCACAGCGCAAGGCGAGTCGCTCCTGGCGCGCGCGGTCGGCTGTCGAGATGGTCTCGCCGTTGCGGGTCGTGATGACGATCGCGGGTCGCTCCACCGAATCGACGGCTTCATTCAGTGCCGCCCAGACGAGGTCCCGGAAGGTTCCAGCACGGCCCCAGCAGACGTACCGAGCGGCGGCGTCGGCGATCGCGTAGCAGTGGTTCGGCTTCTCTCCAACCGAATCGGGCTTCATCGCCCAGCCGCTCCCACACGCCGCCCGAACAATTTCCTCCGGCCCTTGGAATCGATTTACCGCATAACGGACATAATTCCCGATTCCCTCCTGGGCCCGGGCGTACTCCTTCATGGGGACGTCTTTGATCCAGACCCTGGCGTCCTTCTCCGGTCCATAGGAGAGCAGGATGCCGCCGACCTTGGGATCCTCGATCCACTTCCGGTACTGGTTGGTCTTGTCAGCGTTACTCAAAAACTCCCAGTCCAGGTCATTGGCCTGCTGGTAGATCTCGATGAGGAGGCGTTCACGGATGGGCGCAGGCAGCTGCTGCAAGGACACGGTCATTACTCCTGTGGGGCGAGGGCGGCGGGGAACTGGAGTCGGTGCTCGTCGTACGCGGTCTCGAGGCTGGCCGCATCCTTAATCCACTCGTCCATGAGAGTGGCCACCTTCTGGTCGCTGAAGTCGATGTTCGACGGGGTGAACCTGGCCAGGGTCTCGATTTCACCATCGCCGCCAAGGGCACGCTTGAGCTTGAGCGCAGCAGCGATGCGGCGGAGGTCGCTGACGAAGTCCAACACCGCGACCCGGTCCTTTCCCTCGCGCAAGCGGAGCCCTCGCCCGAGCTGCTGCACGAAGATACGCCGGGAGTGAGTAACTCGTGCGAAGCAGAGGATGTTCACGTCTGGCACATCGACGCCCTCGTTGAGAATGTCGACCGCCGTCAGAATTGGCACCTCGCCTGAACGGAAGGCAAGTAGGCGGTTCTGCCGCTCCCTCTTAGCGAGTCCGGCGTGGATGGCGAGGGCACCGGACCAGAGCGGGGTACGCCGCAGCATGTCGGCAAGCCGTTCAGCGTGTTCGATAGTGCGGCAGAAAACGATAGCCCGCGGATTGAGCGTGGTGGCCCATGTGGCGGCGAGCTCGTCGCGGATGGCTTCGTCTCGCTGCGGCAGGAAGAGCTTCGCGTTGAGTTCGGCCAATCCGTACGAGTGGTTACTGGCCTCGCGGACGATGTCCCAGTCGATGTCGTCGACGAACAGGCGGTAGTCGACCTGAGCGAGGTAGCCGCGCCGCATTCCCTCCTCGATCCCCAGGGTGAAGCTGGGGGCGCCGAGCTGATGGGTGATGTCGTGCTTGTCGCCGCGCCATGGGGTCGCGGTGACGCCCAGGTGGCGGGCCGAGTTCAGGAGTTCCAGCAACTCGTCGTACTGGCCTTCTTCGCCCAGGTGGTGGGCTTCGTCGATTACTACGAGGTCTGGGCGATAGCCGAAGCGCGCGGCGGACAGCGCCGACGCGACTGTCGCGCACGTGAGTCCGGAGAGGTCATCAGGGCGTGTGTCGCCAGTGAGGAGGCGCGTTGAGACCTCTTTAGGCAGGTGACGCCAGAGCGCCCGCTCCAGTTGCTGGACGAGGTCCTTCGCGTGCGCGACGACCAGGACTTGGTCTTGGGGCTCGCGCCGCAGATGCTCCGCGATCACCTCACCACCGACGACGGTCTTGCCCAGCCCGGTAGCCAAAACAAGCAGCGCGCGGCCCGAGGCGTCGAGGTCGGCGGTCAACGCTTGCAGGGCCTCAGCTTGATAGGGCCGGAGCGTTACCTGCCCGAAGCGGCGGGGTACCCGATCGAAGCTCGTTGTTAGGTCCGTTCCTCCCCAAAGGAGGATTCCGGGACCCAGGCGTGCCAGATTCGCCACACGCTGCCGAGCGTCAGGACTGAAGCGGGTGTTGGTGACGACGACGGCGTGGTGTGCGCGGTAGTGATCCCGTGCGCGAGCGACCTCGTCCACCGCGTCGGCTCCTACGGCCCCACGTCGCTTCCACTTGCACTGGATTACCCAGGTCTCGCCTTTGTGGCGGGCGAGGATGTCGCCGCCCTCGTCGCCGGAGCCGTCGATGTTGGACACGTCGGAGAAGCCCAAATGCCAGAGGAGGCGTTCGATGCGGCGGGGAAACTGCAGCGGTCCGGCGTCCAGCAGCGAGGCAGCGTCGAGGAATTGCATCCTGCCCTCCCTACGTGTTGTCGGCGAGGTCGCGCGCGATGAGACGGCAGCTGATCCTGATCCGGGCCAGCTCCTCCACATCGAGGCGTGGACGGTGCTGCTCCAGAAGCGCGAGGTCTCCGAGAGGGTTGATCAGCCGCTCCACGACGAGCGCTCGAGCCCCGGGATCACTGAGAGCGATGTATCCGCGCTTGAAAACGGATCCGTCAAGGAAAGTCTCGGGGGAGTCTTGGATGATGCGGATGACGGCGCTGGCCGGAACATATCGGATGAATTCGCCGCTGGTGACCGCGTTGCTCCAAGGGGACGTTCCACCAGCCTCGACCGCGAACCGGCGCTCGGCGTCCGCTCGTTCGTCCTTCGTGAGCAACAGCCAGTGCACCGCCGGGTTTGCCGAGACGGGCGTCACCATGGCCAAGCGCACCTGTTCGAGGAGCCGCTCGGATTCCTCCGCCATCGCCGCCGGCGTCAGCCGGGGACTGGAGGTGTGGACCTTGAGCTGCGCGACGATCTCACTCAAGGGCATCGACACGTTATTCGCCCGAACCCGCATGAACTCCGCGACCTCGACGAGCGCCAAGTCGCGCATGTCCGTCCCGAATTCGCGGAAGATCGAGTGTCCGGTATCGATGAACACTTCCAAGCGCGGGGCTCGGACCATCGAGACGATCACAGGCGCGGCCTGCCCGTCCTTGGTGACAAGGTGCTGGCTACGAACCGCCCAAGCCGTCAGATCGACGCGCCCCAAGTCTTCGAGGTAGTACGGGCCCGTCAGATCCACGATGGGGTCGGCGCTGTCACGGTATCGCTGAAGCCGCTGGTCCAACGTCTCCACCGGTGCGGTAATGTCCTCGGGCGGTTCTTGGCCAGCAATGGTCGAGGCCAGCGCGGCACCGCCCTCAGCCTGGTCATCCGGGTCGAGGAGTCCGGCCCCAAACCCGGGGAGGATGTCGTCATTCCCCGGTTGAGGTTCCACTGTTACCGGATTGTCATGCTGGTAAGCAGCGCGGTACCACGCCTCGTCGGTCTGATACTCGTAGTGGCCTGCCCGCATGAACGTGGCCCACTGCGCGGCCTTCTCATGGAGGGCGTTGCGTCCGTCACCCGGGATCAGGTAGTTGAGCCCCGGGTCCTGCCGGCGGAAGCCCGCGTAGAGCAGGGCGAGGGGGCTACGGTTCTCCGGCAGTCCGAGGTTCTTCGCGATCTTTGGGCGCAAGGGGCTTGTTCCGCGGACCTCACGCAGGACTTGCCGCCACTCGGCCGTCTCGAACTCGAAGGCGGTCTTCTGGTAGTTCGGAGCGACGTGATCGCAGTGGATCTCACCGACGATCCGGCCCATCTGCACAGCTCCGGAGTCGATGGGGTACTCGAGCTCCGCCTCAGCGAGGCTGTCCTCGTCTTCCCAGTAGAAGACCCGCTTGTCCTTAAGCATGATCTTGCGTCCGTTGCGGAGGAAGTCCAGCCCGTAGTCGGTGCGGTGGACGTAGCGCTGAATCCCGATCCAGCCCCAGATCTTGCGCTCCCTCAGTTCGAGGCGATCCTGCCCGCATTCCTCGCAAAGCTCGGCGTCGGCGGAACTCCAGTACCCGCAGGCCATGCAGGCGTTCTTAGCGCTCAGCACGTGGTTGATCTTCTGGACAGCGTGGATCTCCACGCCTTGGCGGGTGACGGTCCGCTTCTCGTCCCAGACGCAGGGCAGGCGCGGCTTGACCTTCTTGCCGTTGAGCGTAAGTAGGAAGCCCTTGTCCGCCAGCAGGTAGCTGTAGACCTCTCCGAGCTTGTCCCTGATCACGTTCTGCGTCTGCAGGCGGCAGAGCGTGGCGTACTGCTCCTGCTTGAGGTCGCTGATGGTGACGGTGGTGCCATGCTCATCACGGTTGGCCTTAGGCACCGCGCGGTATGGAGCCTGGTACTTAGAGGAGTTGGCGATCTGCACCAGGTCTAGCGTTACCTCGATCCAGTCCGGATCGCCTGCCCGACTGGTTCGAACCGTGGTACGCCGACCGAGTCGCGCCGTACTGATGTTGAAGCCCATTCCGAACAGGCCGAGAGAGCCATGTCGGCCGTTACTGGTCCAGCCCGCGCTGATGGCGTTGGTGACAGCCTCCAGGCTCATGCCCCGGCCGTTGTCCTGCACCGTGATCTCAGCCGTCCCACGCTGCGAGTTCGCCGGGGGAAGTGAGATCGCGACCGAGGGCCGATCCACCGTCTCGCCGGCCGCCTGGAACTCGTCGAAGGAGTTGTCGATCAACTCAGCCAGGCACTGCCAGTGTGAGAACTCGATATCGCCGAGCACGCCCAGGATGCGCGGGTGCGGTGTGACGTTGATGTACTGGTCCTCGGTCACAGCCGACCCCCGTCTTCGTGGTGAACACATGCTTGGCAGGCGGATGTGCTCGCGCGACCATTAGCAGTCTGGCGTGCACCATCGACCCCAGTCGGGCACGCTCCAGGAGCATCCATCAGCATGTCCTCAACCCTAATGGGCGGCACCAGCCGGTGCGGGACAAAGATCTCGAGACCCTGCTGATGCCACCCCGCAACCAGGAGGGGCGCCTCAGAACTTCGCGCATGGCGGACTCGGCCCATGCTCCGGGAACCTGCGGAAGTCACCATCGATGCCAGCGGCCGAGTACAGATCCCGATGGGGATTCTCGCCAAGGCCGATTTCGACACTGGGAGTACAGTCCTCGCGTACAGCGATGGTGACGGCCCTATCGTCCTACGCAGGTTGACCGACGCCATCGATGGCCTGATGCCCGATGGAGAACTGTAGCTACGCCTCGCCGGACGCTCCGCGGACCGCCGAGAGGACCCGCTTCGCCACGTCCTCCGGTGCCTCATGCTCCCAGGCCCGGATGACCGTCCAGCCCTCCTCCTCCAGGATCCGGTTGGTCTCGGCGTCCCGCCGCTGGTTGTCGGCGAACTTCTCTCTCCAGAAGTCCACGTTCTTGGTCGCCGGTCGATGATGCTCCGGGCAGACGTGCCAGAAGCAGCCATCGACGAAGACCGCGACTCGCGCCTTTGGGAACAGCACATCCGCGCTACGCCGGAGGCCCTGGAGCGGCCGCGCGTTGACCCGGTAGCGAAGCCCTTCCTTGAAAAGCAGAGACCGAAGAACCTTCTCGGGCTTCGTGTCCTTTCCCCGGTTACCTCTCATCGAGGCGCGGACCGCCGGGGTCGAGGCTGTCGAGTCCTCGGGCAGTGTCTCCTCTATCAACAGACCCTTAGCCCAGGCCAGCCGCCAGCCCTCAGCCAGATTGGCCGCGCGGGTGTCCTGCTCTACCTCGCCCAGGTAGCGCTCTGGAGACTTCCGTCCGTCGCCCCAACGCAGGGACGCTCGGATCCTCCGCGTCTTAGGCAGGACTCTCAACGAGACCGAGGCGTGAGCGATGCGGCCGTCGCCCAGGTCAACCACCCGTCGATGGCGACCGCCCGCTGCTCGGTCCTGTTCAGCGGACAGAGCCTTCCGGGTCCTCCCCGGCCGCCCCTTCCAGGCGCGATCAGGCGGGAGCCGGTCATTCCAGCGACTCTGGGACGGTTTCGCCGCATCGCTCACGACTGTGATCCCAGTGCCGCGTCGAGGGCCTTGGCCACCGCGTCAGCGAATACGGCACCAAGCTTCACCGGGACCGCGTTGCCAAGTTGCCGCATCTTCTCCCCCCTAGGGCCTTCGAGCTTCCAATCGTCAGGGAAGGTCATGACACGGGCTGTCTCACGCACGGTCATGTAGCGATGCCTATAGATGGTTCCGCCGGGAGTCTCAAGGTCGTCAGTCAGCATCACGGACTCGCCGCCAGGGACTCCGTGCACGCCGGCCTTCACGGTCTTCGCGGGACGGTCCAGTTCGTTGGGCGTGTGGCCCTTGTAGATGCGAGCGTCGGGCCATCCGATGTGGTCGGTGAACCCCCCGGCGCGGTACTCCTGGCGGTCAAGCCTGTCCCAGGGGATCTTCGGCAGTGGCTTGCCCTCGTTCTCATCGATGCCGGCGATGGCATCCCGAAACGTACGCCAAGGCTTCGAACCGTCCGGGATGAGCGAAACGTCCTTGGGGATCCTGGCCATGACCCGGGCGCGGACATCCGCGGGCACCGATGGATGCCGCTTCCAATACGAGCCGTCGAGCATGGTCCGGAACAGCGCCTCCTCCGAGTACTGGTGGCGCACGTCCTGCTTGAATTGGTCGATGTCGACCCCCAGGTCCTCCCGGAAGGCGACGATGAAGATGCGGTTCCTGACCTGGGGGACCCCGTAATCGGCGGCGTTCACGCGCGTCATCACCACCTTGTAACGCTCCGCCGGGTCACCGGCGGCCCTGCCCTTGGCCTCGATGAGGGCCTTGTCGTGCCTCTGCCAGCTGACCTCCGGATCACGCAGCTCGAAGGGCATCTCCATCTCGCGCAAGATGTACTCGAGGTACGGCTTGAACGATGGCCTGAGTAGTCCGACGACGTTCTCGCAGATGACAGCCTTAGGTCGAATCTGGCGCATCGCCTTGAACATCTGAGGGAACATGTTCCGCTTGTCCTCGTCCCCCTTGGCGACCCCACCCAGGCTGAACGGCTGACACGGCGGACCGCCAGCGAGCACATCGACACGACCGAGCAGGTAGCTCATATCGAGTCCCTGAACGTCCCCCGCCACGAGCGGCCACGGCTCCCCCGGCTCCGGGATCCGCTCCTCGTCCCCGCGGGGCTTGGCCCCGTTCGCCTCCAGGGTCTGACAGGCCCGTGGGGCGAACTCGTTGAACAGCAATGGCCGGAAGCCCGCCCCATGGACGGCCATCGCGAGGCCGCCCGCGCCCGCGAACAGCTCGACAGCGGTGCGATCATCTCTCGACTCTTCTTGCAGTTCAGGCATTGCAAAAGCATACCGCGGAAGTAGCGATCACCGGGACTGTTGTCAAGAAGTCTCACCTCACCTTCACGAGCGACCGAAGCGGTACGACCAGCGATCGAAGTGGCCGCCACAAGCGGGGACAGCACTGTTCCGATTCCCGCACGCCAGGGCGAACGGCCACACGGGCGATGCCGCCCAGGTCCGGTGATCAGGTCGCCGACCGGCCGCGAGGGAGCCTCCTAACGGCGATCACCCGCGAGCCGGACGCCGGCACCGGCGGCCAACCCGTCTGCCCCTCAGCTGAATCGCCAGTTAGCAACAGAACCCGGTACCCGTTGCTGAGACCATTCACGGACGAGGGGGCCTACCGCGCCAGCTCGCAAACAAGCCCAGGCCAACGCTGGTGACCGCCGTGAACGCCTCAGACCCGGCGATCAGGAAGACGGCCGCCGCCAGCGTGGTCAGAAGCAACAGTGCGACCAGATCAAGCACCCGGTCACGGATCGGTTCCACCGACACCGGCCTTGACCTGGAGTCAACCCGAGGAGAGGAGGGCGAGGTGGGCTCTTCGATTTCATCCATGCGACCAGCACACCAGGCTCACCCGCCACGACTCCTATGGCACGAACAGGCTCAGACATACCCGATCACCGCAGGCCGACGCCGTACAAGATGGTGCTCGGAGCGAACACCCAACTCTGTATGGTGGTGTTCGGCGAAATTCGGTCCTGTTCGGTAGCCAGCGTCCTACGCTGAGTCCCGCAGACCATCAGGGGGACATGCGTGGCGCATGGGGATTCTTCGGGGATGACACCCGAAGCCGCGTTCCAGCGAGGACTCGCCGACTTCGCCACCGGGCTCCGGAGACTGCAGATCGAATGCGGCAACCCTTCCCAGCGCATGATCAGCCGCGCCGCACCCTCCGGGCGGCCACTGTCGGCCTCCGCGATCAGTGAGACCCTCACGGGTAAGCGTCTGCCCAGTCGAGACTTCCTCATCGCCCTCGTCCGGACGCTGCTCAGCCACTCGAACGATGGCCAGTCCCCTGTAGGCCGCAACGACCCAAGGGTCGAGTTCTGGCGCACGAGCTGGAACCGAGTGGCGCACCTACAGTCCGAGGCCCGCCACGCACCCGCAGCATTCAATTCGGCACAGTCGGTCACGGTTGCTGAGAGCGATCCACCACCCTCTGCACCCACTCAGCCGGGAAGCGACACACCAGCGAACCCTTCTGAGTCGCTGACGCATAACCGGCGCTTGAAATTTCGCCGCGCGTCTGTGCTCCTGCCTCACTCCGGCTTCGTATGGTCTGTGGCGTTCTCCCCCGATGGCAAGCTTCTCGCGACCGGCAGCGCCGCTGGGAAAGTGACGCTCTGGGACCCCGTCACCCACCAGGCCATCAGCAATCCCGAGACTGCCCAGAAGAGCACAATCAGGTCGGTGGCGTTCTCTCCGGACGGACGTTTGCTGGCGGCTGCCAGTGACGAACATGGCGTATGCCTATGGGACGTGAGGTCAGATCAATCATCCGGAGCTCTCAAACTCACGAAGCGACAAAAGGTCGCAGCAGTCGCGTTCTCCCCGGATGGCACCGTGCTGGCCACCGCCAGCTTCGACCGAACGGTACGGCTCTGGGACCCATACACGTGCGAAGCGGTCGGCAAGCCGCTGACCGGACACACCGGCCCCGTCACGGCAGTCGCCTTCTCGCCCGAGGGGAGCGCATTGGCCACCGCTAGCTTCGATGGCATGGTGCGGCTCTGGGACCCAGCAACCCGCCAAGCGATCGGCAAACCGTTGCTCGGCCACACCGGGCTCGTCAGGTCGGTGGCGTTCTCCCCCGACGGCAAGCTGCTAGCTAGCGCGAGTGACGATGGCATGGTGCGGCTCTGGGACCCAGCAACCCACGAAGCGGTCGGAACGCCCCTGGCCGGCCACACCGGCTCCGCCACTGCGGTGGCGTTCTCCCCCGACGGCAGCCTGCTCGCCACGGCCAGCGACGATGGCATGGTACGGCTCTGGGACCCGGCCACCCACGAAGCGGTCGGAGATCCCCTGACCGGTCATGCCGTCCCCGTCAAGTCGGTGGCGTTCTCCCCCGACGGCAGCCTGCTCGCCACCGCTGGCTACGATCGCGTTGTGCGGGTATGGGAGGGCAAGGAGACATTGCCATTGCTTGTCCCGACGCAGCGCACTCGGGACAAAGATGACCCGCATGACAACCTGCTCAGCGAGGACGCCGAACTGCGCTCCCGACTAGGTGTTCTGACCGCACGCGGCCTCGCCAGTCGAAGCGTCCTAACCGCGCTCAAGAACGGCGAAGGCATCTATCTGGCGCCCCTTGTCGGACACCGTGACGCGGTCTGGTCAGCCGCGTTCTCCCCCGACGGAACCACACTGGCTACCGGGAGCGCCGACGATACGGTGCGATTCTGGGACCCTGCTGACCGGCAACCCGTCGGAAGGCCCCTGACCAATCACCGCGACTCCGTTCGGTCAGTCGCGTTCTCCCCCGACGGCACCCTGCTAGCAACCGCAGACCGTAGCGGGGCGGTTCGCCTGTGGGATGCGGGCACCCGGGTACCGGCGGGAGGGCCATTTGCCGACAACCTCGGCCCCATCACATCAGTGGTCTTCTCGCCCACCGGAGTCCTCCTTGCCATCGTTACTGACGCTGGCGAGGTACAACTGTGGTTGCCGGCCGCGCAACAGGCTGCCAGTGACCCTCTGGCCAGCCGACGTGGGGTCATCACCGGAGTCGCGTTTTCCCCCGATGGCACGCTAATCGCAACCGCCACCGATGCTGGCACGGTGACACTTTGGGACTCTGGCACGCACCAGCCGACCGGCGAACTCCGTGATGGCCACAGCGGCTCAGTCAGCTCCGTGGTGTTCTCCCCGGATGGCAGCTTGATCGCGACCGCCGGTCACGATCGCTCGATGCAGCTGTGGGACCCAACCACCCATCAGCCCGTCGGAAAGCCCCTTATGGGTCATGACGGTGCCGTTACAACCATGGCCTTCTCCCCCGACAGCGCACTCATCGCGACGGGGAGCAACGATCGCACCGTGCGGCTGTGGGACCCAACCACCCATCAACCTGTTGGTGAGTCCCTCGCCGGCCATCGCGGCACTGTGACATCGGTTGCCTTCTCCCCCGATAGCTCCGTGCTCGCCACCGGCAGCACCGATTGCACCGTTCGGTTGTGGGTGCCTCCCGCAGTCAACAGCTTCGCTCGACCTCAGGGCTAGGAGAGGGAGCTGCCCCACTTGGACGCTGGCTTCGCGGTCCGAAAGCGTTCCAGGACGCGCTCGGTCTAGTCGCTTTTCGCGCCGTACTTGGGTTCGGTGGTCTCCTTCCAGGTCTTGGTGCAGCCGGCGGCCGGGCTGGCAGGTGCTCTGGAGCTGGTCCTGCCGGGCCATGCCTGGCTGGGCAGGCTCAGGAGGTAGGGCCGAAGGTGAGGAGCGGCACGTCGTAGAGGGCGGGGTTACGGGGCCGGGTCATGGTGGGGCCGGCGACTTCCACGATCAGGAGCTCGCTGAGGAACTGCACGCGTGCGTTGAGCAGGTGGCTGGTGCGGCCGTCCGCGTTGTCGCCCTTGAGGCCAGCGGCGAGGTGGATGTGTGGGAGGACGAGGCCGGTGGTGGGATCGTGGGCGAGGGTGCCGCCGCCGAGGGCTTCGACGAACTCGACGCGGGTGCGGTCCCAGAGGGGCTGTTCGGGGTGGGTCAGGCCGTCGCAGGTGCCGACGATCTCGGCTTCGGAGAAAGCGCCGATGAACATGGGGATGTAGCCCTGCTGGACGTCGTGCTCCTTGCAGAACTCGGCGAGGGCATCGAAGAAGTCCTCGCCGTGCTCGAAAGTGACGCCGAAATTCCGGCCGAGGGTCAGTTCGCTGGCGCGCATGGGGCTGGGTCCTCGCTGTCGAAAAGGCTGGTGCGGGCTCGGCTCAGTCAGCTGCGGCGCGGAAGGCGGCGGCGATCTCGTCGGTCTTGTGGCCCTGGGCGAGCAGGAGGTGCAGGAGGAGGCGGGCTTTGTAGGGGTCGAGGTGGCCAGCTCGGATCAGCCCGCGGGCGAGGAGGTCCTTCTCAGAGCCGGGGAAGCTGTAAGTCGATTGCAGGACTGGGCCGTTGCCGATGCGGGTGGCGAGGACAACCGGAATCCGGGAGGCGGTCCTCTCCAGGGTGGCCACGTAGTTCTGGGGGACGTGGCCCACGCCGAACGCGGCGATCACGAGGCCGTCGCACGCCTCGGCCATCGTGGCGAGGAGGGTGCCGTCGTCGCCGAGCGTCGCGGTGTACAGCCCGACGCGGGGCGCGGAGCCGGTGAGCGGTCCGGGGAAGGCGGTGCGGGTGAGGAGGGGGCCGTGGAGGTGGACGCGGCCCTCGTAGAGGCGTCCGAGGGACCCGGTGGCCGGGGAGGTGAACGCGGCCGGGCTGGTGCTGTGGGACTTGCGGACATTGCGGGCGGCGTGGATCTCGTCGCCGAGGACGACCACGGTGCCGGCGCCGTGCAGTTCGGGAGCGGCGGCGGCGATGACGGCGGCGTGGATGTTCGCCGGGCCGTCCGCGCCGGGCTGTGTGGGGTTGCGCATGGCTCCGGTGACGACGATCGGCTGGTCGCCGGCGTGCAGGAGGTCGAGGAGGTAGGCGGTCTCCTCGATGGTGTCGGTGCCCTGGGTAACCACCGCGCCGTCGCAGCCGTCCTGAAAGGCATCGGCGATGGCGCCCGAGAGAGCGCTCAGGTCGTCGAAGCTGAGGGAGGCGCCAGGGAGTCGGCGGAAGTCGTGGACGCGCAGGTCGGTGTTCAGCTCCTGAAGAGCCGGGACCGCGGCGAGGAGTTCATGCGCGGACAGGGCGGGTACGACGCCGCCCGTGGCCGGATCGGTGGTCATCGCGATGGTGCCGCCCAGGGAGAAGATCGCGACTGCCCTCTTGCTCAACGTCGGTGTCTCCTTGTCAGGATGGTCTTCCATCAGCAGTTCGGCCGCGTGACCTCCGGTGCAATCTATCGGTTCAGGGCACGTGGTGGGCGGCGATGAACTGACAAGCGGCGTCCAGACCTTCCAGACCCAGCAGCCGACTGCGGGGCCTGGCGAGGGCGCGGGTGCCGACCGAGGCGAGCTGGCGGCAGCGGCGGGTGAGCCAGGGCCAGTCGAGTCCGAGGTAGTCGGCGGTGGCGATGAGGCGTCCGTGGGCGGCATCGGCGGCGGTCGCGGAGTGTACCGCGGCGTGGCCTACGGCGTCGGCGAAGGTGCGCAGATCAGCCCGTCGTGTCGTGCGTCCGAGCTTGGACACGGCCTCGGCTCGTACCCAACTGGCGATGACGGCACGCTGCTGGGGGATCAGGACGAAGCCCTCGGTCTCCGCGAGGTCGGGACTTTCGGTGATCCAGGTCGTGATGCCGTGGGATTCCATCAGGGCGATCACCAGGAAGAGCATGACCCGCTCGTAGCCCGGGGAGCGAGTGACCGCCTCCGGTGGGATGCAGAAGGCGCGGCCGGTCCCGCTCCTCGCCTCGGGCGTCGCCGGGGCAGTTCGCCGGAGGTAGTCGAGCTTGTGGGAAAAGAAGAGCCAGGTGGCGGCTTCTTCTCCGGTCCGCTCGCGGGTCCAGAAGAGCGGAGCTTCGCCAAGGGCGTCACGGTTGTCGAGGATGTAGTGGGCGCTGGCCTGGGAGCCAATGAACATGAGGGAGCCAGCCGCCAGTTCCTCGTCCCGGACGGCGCTGGCCAGCGGGTCGAGGTCGGTGTCAGTGGTGAGCGGCAGGACGGTGTGCAGACCGGCGTCGTCACTGAGCAGGGCGGCGTCGAATCCGGTGACGGCCCACAGGATCCCGTAGGTGAGGTCGTCGAGCTCGTACGCGGACGAAATGCGGAGCGGGCGATCCTGGGCTCGACCGGCGAAGCGCGCGTCAACGGCGAACTGTCGGCTCGCTCCGTCGATGGTCCGTTTGGCGATTACAAGGGAGCGGGTCGGCGCTTTGACCCAGGCGTCCAACTCGGCACTGCCGCTCAGGTGGAGTTCATTGCCGTAAAAGGTGTCAGCGTCGATGACCAACGCGGGCAGGTTCGCGCCGGGGAGGCTCTGACCCGCAGGGAATCGCAGGCACCGCGGTCCGACCGCTGCGATGGCGAGCGACGGTGGTTGCGCGACGTAGGTTGTCGACTCCCCGTCCTCGAGCTCGCTCGGGAGCGGACCGGCCAGCTCCTCGGGGAAGTTGAGGACCTGGGCCCATTGGATCATCTTGCGCCGGTCCTTGACGGTCCGCTGGCCGCGCTCCAATCGACTGATCTCGGACTGGTCGCTGTTGACGATCCGGGCGAACGCCGCCTGGGGCAGGCCGGTGTGGCGTCGAACCAGGCGGCAGAGCGTTCCCAGGTCCCAGGTCGCCACTGCCTGCTGGACCTGCGGGTCGTCCCAGAATTCGGGCGCGATGCGTAAATCACGCTGGCAGGGGCCGCACTTGGCACCGGCGTTGTAGCGGCTCAGGGTGCTGCCGCAGGAGGTGCACCGTCGCTGCTGACTGCTGTCCACGCTGACATTCTTCCTCGCGATGCTCCGTCCGTTCGGCATCTACCGCGACTCGCATAAACGCCCATGAGCGCGGGTCCGCTTCTTCACGACCATGGATGAACGCACACGAGCCGGTTGCGACGGTCGTCGTCACCACGAGCCGTGCGTCAGGAAGGACTTACGAGACGATGAGAGCAACGATTCCCGCAGAGGAGTCCACCGAGCCGTCGTTGCGGTCGGCTTGGCAGACGCTGGCGGACGGGCTGCTGGTCCAGCGGCTCCAACTGCACGTCGAGGAATGGCGCGAGATCGTGCAGACCGGGGGGAGCCTGCCCGACATCAGCGGCGCCCCGGTCGCCGGCCTGGCCCTGCGGCCCACCGGCGCCGTCGGCCCGGAGGCGCGGGCGCTGCTGGAGCGCACCGGCCTCGCCTACTGGTGGTCGTACCCGCAGCGCTACGGCACGGTCGGCGACACGAGCGCGATCGGTACGGTGCGAGCGGCGGAACAGGCTCGCCGGCGTCTGCTGCTCGACGGCATGGCGGCGCCGTGGAGCGAGGCCGTGATCGCGGCCTGCGAGGCGAGCGCGTGGTGGGTCGGGTTCTTCGCCGTGATCAGGCATCACGGCGTTCGGCACCTGACTTTGGAGCCGAACCCCGAACCGATCCACGCCCAGGTCCTGGAGGGCGCGGTCGGCGCGGTCGCCTACGGGATGGCGGGCCGCGTGCTGGCCACGGCCCTTCGGGAACAGGACGACGAACGGACCCGGCGGGCCTACTGCGAGGCCATCACGGCGGGCATCGAGGTGGAGCGGACGCTGCCCGCTCTGCTGGACGAACTGGGCGAGCTGCGGCTCGTGGACCTGGTGTCCACGACCGCCGTGTGGCGCGGCCAGTTCACCAAGTACGCGGGCGGCACCGGAGCAGGGCAGGTCGAGTAATGACGAACCGCTACCCCTTCATCGCCATCGAGGGCCTGGACGGCACCGGAAAGACCACGCTCCGCAAGGGGCTGTTCCAGCTGTGGCAGGGCCTGTTCGACACGGCCCCGCTCTGCGTCCTGACCACGAACTTCCTGTCGCCCGAGCACGCCGGGCAGATCGTCGACGGGAAGTACCGGCCGTCGCCCGAGAACAGGGCCGCCTACCTGTCGGCCATCGTCGCGGACAAGAACGCGACCGTGCGGCAGCTGGTCGAGCCCCAGCGGCGCGCACGGCCGGTCATCGCGGACCGCTGGCTGCTGAGCGAGCTCGCGTTCTTCGCCGTCAAGCACGGTGCTCGGGCGCAGGACACCTACAAGGCCCTCGCCGAGGAGCTGGCGGACGGCCCGGACGCGACGCTGGTGCTCGAACTGCCCGCCGCCGACTCCATGTCGAGGGCGAAGGACCGCGCCGGCGACGCCGTGCGGGCGGACTGGGACGTGCACCACGTGCAGTCCGCGGTGCACGAGGTCTACGCCGAGGTCACCGGTTCCCCGCAGTCGTTCCCGCTGCTCGGCACCGTCGTCCCCCTGGATGCCGGCGCCACCCCGGCGGAGGTTCTCGGCTCCGCCTGGGCCGCGCTCGAACGCCTCGGGCTGATCCCCGGCCTCCCGACCGATGCGGAGAAGGAGAGCTGATGCCGATATCCGACGCGGCGGCCCGCTTGCGCCAGGCGCTCACCGCGCCGACACCGGCACGCCCGCTGCTCGCAGCGGGCGCCGTCAACGCCATGGCGGCCCGACTGGCCGTGGAGGAAGGGTTCGACGCGCTCTGGGTGAGCGGCCTGGAGGTGTCGGCCGCCCTCGGCCTGCCCGACGCCAACGTGCTCAGCGCCCGCGACCTGGCCGACGTGGTCACCGCGCTCGGCCGAGTGACCGATCGCCCCGTGATCGTGGACGTCGACAACGCGGGCGGCACCGTCGAGGGTGCTGCCCGCATCGCGGCCGACCTGGTCCGGGCCGGGGCTGCCGCCATCTGCCTGGAGGACAGCGCCTACCCCAAGTGCAACAGCTTCTCCGCGCACACCTCTCAGCAGCTGGCCGCCGCCGACCTCGTCATCCAGCAGGTCGAGCGCATCCGCAAGACGGTCGGAGAGGGCCTGGTGGTCATCTCTCGCACCGAGTCCCTGATCGCCGGCACGAGCCTGGAGCTGGCCATGGGCCGATCGACGCGCTTCGTCGACGCGGGCGCGGAAGCCGTGCTGATCCACTCCAAGGACCAGACCGGCGGCCAGCCCCTGGAGGTGGCCACCCGCTGGACCAATGCGGTCCCGCTGGTCACCGTGCCCACCGCCTTCCCCCAACTCACCGCCTCGGAGCTGGGCGAGGCCGGCTACCGGCTGTGCATCTACGCCAACCAGTTCAGCCGGGCCGCTATGGCCGGCATGCGCGCCGCCGCCCGCCAGTTCACCCGCGAGGGCACCTTCCGCCCCAGCGCCGAGGCCCCGCTCGCGGCCGTCGCCGACCTGCTGCAGATCGGCGAACCGGACGCCCTGTCCTGCATCTGACCTCACACCCCGAGGGATCCCGCGATGACCCTGCCCCGCATCAGCGTGTCGGTGAAATCCGCAGTCCTGCACGACGACCAGGTCCTCCTCCTCTCCTACAACGACCACTCCGGGTTCCACTACAACCTGCCCGGCGGCAAGGCGCAGGAGGGAGAGAGCCTGCGCGACGCGGTCCGCCGCAAGGTCCAGCAGGAAACGGGTCTCGACGTGGCCGTCGACCGCCTCCTGCTGGTGACCGAGTACGTGCCGGCCGCCTGGAACGACGAGTTCGGGACCGTACAGAAGACCCAGTTCACCTTCCTCTCCCACCCGTTGGGCGACACGACCCCGCGGTTCCCGGACCCGCCCGACCCGATCCAGGTCGGCTTCGAGTGGACGCCCATCGGCAAGCTCGCCGAGGTGTACCTCCTGCCCCGGATCAACCAGCCGCTGCTCGCCGCTCTGCGCGGCCAGCTCAGCGACCCGTTCATCGACAGGTGGTGACCTCCTTGAACGACGTGAACGACGACCTGCGCAAGTGGCTGCTCGCTGAGCACGCGGAAACGGTCTGCGCCGACCGGCTGGACGTCATCGCCGACGAGCTCCACCGCCTGGTCGACCGGCGCGTCGGCGGTGCGATCGTCGAACTCGGCTGCTACCGCGGCGCGATGGCTCTGTGGATGCGCTGCGTGTTGGATTCGCTCGGCGACCGCAGGCGTGAGATCCACGTCTTCGACTCCTTCGCCGGCATGCCCGCCCCAGGCGACCAGGACTCCGACCACCTCTCCGAAGGCGACCTGCACTCCGCTCCGCAGGACGTCCTGGACACCCACGCCCGCTGGAACCGCACGCCACCGACGATCCACCCCGGCTGGTTCGAACGGACCGTTCCCGGCGAGTTGCCCGGCACGATCGCTCTGGCCTACCTGGACGGCGACTTCTACGACTCCACCCTCACCGGCCTGCGAGCCTGCGTGCCCAGGCTTTCCCCGTCCGGGGTGCTGCTGCTGGACGACTACGCCGACACCGCCGTCAACCCGAAGGCGTGGAACGGCCTGCCCGGCGTGAAGCGTGCCGCCGACGACTTCTTCGGCGCGCCCTCCCCGGTCGAGGTACTCGTCGGCGACGGCGACCTCGCCTTCGGGCGCTACCTGTCCCCCATGCCCCGAGGAACGGCCTCCCGATGACCCAGACCATCCTCATCGCCAAGGGCGCCGCCGATCTCGGTTGCCTCCAACTCTCGCTCCCCAGGATCGAGTTCATCGAGACGGCCGACTTCGATTCGCTCCCCGGGAACGCGCACCGGGCCACGCTCCTCACCCTGCGCTCCGGAGCACGGCTGGGCGGTCGGCAACTCGACCGGCTGCCGCTGCTCCAGCACGTCGTCCGGGTCGGCTCGGGCACCGACAACATCGACGTCGCCGAGCTCGCCCGGCGCGGCATCACTCTGCACCGCAACCCGCACGTCAGCGCGGCAGCCGTGGCCGAGTGGTGCCTGATCGCCGCGCTGAGCCTGGCACGTCGAATCCCCTTGGGCCACAACGCTCTTGTCCAGGGCCGTCACATGAAGGACGCCTGCCTGGGGCAGCCACTGTCCGATCTCGATGTCGCCGTCTGGGGTGCCGGCCCGGTCGGGAGATCGGCTGCCAGGTTGCTCGCCCCCTTCGCTCGCCAAGTCACCTTCGCCCGCTGGCCGTCCAACCCACCGGCGCTGCAGCAACTGCCCGCTCACACGCTGATCGATTACGCGGACGTCCACGTGATCGCGCTACCGCTACGGGATGAGACGCGTGGCCGGTTCGACGAGGGGTTCCTCGCCAGGGCGTCTGCGCGCCGACCGCTGGTGATCTGTGCGGGCCGGATCGAGACGCTCGACGTGGAGGCGTTCCTGAGCTCGCTCGACACACGGCGCATCACCGGCCTCGCCCTGGACGCCATCGAAGCCGAGCACTTGGGGCTCGTGGGTGCCTCAGCCGGTGCTCGAAACCTCCTGGTCACGCCGCACGTCGGCGCCCAACGCGCGGACGTCCGGAAGGAACTCGACACCTGGCTCACCCAGCTCATCGCCTCGGTCTCCGACCATCGGGTGGCCGTTCCGGTGGGGACTGCTCACCAGGAGGGCCGGTGATCAGCGAGTCGGCTCGTCGCCGCCTCCACATCGCGGGACAGGTCGCCGAGCACCTCCTGTCCTCCCACCCGGGCTCGACGGTCTGGCTGGAGGGTGCCTTGGCCTGCGGCCTCGCCCACGCGACCAGTGACATCGACCTGCGCCTGCTCGGCGACACCCCGGATCTCCCCGATTCCGGCTCCTGGCTCAGCGACGGCGTGCGGATCGATCTCCAGGTCTCCGGCCCGGACCAGATGGCACAGTTGCGCGCCTTCCTGCGCGGCTTCGAGGTCCGCGCCGACGATCTCACGGTGTTCCGCCGGGTTCGCAAGGACCTCGGCAGCCTGACCAGCCTGCGTACCGCAAGGCAGTACCAAGAAGAGCAGTGGATCCCGGTCGTGAGCCCCGGCGAGGCCGAGGTCTACCGCGCGTGGGCCGTGGCGGACCGGGCCGAGACGGTGGCGAGCCTGACCGAGGACCTCGTCGGCCTGGCCGCCGACGGCCTGTACGCCTCGGTCGACCTGGTGTTGGAACGCCTGGCACTGACGCTCGCCTCCGCCGAGTGCGCCGCCGCCGGGCAGCCCCTGCTCGGAGAGAAGTGGCTGCCGCTCATGGCCACCCGTCCCTGGACGCCCGGCACGACGACCGCGGTGTGGCATGACACGTCCTGGGGATGGTTCCGGCCGATCCAGCAGCGGCTGACCAGTGCGCTGCTGTCCTGCCACCCCATCGACGGCAGCAGCAGCGACCCTGCGCCGGCCCTCGGTACGGGATGGCTGCCCCAGCGCTACAGCGACGGCTGGTTCCTGCGCAGGGCCGACGACCGCGTACCGCTCACCGACGCAGCTCTACTCACCTGGGCCAAGCACCTGGAGTCCACAACTACCTGACCGCCGAGGCCCCCTGGAGGTGAGCCTTGTCCACCGCCCCGCCCCCGAACGACCTCGACTCCCTGTACGCACGCCTCGACCCTGCCGACCGTACGACGGCGTTGTCCGTGATCCTCAAGTTGCGCGGCGAGACCTGCAACATCGACTGCCTGTACTGCTTCGAGAAGCGCAAGGAAGCCCCTGGTGGCCGCCGCATCGATGCCTCCCAGGTGAACCGGCTGGCGACGCTCTTCACGGACCGGCCGCTCTCCGTAGAACTCCACGGCGGCGAACCGCTCACCGCCGGGAAGGATGCGGTCACCGAGGTTCTGCGCGCCCTGGCGGCCAACTCGAACGTGGTCCAAGTCAGCCTCCAGACCAACGGTCTGCTTCTCGACGACTCCTGGATCGACCTGTTCGACGAGCACCTGCCCTCGCTGGAGATCAGCATCTCCCTCGACGGCGATGCCCGGGGGAACAGCTGGCGCATCGGCTACGACGGGCTGCCCGTCTATCCCCGGATCGTCGAGTCGCTCCAGCTGCTGGAACGCCGAGGCCGGACCGCCTCGATCGTTTGCGCCGTCACCCCTCAAATCCTCGGCAGAGCCGAGGAGATCGTCGACCACCTGGCCTCGTTCCCGGCCGTGATCGCGATCAACTTCGTACCTTGCTTCGACGGCGCCGTGGTGGCACCGACACGAGCGACGTCCAGCCGCGTCGGCACCAGCAGGGCCATGCAGGCGGCGGCGATCGGATCGACCGGCCCCGCGTGGGCCATCACTCCGGCCCAGTACGCGGAGTTCACCCTCTCCGCGGCCGTCCGATGGGTACGCGCCGGCTGGTTCCGCAAGGTCAAGCTCGATCCGGTCGTCTCCGTGATCCGCCGTCTCCGTGGTCTGCGCAGCGGCTCCTGCCACTTCGACGACCTCAAGTGCGACCACGTCTTCACGCTGTACCCCGACGGCCGTCTCGGCAGCTGTGACGAACTGGCCTGGCCTCAAGCCCAGTTGACCAACCTCCCACTCCTCGACTCGCAGCAGGACGTGCGGCACGCCCAGGATCGGTCCCGGCTACTCTCCGGCGCCCGCTCCCTCATCGCGCCGTGCGTCTCCTGCGACTACCGGGACACCTGCGGTGGCGGCTGCATGGCCGTACGGCTCCGCCACGCACTCGCAGACCTGGGCGCGTCCTACTGTGCCCACCGCATGCGGCTGATCGACGGCGTCGCTGCCCTGCTCGCACAACCGGAACACCCCGAAGCGGTCTGGTGCACCCGGCTCCGCTGGCGCCCGCGCCGCCCGAACCAGATGCACGATGTCGCCGCGTTCGTCCGCCGCTGGGACGACCCGCTCGCACCCCGGCAGCAGGCCCGCCTGCACACCAGCGAGCTCGGCAACATCAACACCGTGGGCCTTCCCGGCATCCACGAAGCCGACGACCTCGACCCCCTGCACCCGCAGTGGCGGGCCGGCATCGAGCCGGGGGTGTTCCCCCTCGTGCGAGCCGTCACCGAACGCTGGAACTGCATCACGTACGACAGCTGCCAGGGCCACTCTGCCGCCCCCGGCACACCGCAGCGCGAGCTGTCCATCGGCATCCTGCCGCGTGACCGTACCGAGGCGGCCGAGATCGCCGCCCGGCTGTGCCGGCTCGCCGCGCGTGCCGACAACGCCCTGCCGTCCTCGGTTGTGCTCGACCTCGGACGGAGCCTGCTGACCTGCGGCACGAACGGGGATCGCTACCCCGTCCTGGACCTGCGCCTCGTGCCCGCACCGGGCAGCCTCCCGAGCGAATACCTCGCCGCGCTTCCCACAAGCGGCCGGCTCCTGGCTGAACTAGTCGGCGACCCGCCCGGCGGCGCCCCGTTCCTGTGCGCCTGCCCTCCCCCGGTCTCACACCCACACGCCCTCGATCTCACGGAGGTTCGCCGGTGATCCACATCGCCGAGACCCTGAGCATCCACACCGTCGAGGACTTCCTCGGCGCCCACGAGGTGCAGCAGCTCAATGAGCTCATGGACCTGGAACTCGCCCAGCGCGGCCGTGAGTCGTTCGACGACGCTCGCCTCTCCACCATCCACGAGGTCCCCGGGCTCACCTCCGAACTGGCCCGCGCCCTGTACGAGCCCGCCGGGCGCGTGGAGATGACCGACGTCCCGGCCGCCGCCCAGGCGATTCTGAACGCCGCGCTGGAACGCAGCCGCGCCGCCATCGCGCGGAACGCGCCGTCCGTCGAGAGCCACCGCCCGTGGATCTTCCTGGAGTACCAGGCCGGCCAGTACATCAGCGCCCACGCGGACGGCATCGCACCTGACCCAGGCGCTTGGCCCCGCCAGATCGCCGCGGCCAGCGTCGCCATCGAGCTGGCACCCGATGGCAGCGGTGGTTTCTACGTTGAGACCAGCGGGAGCGAGGCTCCCTGGACCCCGGCATCCCCGAAGCCCGTCACCGGCTACGACGCCCGCATGCGGTTCATCTCCGAAGGCACGGACGGCTCATCCGACTGGTTCGCCGCGATGAAGCGCACCCGCTGGACTGCCCAGCCCGCCACGGGCACCCTGCTCGTCTTCGGCAGCCAACTCGTCCACGGCACCGAACCGGTGCGCGTCGGCCGGGTGCGCAAGTTCCTCACGCTCCTGACCGCCGAGGCTCCTGCCCCGCACAGGACCCGGTGAGCCACCCGTGTGCCGGAGCCGCAGCCCTCCGCGAGCGAGCGCCGTCTCCCTTCACCAATCCACCTGCGAGGAGGACCAAATGGAGAACCCCAACCAGTTCAACGAGTTCGTCGAAGCCGTGGCGGCCCTGCACGACGAAGGACCGGTGCGGATCACCGCCCACACGTCCAACGCGTCGCCGCGCGGTTGGAACGCCTCTCGGTCGAACGTGACCGCTGAGGCGTCCACCGACGACACCCAGCAGTAGCCCCACACAGAACCCCGGTGCGTCCGGTGCAGGGCACGCGGCCTGCACCGGACGCACCGTCCCTCGTGAGGAGACGTGACCATGCCCGAGCCCTCGACCGACCAACTCTTCTACCTGCCCGGCCTCCAGGAACGGAAGGCCGAACGTACACGACGCATCGCAGAACTCCTCGGCAGCAGCCTCGGCGGGCACGGCCCGACCGGTGCAGCCGTCGCCCATGCGGTCGCGCATCACCTGCTCGAAGGTGCCGAGCAGGCCGCCGCCAACCGCAACGGCGACCTGCTCTCCTGGTACCGACGGACCGAACTGCGCGACCTCGCCTACCTGGCTTCCACGGACTCCGCCGGCAGCGCGCACCTGCTGCTCAACCCGGAGGACGGGCACCTCCTGCAGTCGCCACTCTCGGAGACGGCGTACTACCTCGTCGCGCCGGAGACCTCGGTCGCGCCGGCCGCGCTGCACGAACTGCTGGCAACGGCGCTGGACTCCGCCCGCAAGCACGGCTTCGGCGGCCTGGTGGATCAGTACGCGCCGATCGTCTGCCTGCTCGAACGACGGGAGCTGCGCGACACCCTCTTCAGCTGGAGCATCACGCGCCTGCCCGGCACCGTGTTCACCGACTACACCTCCGCCCCGGAGGTCCTCGCGCGTGACCTCGTCCACGAGGCCGGCCACCACTGGTTCAACGAGGCTCTGGCTACGGCATCCGTCTCCCTGCCGGAGGACGTCACGTTCCACTCGCCGTGGCGCGAAACCGAACGGCCTGCCTTCGGCTTCCTCCACGCGTGCTGGGCGTTCTCCCTCACCGTGATCTACAGCGCCGCCGTCCTCGACAGCGCCCCTCCGCCCGTCCAAGCCTTCCTGCGCGACTACCTGGCCGGACAGGGCCGCCTTCTACGAGCGGCCGTACCGAACTTCGGCGAGGCCGCCTCCTTGATCACCTCGGAGCAGCTGCGAGAGCGTGTCTCCGGTGCGGTCGACGCCGCCTTGCGGTGCGCGCAGGAGCTCCCGGAGCCGTCCGAGGAAGTGAGCTCGTGTTGACCGAGCTGGTGATGCCGCACGTGGTGATCCCCGGCATCGCCGAGTTCGCCCGCGGCTGCCTGCCTGCGCCAGCCGCCACGGATAACCGCAACCCGTGGGTCGACGGCTTCTGCTGGCTCTACTGCGGTCAGCAGTGGACTCGGGTCCTGTGGATCGGCCCCGCGACCGTGGCAGGCGCTCAGGCCCCGATGTACGCCTGCGGGCCGTGCATCCAGGAGCTTCAGGAACGCGTCTGGCGCTCGATCCTCCTCAACGACGAACCTTCGCCGCCTGTCCCGCCGTCTACGGGGGGCGAGGAGAGCCGAGTCGGCAGCACCCGACCAGGCCGACACCGTCGCAGCAGCTGGCCGTTCCGGCGTCAGTGACGCCCCACCCGCGTGCCCTCGGGTGCCCGCTATCGGCTACGTCGTGATGATCAGGCCAGCGAGCCCCGCGCAAGCCAGGTGCGTGCTTCGGCCGCTCGGATGCCGAAGAGGCGGGTGCGGGGGTCTCCCGCGCCCTCCGTCCCTCGGCTGGTTACCGCCAGGGGCGGTTGGTGTCAGCCGTGGGCGGTGCCGGTGGCCTGGGCGGCTGCACGGCCGTGGTCACCACAGGGGTGGTAGTGCGGCTGGTGGTGCTCCTGGACATGGCTGCGCGGGTGCGCAGTTCGTCCGGGGTGGCGGCCGGTGCGGGGGCGGGGAGGTAGGCGTCGCGGCGGATGCGCCAGGTGAGGACGGCGGCGGGTGAGTCGGCGGTGGCGAGTTCGCGCCGCCCGGCGGCGTTGGTGAGCAGGGTGGTCGGGTCGTGGCCGGCGGCTTCGGCTTGAGCGAGGGAGGCGGCGAGGGCTGCCCAGTTGTCCTCGGCGAGGAGGCGGGTGGCCTGGTCGGCGGGCAGGGTTCGGCGGACGGTGTCGGCCTGCCGGTCGTGGTCGGGTGTCGGGAGGAGTCGGCCTTCGAGGGTGAGGTGGGCGATCGGCTTTGCGGCGTGGCGGGTGTAGGCGGCGCGCAGGTGTTGGGCGGCGGTGTGGGCGGCTTCGGCTTGGTGGCGGTGGCCTTGGGCGGCGTGCCATTTGGCGATCATGATGACGAGCAGGACGAGGCTGGTGAGGATCGTGGCGGCGGCGGTGCCGTCGTCGCCCCGGCCGGTGGCGGGTCCGGCGTGGAGGAGTTCGCGGGCGGCGGAGCGCATCGCGCGCAGGTCGGCGCCGGCGGCGCGGGTGTGAGCGGTGCGGGTGTACTCCAGGGCCCGGGCGGCCTGGTGGATCTCCTTCCTGCTGAGGGTGGGGCTGGTGGCGGCGAGCGTGTCGAGGACTTCGAGGCCGCCTCGGATCACCGCCTCCGCGCGGGCGGCGTCCTGCTCGTCATCGAAAGCCGGGTAGGCGCGTTCGACGGTGGTGCTGGCCCGGTGGCGGCTCTCGGCGGGCCAGGTGCGGGGGTCGGGCGTGGGAGCGGGCTGATCAACGCCGAGGGTGAAGCGGGCGCGGATCTTGGGCTGGGTGAGGTCGGAGGCGAGTTTGCTGCCGGAGAACCAGACCGGACCGGTCTCGTCGCCGGTGGGGAGGGCGAACTTGTAGCCGGTCACGTCGCCGGAGGGCGCTCGGCGCACGCCGATCAGGACGCCGTTCGCGGCGAGCCGGGCGGTGAACTCCTCCTCGTCCGCGGCTCCGGCCAGGGCCTGGCGGACGGCGGTGCGCAGGCGGTCGCGGTCGGTGCCCTCCCGGCCGAGGCGCTCGGCCTTGCGGATCTCGGCTCCCGTGGCGCGCTTGGGGATCGCGTCCCGGTACTCGCGGGTGCGGGTGTCGGAGAGGTCCTTGAGTCCGTACTGGCGCTCGATCCTGGTGAGTTCGGCTTCGACGCGGTACTGGTCGCCGTACAGGCGAGCCTGGGTGAGGTCGGCGCGGACGACGGTGGCGAGGATGTGGATGTGGTTGTCGGCATGGCGCACGGCGACCCATCGGCAGGCGTCCTCGTCGCCGTCCAGGGCAATGCCGGCGGCGGCCATGACGCGGCGGGCGATGGCGGCCCAGTCCTCGTCGTCGAGGATGCGGTCGCCGGGGTCGGCGCGGATCATGCGGTGGTAGACGTGGTTGTTGACCTTCCTGCCGTACTGGAGGACGTGCAGGTCGAGGGCGTCCCCGAGCTGTTCGAGGGTGGCGCCCAGGTCTCCGGGCGCCTGGGCACCAGCGAGCGCTTCCCCCGCCGCCTCATCGCCGAGCACCGGATCGCCTTCGTCAAGATCGGCACCCACGTCCGCATCGCCGAGAGCGTCCTCAACGCCTACATCGAGGCCAGCACCGTCCCCGCCATCCGCCCGGTCCGCTCCGGTGGCCGCCGCTTCGAGAGGGCTGCCTGATGGCGAACAACTCCGGTCGCCAGCGCCGCTGGGGCTCCGTCCGCAAGCTCCCCTCGGGCCGCTTCCAGGGCCGCTACCCCGGCCCCGATGGTGCCCTGCGCAACGCCGACGAGACGTTCGAGACGAAGGGTGACGCCGAAGCCTGGCTCGTCGAGACCGAGGCCGACATACGGCGAGGCGAATGGCGAGATCCCAACGCGGGAGCCGTCAACTTCCTCCTCTACGCCACCGCCTGGATCGACGAGCGCGACCTCGTGCCGCTCACCGAGGAGCTGTACCACCGGCTCCTCCGCCTCCACATCGCGCCGACCTTCGGCGAGTCCGACGTGAAGGACATCACCGCTCCCCAGGCCCGCTCCTGGCGCGCCGGGCTCCGCAGCCGCAGCATCAAGACCACCGCCGCGAAGTCCTGCCGACCGCTCAAGTCGATCATGGAGACCGCCGTCGACGACGAGCTGATCCGCCGCAACCCCTGCCGCGTCAAGGGCGGCGGCAAGGAGGTGGCCGCCGAGCTGATGGGCCCGCGCTGGCAGCTGATGGTGTTCATCGCCGCCTTCATGGCCCTGCGACCGGAAGAGCAGGCCGAACTCCGCTGCCGCGACGTCGACCTGGAGAAGGGGATCGTGTGGATTCGCCGTGCGGCCCCCGAACTCTGCACCGGCGAACGGGCCGTGGGCGACCCCAAGTCCGAGGCCGGCAAGCGCGCGCTCCGCATCCCGTCCGAACTCCTCCCGGAGTTCGAGCGGCACCTGCGCTGGTACGCCCAGGACGGCGGGAACGGCCTGCTCTTCGTCGGCGAGCGCGGAGCCCCGTTCCGCTGCTCGACCTTCGGCCGCAAATGGCGCAAGGCCCGCAAGAAGCCGGAGTTGGAGCACCTCCGCTTCTACGACCTCCGCCACACCGGCAACGTCCTCGCCGCCAGCACCGGCGCGAGCCTCCGGGACCTCATGACCTTCATGGGCCACAACTCCCCACGCGCTGCGCTGATCTACCAGCACGCCACGGAGGAGCAGCAGACCAAGATCTCCAACGGCATCAGCGCCGCCGTCGTCGACATCCGCAGCGCCCGCCGCAAGCGAGCGGCCTCCGACACCACGGCGCAGGCCCGCGAGGCGTGATCGCCCGCACCAGGACGAGCCCGGACGGCTTCCGCCGACCAGGCTCTCCCGACACCTTCCGCCGCCGTCAGCCGGCCTGGTCCGCAAGGCGCTGCTTGAGCCGGGCGCACAGCTCGCCGAAGGCGGCGTCGGCGGCGGGCGACAGCGGGAAGAGGCCGAGGAAGGCGTGGATCAGGCCGTCGTAGGTGCGGCTGAACACGTCGACGCCGGCCGCGCGCAGGGCCTCGCCGTACGCGACGCCCTCGTCGCGCACCGGGTCGAACCGCGCGGTGCCGATGATCGCGGGCGCGAGTCCGGCGTGGCTCGCGGCGCGCAGCGGGGAGACCTGGGGCAGGGTGCGGACGGCGGGGTCGTCGCCGGCGTACAGGTACTTGAAGTCGGTCAGGGCCTCCCGCGTGAGCAGGTAGCCGGCGGCGTTCTCCGTGTGGCTGGGGAAGTCCCCGTCGAAGTCGGTGGCCGGGTACGCGAGGAGCTGGGCGGCGAGCGGGCGGTGCCGGTCGCGGAAGGCCAGGGCGACGGCGGCGGACAGGTTGGCACCGGCGCTGTCCCCCGCCACCGCGAGCCGGTCGGGGCAGCCGCCGTCGTCCCCGATGTGGTCGGCGACGTGCAGGGCCACGGCCAGGCAGTCGTCGTAGGCGGCCGGGAAGGGGTGCTCCGGGGCGCGCCGGTAGTGGACGGCGACGACGACCGCGCCGACGTCGCGGCAGATCCGGCGGGTGACCAGGTCGTGGCTGTCGAGGTCGCCGGTGACCCAGCCGCCGCCGTGGAAGAAGACCACGGTCGGCACCGGCCCCTCCGCCTCCGGCCGGTAGACCCGCACGGGGATGTCCCCTGCGGGGCCCGGCACCACCGCGTCCCGCACGGACCCGACCTCGATCCTCGGCGGGGCGGGCGACGCCTCCCGCAGCTGCCGATCGGCAGCCCGCAGCTCCTCCGGGTCCGCCTCGCGGACGGACAGCCCGGTGATGGCGTTGATCTGCTCCAGGATCGCGGCGATGGGCGGATCGACCGCTCCCCGGGTACCTGTGGTCTCGTTCATCCTGTGTGACCTCCTCGGAGCCGTTCTGGACCTGTCACCAGGCTCGCTCCGGAGGAATCGGCCGGCCATGGGGCGCCAGACAGAACCGTCCGGGTGAAAACTGTCGCCCGGAACAATCCTCCGGCCACAGCCACCGAATACGGCCGCCGAGGCAGCGGATGCCCGGCCCCGGAGGGGCCCCTCGACGATCGGGCCGCCGACGTGCCACTGAGCCGATCGGGGCAAGGCCCTCCCGGCGACGGGGCGCCGCCCGCACTCAGCGGCCACGGATCTCCGTGAGGGCCCGCTCCGGCGATCGCACCCGACCTGTTCGCAGCGACAATTCCCGACGCGCGTCTCCTGGTCCCCGGGACATGGCCGCCGTCGTCCCCGGTTGGCACGGTGGGAGGTGCCGCCCTCGGGAAGGTCCCGGTCGGGCGGTATCTGGAAAGGCGGCGATCGCGATGGACGTGAAGTCCGAGGGGCAGTACGGGGATTACCAGAACGAGATCTACTTCGACGGGCTCTCCGGCGTGCTCCCCACCATGCCGATGAACTTCGCCGAGCTGGAGGCGCGAGCGCAGGCGGCGCTGCCGCCGTCCGTCCTCTCCTACGTCGCGGGCGGCGCCGGGGACGAGCTCACCCAGCGGGCCAACGTCACCGCCTTCGAGCGGTACGGCCTGGTGCCGCGGATGATGGTCGGCGCCACCAAGCGGGACATGTCCGTGGACCTGTTCGGCCTGAAGCTACCCTCGCCGCTGTTCATGGCGCCGGTCGGCGTGATCGGGCTGTGCGCGCAGGACGGCCACGGCGACCTCGCCACCGCCCGCGCCGCCGCGAAGAGCGGCGTGCCGATGATCGCCTCGACCCTGACCGTGGACCCGATGGAGCAGGTCGCCGCCGAGTTCGGCGACACCCCGGGCTTCTTCCAGCTCTACACCCCCACCGACCGGGCACTCGCCGAGAGCCTGGTCCACCGGGCGGAGGCCGCCGGGTTCAAGGGCATCGTCGTCACCCTGGACACCTGGCTGACCGGCTGGCGCCCGCGCGACCTGAGCGCCAGCAACTTCCCGCAGCTACGCGGCCACGCGCTGGCCAACTACACCTCCGACCCGGTCTTCCGGGCCCGCCTCGCCAAGGCCCCCGAGGAAGACGTGCGCGCCACCGTCCGCGAGTGGATCAGCATCTTCGGCAACCCGCTGACCTGGGACGACCTGCCCTGGCTGCGGTCCATCACCAAGCTGCCGATCATCCTCAAGGGCATCTGCTCCCCCGAGGACACCCGCCGGGCCAAGGACGGCGGCGTCGACGGCATCTACTGCTCCAACCACGGCGGCCGGCAGGCCAACGGCGGCCTCCCCGCCCTGGAAGCCCTGCCCGGTGTGGTCGAGGCCGCGGACGGCCTGCCCGTCCTGTTCGACTCCGGCATCCGCTCCGGCGCCGACCTCGTCAAGGCCCTCGCGCTCGGCGCCACGGCGGTCGGCGTCGGCCGCCCCTACGCCTACGGCCTCGCGGTCGGCGGCACCGACGGCATCGTGCACGTGCTGCGCTCGCTGCTCGCCGAGGCCGACCTGATCATGGCCGTCGACGGCTATCCCGCCCTCGCCGATCTGCGCGCCGAGGGAGCGATCCGCAGGCTCTGACGGACCGCCGCACCCCGAAGCCCGGCCCCCGAAGCGGGGGCCGGGCTCGTGGCGTCCTCCGGTCACGTCGCGGCCGGTCAGGCGGTGACGCGCTTGAGCCAGACCAGCAGATCCGCGGTGACCTCGTCCCGGTTGGTCTCGTGCAGCAACTCGTGGCGGGCGCCCGGGTAGCTGTGGTGGGTGACGTCGTCCAGGCCGGCGTCGCGGTAGCGGCGGGCGACGAGGTCGGCGGGGGCGAGCCCGGCGGTGATCGGGTCGGCCTCGCCGGCGAAGACCGCCACCGGCAGGTCGGGGCGGACCCAGGAGGGGTCGGCGAGGCGGGGTGCGGCGGCGGCCAGGGCGTGGAAGCCGGCGGTGTCGAGGCTGAATCCGCACAGCGGGTCGGCGAGGTAGGCGTCGATGGCGGCGGGATCGCGGCTGAGCCAGTCGGCGGGGGTGCGGGCCGGCTGGAACGGCTGGTTGAAGGCGGCGAGGAGCTGAGGGCCGATGCCGGTACCGGCGCGCGCCAGGTGGTCCAGGGCGGTGGTGCCGAAGAGGGCGAGGCCGGCCAGGCGGGCGCCGTGGTCCAGGGCGTACTGCTGGGCGGCGAAGGAACCCAGGCTGTGGCCGAGCAGGACGACCGGGACGCCGGGGTGGCGGCGCTCGACGACGGCGGTGATGCGGGCGAGGTCGGCGACGAGCTCGTTCCAGCCGTCCTCGCCGAGTCGGCCCTTGCCGGCGTGCATGGTCAGGCCGTGGCCGCGGTGGTCGCCCGCGTAGACGGCGCAGCCGTCGGCGGTGAGCGCTTCGGCGAGGCGGGCGTAGCGGCCGCCGTACTCGCCCATGCCGTGGGCGATCTGGACGACGGCGCGGGGCGGGCCGTCGGGTGCCCAGGTGTGGACGTGGACGCGGATGCCACCGGGGCTGGGGAGGGTGAACATCGTGTTGCTCCGGGCTTCTTCAGGAAGGGCGGGTACGCGAGTTGCCCGGCCCGCGGCGGGTGCTGCGGGCCGGGTGGGGTCGGCTGGTCGGTCAGGCGGTGGTGGCGGCGAAGTCGGCCAGGAGCCGGGCGACCGTCTCGGGCTGGTCGAGGTGGGTGGGGTGTCCGGCACCGGGGACGACGACGGCGCGGGCGAACGGGCTCAACATGGCGGTGGCGGTGGCGTGTTCGCTGGGCCAGAACTGGCTGTCGGCACCGGCCACGATGAGGGCCGGCACGGTGATCCCGGCGACGGTGTCGCGCCAATCCTGGCAGGCGTGGTCGAACAGCAGGGGGTACGTGTCAGGGGTGATCAGGCGGCTCATGCCCCGGCCTCCGGCCCGGCGGATCGCCGCGTCGGTGGCCGCCGGCTCGGGCCAGGTGCGGCCGTGTCCGGTGTTGACGGCGTTGGGGTGCAGGAAGAAGGTGGCGAGGTTGTCGGAGGTGAGGCCGTAGAAGCCGTACGGCCAGCCCGGGTTGTTGACCATCTTCGGGGTCTGGTCGATGGTGACGATCCCGGCCAGGCGCTCGCAGCCGAAGAGACTGACGTACGCCCAGATGGTGCTGGCGCCCATCGACGATCCGACCACGGTCACGTCGGCGAGGTCGAGGTGGGCGAGGAGATCGTGCAGGTCCTTTCCGTGGCGGGCGATGCGGTGTCCGTGGGCGGGCTGGTCGGACTGGCCGTGCCAGCGGCGGTCGAAGGAGATCACCCGGTGGCCGGCCGCGCGCAGGGCCGCCCATTGCAGCGCCCAGCTGTCGGCGGACGCGCCGTAGCCGGCGATCAGGACGACGGGGCGGCCCGTTCCCTCGTCGTAGTAGTGCAGGGCGGTGTTGTCGCTCGCGACGAAGCGCGGCATGACAGCCTCCAGGAGTGGTGAGCAGGGGAGAGGGGTCAGGCAACGGTCCGGCGGCGCCAGGGGTGTCCCACGGCGACGGCGACCGCGCAGGCGAGGAGGGTGTCGGTGAGCCGGGCGGTGATCACCGTCCCGTCCGAGGGCGGGCCGGGGACGGCCAGGACCAGGACGATGACGCTCGCCAGCGCGGTGTGCAGGGCGTACGAGCGGTCGGTGGCCCCGGGGAAGACCGCGCCCACCAGGACGGCGAGCGCCATCAGTGCCCAGCCCGACAGGGCTTGCGCCGCCAGGGCGGCGGCGAGCACGCCCAGGACCGTTCCGGCGACCCGGTCGCCCACCCGCCGCAGCACCGAGGCGTCGGCCGGCCGGAAGGCCAGCGCGGCGGTCAGCGGGAGCCAGAAGGCGTGCTCGGGCCGCAGCACTTCGGCCAGGACGGCGGCCGTCCCGACGCACAGCGGCAGACGCAGTGCCGCGTCCCGGTCGGGCCGCCCCGACACCGAGCCCGTCGAGGAGGCGGGTGCGTGGCGACTCCGGCACCCGGCAACGGCGAGCAGCAGGCCCATCGGCGCGCAGCCGAGGCCGTACAGCGCCACGGTGTGGACGGCGCCCAGAGAGTTGCCCAGGCCCATGCCGATGGCCGTCAGCACCATCAGCTTCAGCCCGAACAGCTGGTCGGCGGGCCGGGCGCTGCCGACCAGCCCGGCGACCAGGGCGGCCACGACCATGCACGCCACCTGGCCCCAGCCGGGCGTGGGCGCGGCGTGGCCCAGCAGCAGTCCCGCAGTTCCCCCGAGCAGGATCGCGGCGAACCGGGCCGCGCGTTCGCCCACCGGCCCGCTGTGGTCGCCGTTGACGCTGCACACCGCGCCCGCCACGGCCACCGGCACCCCGGCCGGACCGGCCAGCGCGTGCGCGGCGACCAGCGCGGCCGTGATCGCGACCGCGCTGCGGACCGTACGGTCCCAGGGCACGGTGGCGAGACGGCTGGGGCGCTGCATGGCGGAGGCTCCTTGGCGAGAGCGGTTCGGGGGGTCCTTCCACCCTGCCCAGGCGGCGCGGCGGCGGCCATGGTGCGCGGAACAGCGGCCCGCGGGCCAGAATTGTCCGTGTGAACAAAGAAGCCGAGTCGCTCGCCCGCGAGCAGCGCGGACGCGTCCTGGCCGCACTGTCGCTGGAGGACATCGCGGCGGGCGCCGCCACCACCGTCGTACGGGAGATCCCCGCCTACCACGGGCACGACGCCGTCCGGGTGCGGGCCGAGCTGCTGGCCGTGCTGGCGCCGGTCCTGGCGTTCCTGCGCGAGGAGCGCGACGCCACCGCCGACGAGCAGGCGCAGTTCGCCGCCTTCGGCGCCCTGCGCGCCGAGCAGGGCATCGGACTGGAGCCGCTGCTGGAGGCGTTCCGGCTGACCACCCGCCGCGCCTTCGACGCCCTCTACGAACAGATCCGCCGGGCCGACGCCCCGCAGGTCGGACTGGACCTGGCCCGGGACTTCTGGGCCGGCTGCGACCGGCTCTCGGCGGCGGTGGTCCAGGGGCACCGGGAGCGGGAGCTGGAGAAGGCCCAGGCCGCCCAGGAGCACCGCACCCTGCTCCTGCGTCAGCTGCTCACCGGGGACCTGCCCACGGAATACCTGGCAACCGCCGCCACGGCGCTGGGCCTCGACCTGCGCGCCGAGTACCACGTCTGCCACGCCCGGCCGGGCAAGGGCCGCACGATCGCCGCCGTGGAACGGGCCCTGCGCCCGCACACCGCCGCGCTGCTGGCCGAGCCGGGCACCGACCGGGTCATCGGGCTGACCACCCGCCCGCTCCCGCCCCGGGTGACGCTGCCTTCGGGCCTGGGTTCGGCCCGCCCGCTGGCCCGGCTGCGCGAGTCCTTGAACGAGGCCGAACGCTCCGACGAACTGGCCGTCGCCTTCGACCTCCACCGGTGCGTGCGCAGCGGTGAACTCCCGCTCCACCTGGCCGTGCTGGCCCTTCCGGCGGTCGGCGAGCAACTCGTCGAACGGTGCTTCGGCCACACCAGCGGCGAGCGCCGCACCACCCTGGTGCACACCGTCGACGCCTACCTCGCCGCCGACGCCAACGCCGACCAGGCCGCCGCCGCCCTCTTCGTCCACCCCAACACCCTCCGCTACCGGATGCGCGCCCTCACCGCCGCCACCGGCCTCGACCCGGCCCGCACCGAGGACGCCCTCACCCTGTGGTGGGCGGTGCGCCACCTCCAGGCGACCGGGAACAGCGACTGACCCCCTCCCCGCACGCCGATGTGCCGCCTCCGTCGAGCGGTGACTCGGCGGAGGCGGCACGGGGCAGCGGGTCAGCGGGCCTGCTGCTGCTCGAACTGCTCGATCACACCGCCCGCGATCTGGGTGGCGAGGTTGCCCCGGGTGAGGTCGAACAGGTGGCTGGCCCACGGCAGTTCGACGCTACGGTGCGGCACACCTGCCTTCGCCAATGCCGCATCGAGCAGGTGCAGCTGGGACGGCGGGATCAGCCGGTCGTCCTGCCCGTGCATGCTGAGCGTGGCCGGCAGACCGGGCCGGACGTGGTGCAGCGGCGAGGAGGCGTACCAGCGCTCGGGCTGCTGCTCCTTGGTGCCGCCGACGTACTCGCGGGTGGCGTCGCGGATCAGGCCCGGGGCGGTGGAGTGAGCGAGGGCGTCGTCGAAGTCGGTGGTGCCGTAGAAGTTGATGTGACGCTGCGCACCGAGGTGTCCGCGTGGGGGTTGGTCGGCGGGAACATCGGGTCGCCCTGGGTGTAGGCGGCCATCATGGCGAGGTGTCCGCCGGCCGACTCGCCGAACAGGGTGATGTTCGCGGGGTCGACGCCGAAGCGGGCGGCGTTGTCGCGCACGAAGCCGACGGCGGCCTTCACGTCGCCGGGGCCGGTCTGCCAGTCGGCGTGCGGCAGCAGCCGGTAGTCGATGGTGAAGACGGCGTAGCCCCGGTCGGTGAACCACTTCCCCCACGGGTAGCCGTCCTCCCGGCCGCCGATCTTCCAGCCGCCGCCGTGCACGTACACCATGGCCGGACGGGAGCCCGCCTGCGAACTGCCGTGCGCGGGTAGGTAGTCGAGCTTCAACGCCGTGCCGTCGACGGTCGCGTAGGTGAGCGTCTGCGCATCCTTCGGACGCTCGGAACCGAGCGAGAGCCCGTGCCCCAGGTAGCTGCCGAGGGACACGTGAGTCTCCTGCGCCGACGCGGTACGCCACAGGGCGGCAGCCGGGACGGCGGTCATGGCCAGCATCATCGCCGCGCACAGACCCGCGACCAGCGTGGCCACCCGGGCCCGCCGCCGCCACGCCAGCAACGCCAGCCCCGCGCCGACCACGAGCAGCACCAGCGTGACCTCCTGCGCGCCGTCGATGCCCAGGGTGAGGAGCGCGGTCGCCGTGGTCGGCACGGGAACCGTCATCACCACGGTGACCAGGACGGCGAGCAGCCCGAGCAGCACGGCGGCCGTGGTGACCACCCAGGGCCGACGACGCCGTACCTCGCCCCCGTGGTCGGTTGTACGTGACAGGAAGCGGTTCATCGAGGCACTCCGTTCGCCCGGATCGGATTCGGACGTGCTCCACCGTGGCTGCCGGGCGCGGGACGAACCATGGAGCCCGGAACAGCGCTCGCATGCCCGAACCTGTCAGCCGCGACAATCCCGCCGAGTGGGTGAGGCCCGTGCGTGCCGCAACCCGTCCTCCTTCGGGTGCCCCGACGATGAACCAGTCCCTCCCCCTCCCCGCCATCAGGAGCCCCCGTGCCCAGGATCACCACCAACGACGGCGTCTCCCTGCACTACTACGACGAGGGCGAAGGCCGACCCGTCCTGCTCGTCTCCGGCTACGGCGCGCCCGCCGACGACTGGGCCCTGCAGTGGGCGCCGCTGCGGGCGGCCGGGTACCGGGTGCTCTCGCTGGACCGCCGCTGGGCCGGCCAGTCCGACCGCCCCGCCTGGGGCCAGCGCATGTCCCGCCACGGCAAGGACATCGACGACCTGCTCACCGCCCTCGACCTGCGCGAAGTCCTCGCGGTCGGCCAGTCGATGGGCGCCAACACCATCTGGGCCTACGTCAGCCTCTGCGGCACCGACCGCCTCGCCGGGATCGCCACCATCGACCAGAGCCCGAAGATGGTCAACACCCCCGACTGGCCGTACGGCTTCTACGGCCTCACCGACGAGAACCTCGGCACCTTCTTCACCACCCCCGAGGCATTCGCCACCGGCCACGGCCGCCCCTGGCCCGACCCCGTCGAGCTCGACGCCGCCATCAAGGCCGCCGGCGGCCTCGGCGCCGCGAGCCTGATCACCCCGGACACCTACCCGCTCCTGCTCGACCACTCCCGTCAGGACTGGCGGGACGTCGTCGCCCGCGCCGAAGTGCCCGTCCTGATCACCGCCGGAGCCCAGAGCCAGTTCTGGCCCGCCGAGCACGCCGCCGCCACCGCCGCCCTCAACCCCAAGGCCACCTCCACCGTCTTCGAAGGCGCCGGCCACACCGCCCACGTCGACCAACCCGACGCCGTCAACGAGCGCCTGCTCGCCTTCGCCGACTCCGTCCGCACCGGCAGCTGAGGGACCCACCGACGACCGCGTCCCGGCCTTCTGGCACGGATCTGGCACGGCGGGGGTGGATTGGTCTAGACAACGCAAAAGGCCCAGGTCGCTGACCTGGGCCTTTACTGCTGGAGCGGGCGACGAGAATCGAACTCGCGCTATAAGCTTGGGAAGCTCATGTTCTACCATTAAACTACGCCCGCCTGATGAGCCGTCAGAGACCGCTCATTCCAGTGTCACTGTACCCCATCCGAGACTGTGGTTGCACAGGTGGTCGGGGGTCGTGGCGGAGCGGGGTGGGGGCGGGTGGGGGGCGTACTGTTCGGTCCGCGTGAAGGTGCTCCGGCGGGTGGGGCGGGGGCGGCGAGCCATGGTGTGGAATGTCCGGAACATCCCCTAATGTGACGCTGTCCCGGGGCCTGGTCCGCCGGGGCGTGAGTACGGGTGAGTACTGGGTTAGGGATGGGAAGGGGATCGATGGATCAGCGCGCCGTCGTTCGTTGTGCCGAGGGGCACCTGTTCAGCACCACCACGTTTCCGATGCAGAACCTCGGGCCCGGGCGGCTCGGGCCGGGGCGGTTGATCAGGTGCCCGCAGTGCGGGCGGATGCGCAGTTCGGTGCTGGCCGACGTACGGGAGCTGTCGACCGCGCAGCTGGCGAGGGCGCTGCGGTTGGAGGCCGCCGAGTTCCTGGCGTGAGCGGTGTGTGACCCGACGGGGCCCCGGGCGGATTCGTCCGGGGCCCCGTCGTGCACGTAACCTCGAAGCGTGCTGCTCTCTGACAAGGACATCCGGACCGAAATCGACCTGGGTCGGGTCGTCGTCGACCCCTACGACCCGGCGATGATCCAGCCGTCGAGCATCGACGTGCGGCTCGACCGCTTCTTCCGTGTGTTCGAGAACCACAAGTACCCGCACATCGACCCCTCCGAGGAGCAGCCGGACCTGACCCGGCTGGTCGAGCCGGACGGGGACGAGGCGTTCATCCTGCACCCGGGCGAGTTCGTGCTGGCCTCGACGTACGAAGTCATCACGCTGCCCGATGACGTGGCCTCGCGGCTGGAGGGCAAGTCGAGCCTGGGCCGGCTGGGCCTGCTCACCCACTCCACGGCGGGCTTCATCGACCCCGGCTTCAGCGGCCACGTGACGCTGGAGCTGTCGAACGTCGCGACGCTGCCGATCAAGCTGTACCCGGGGATGAAGATCGGGCAGCTGTGCCTGTTCCGGCTGTCCTCGCCCTCGGAGCACCCGTACGGCTCGGCGCGGTACGGCTCGCGGTACCAGGGCCAGCGCGGCCCGACGCCGTCCCGCTCGTACCTGAACTTCCACCGCAGCGAGGTCTGACGGCGGCGAGAGCGCATCGAACGGGCGGCCACCCCACGCGGGGTGGCCGCCCGCGGCGTTTCTCAGGCCCGCTTCGGGCTGGTGACGGCGACCAGCTCGCTGCCGTCCTCGGAGAGCCGCAGCTCGGTGCGCAGCTCGGCGAGCTCGCCGAGGTGGTGCAGGTGGGTGCCGCCGCAGAAGATCGTGGCGGCGCCCTCGGGCAGTTCGCAGTGCCACTGGCGGCGGGCGGTCAGCTCGGGGCCGGGGACGTCGATGCGGACGGCGGCGTCGGCGGCGACCCAGGCGGCCAGGCGCTCGTTGACGGCCTCGGTGAGGGCGGGCAGGGCGTCGGCGAGGGCGGGGAGCTCGTCGGTGGCGTCGGCCGTGAAGCCCTTCTTCTTGAGGGACTTGCCGAGGCGGTAGGTGTCGGTGCTGGCCGCGGTGTCCATCACCGAGCCGGCCATGGCGAGGCTGTCGAAGTCGGGGTGGCCGAGGGCGTCCGAGCGGCCCGGGTCCTTGCGCCAGCGCGGGGCGAGGGCCTCGTTGAGGGCGAGGGCGAGCAGGTGGCAGCCGCTGTGCGAGGCGCTGAGGGCGGCGCGGCGGCCGGCGTCGACGGTCAGGACGGCGGTGCGGCCGAGGATCTCGCCCGGGTCGGTGTCCAGGACGTGCAGGACGAGCCAGGACCACTCCTCGTCGCCGCGGCGGACGGGGATGTCGGCGCCGACGAGCACCTCGCCGCCCTCCGGGCCGACCGCGCCGGTCAGGCAGTCGACCACGGCCCACTCGGCGCCGTCGACGGCCAGGGTGCCGTGGTCGGCGGGCTGGTCGGGCCAGGTGTGGTCGAGCGGGTGGAACGGGGTCGCCCCGGTGACGACGGCGTGACGGCCGTCCGCCAGCGGCCGCACCGCCAGCACCGGGGACTCGCCGCTCACCGCCCCGGCAGGGAAGCTGACGTGGGTGGTGGGGAGGGTCATGCCTGGCTCCGGAGGGTGTGGGGTGCGGGGAGGGGGCGGCCCGGCTCGTGACCGGGGCCCGCCCCCATTCTGCCCGGAGCCCCTCAGCCCAGGGTCGGCAGCTTGATCAGTACCAGCAGGGCGAGCAGCTGCACGCCCGCGGCGCCCGCCGCCTTGCCCCAGGGCAGGTCGTGCACCCGGCGGACCATGCTCGTCAGCAGGTAGGCGCAGAGCATCCAGGTCGCCCAGCCGACGGCCTGGACGACGGCGTTGCCGGAGGGCAGCACGAGGTCCAGCAGCAGCCGGGGGGCGTCGGTCAGCCAGCCGATCAGCGCGGCCAGGCCGACGGTCGAGCGCCACGGGCCGTCGCCGCCGAGCTGGCGGGCCAGCCCGTAGGTGACGCCGCCGAAGACGGCGCCGGCGAGGGTGAAGCCGACCGCGCCGACGGCGATGCCGGTGAGGGCCACGCCGAAGGTGGAGTCCACGATGTCGTCGCGGGTGAGCCCGATGGCGAGGACGGCGAGGCCGCCGTACAGCAGGGAGACGACGAGGGCGGGCAGCCAGACCTGGTGGTCGCGGGTGCGGTCGAAGATGGCGGTCGGGGTGCGGACGATGCCGGTCAGCAGCTCGCGCCACTGCGGGCGGGGGCCGGTGACGTGCGGGGCGGACTGGCCGCCGGCGCGGTAGACGGTGACGTTGTCCTGGCCGTACGGCTGCTGCTGGGGCTCCTGCTCCTGCTCGTAGCCGCCCTCGCCGTAGTACGGCTGCTCCGGGTACCCGGGCTGCTGCTGCCCGTACGGGTCGCCGGTCGGGAAGGCCCGGGTGCTGCCGGGGCGGTCGGCCGCGTACGGGTCGTGGGGCTCGTAGCCGCCCGCGCCGTAGTTGTAGCCGTCCTGGCCGCCCGAACCACCCGCACCGCTCGGGCCCCCGTACGGGCCGTACCCGTCGCCGGCCGTTCCCCCCGGCCCCGCCTGGGCCGACGGGCCGATGCTCGGATGCGGGGCCGTGAAGAACTCCGGCCCGTCCGCACGCCCGTGGGCGTTCCCCCCGACCCCCGCCGGCGGCGGCGGAGGGGGCGTCCACCCGCCGCGCGGGTCGGCGCCCTGTCCGCTGTCGTATCGATTACCAGCCACGGTCCGAAGGTACCCGCCGGGGCCGACGCCCGTCCGGCCCCGGACGCAGCCGGGGCCGGTTTGCAGCGAGCCTGAGACGAACCGGGGCCGAAACCCGCCGTCAGCGCTGGGCGGACACGGACGGTCCGTGTACGGCCGCGGCGGCCGAGGCGCCGGCCGGGCAGCCGCCCGGGCCGGCGGAGGTGCGCACGGCGCCGACCGGGAGCAGGGTGCCGCAGGCGATCCGGACGCCGGCGGGCAGCTCGTTGTCGGACTCGACGATCGCGCCGTCGCCGATCACCGCGCCGTCCAGTGCCGAGCGGTCCCCGACGACGGCGAAGGCGCCCACGATGGAGTCCTTGACCAGGGTGTCCGGGCCGATCACCGCGCCCGGCAGGATGACGCTGCCCTCGACGATCGCGCCGGCCTGGACCACCGCGTCCTCGGAGACGACCGTGCCGCCGCTGAGCACCGCGCCCGGGTGGACGCTGGCGCCGGGCAGCAGCAGGGCGTCGCCGGTCGGGCCGGGCACGGCGGGGGAGTCGACCTTGCCGAGGACGAGGTCGGCCGAGCCGCGCACGAAGGCGCCCGGGGTGCCGAGGTCCAGCCAGTACGAGGTGTCGACGACGCCGCGCAGCAGCGCGCCGGTGGCGAGCAGCTCGGGGAAGGTCTCGCGCTCGACGGACACCTCCCGGCCGGTCGGGATGCGGTCGATCACGGAGCGGGTGAAGACGTAGCAGCCGGCGTTGATCTGGTCGGTGACGATCTGCTCCGGCGTCTCCGGCTTCTCCAGGAACTCCAGCACCCGCCCGTCCCCGTCGGTGGGGACGAGGCCGAAGGCGCGCGGGTCCTCGACCCGGGTGAGGTGGAGGGTGACGTCGGCCCCGGCGGCCACGTGGCCGTCGCGCAGGGCGGCGATGTCGACGCCGGAGAGGATGTCGCCGTTGAAGACGAGCACCGGCTCGTCCGGGCCGCAGGTCAGGCCGGAGGCGGCGTTGCGGATCGCGCCGCCGGTGCCCAGGGGCTCGCGCTCGGTCAGGTAGACCAGCTCGATGCCGTACGGGGTGCCGTCCTGGAAGTGGTCCTCGAACACCTCGGCCAGGTACGAGGTGGCCAGCACGACCCTGGTGACGCCGGCGGCCGCGGCGCGGGCCAGCTGGTGCGCGATGAACGGGACGCCTGCCACCGGCAGCATGGGCTTGGGGGTGTGGGTGGTCAGCGGACGCAGTCGCGTGCCCTTACCACCGACCAGCATGATCGCCTCGGTCATGGTCTGCGCTGTTCCCCTTGCGTTCTCCGCGGCCCGGCCCTGGGTGGGCCGATACCTCCGTCGTGGTGTGCTCCCGGACGGGGTCGACCCCGTCCGGCGCCTACTGTATTTGCTCCGAACCGAATGCCCGTCCGGCGGTTGTGCGATCAGCGTCACTCCCCGTACCCCCGCAGTACCACCGCAGGCCCCCCGGGACGCCGAAATGCCCGGCCCGGCGGGCGCGTTGGCGGCGTCCACCGGGCCGGGCAGTTGTTGCAGAACCGTCGAACAGGGCCGCTACGCGTCGGCCGCCACGGGCTCCTCGGCCTCGGCCGGCGGGATCGCCTTGACCGAGTCGAGCAGCAGCTGGGCCACGTCGACCACCTTCAGGTGCTCCTTGGCCGCGCCCTCGTTCTTCTTGCCGTTGACGGAGTCGGAGAGCATCACCAGGCAGAACGGGCAGGCGGTGGAGACGATGTCCGGGTTGAGGGACAGCGCCTCGTCCACGCGCTCGGTGTTGATCCGCTTGCCGATGCGCTCCTCCATCCACATCCGGGCGCCGCCGGCGCCGCAGCAGAAGCCGCGCTCCTTGTGGCGGTGCATCTCCTGCTGGCGCAGGCCGGGGACCTTGTCCATGATCTCGCGCGGCGGGCTGTACACCTTGTTGTGGCGGCCCAGGTAGCACGGGTCGTGGTACGTGATCAGGCCCTCGACGGGGTTGACCGGGACGAGCTTGCCCTCGTCGATCAGGTGCTGGAGCAGCTGGGTGTGGTGGATCACCTCGAAGTGGCCGCCCAGCTGGGGGTACTCGTTGGCGATGGTGTTGAAGCAGTGCGGGCAGGTGGCCACGATCCGCTTGACCGGGGCGTCTTCGAGCGCGGCGTTCAGCGTCTCGACGTTCTGCGCGCCGAGCATCTGGAAGAGGAACTCGTTGCCCAGGCGGCGGGCGGAGTCACCGGTGCAGGACTCCTCCTTGCCGAGGATCGCGAACTTCACGCCCGCGGTGTGCAGCAGCTCGGCGAAGGCCTTGGTGGTCTTCTTGGCGCGGTCCTCCAGGGCGCCGGCGCAGCCGACCCAGTAGAGGTACTCGACCTCGGCCGGGTCGATGTCCTCCCCGATGACCGGCACCTCGATGCCGGTCTCCTTCTTGAGCTCCTTGACCCAGTCCAGGCGGGCCTTGGTGGCCATGCCCCACGGGTTGCCCTTGTTCTCCAGGTTCTTGAGCATCGTCCCGGCCTCGGTCGGGAACGAGGACTCGATCATCACCTGGTAGCGGCGCATGTCGACGATGTGGTCGATGTGCTCGATGTCCACCGGGCACTGCTCGACGCAGGCGCCGCAGGTGGTGCAGGACCACAGGACATCCGGGTCGATGACGCCGTTCTCCGCGGCGGTGCCGATCAGCGGGCGCTCGGCCTCGGCCAGGGCGGCGGCCGGGACGCCGGCGAGCTGCTCGGCGGTGGCCTTCTCGTTGCCCTCGGCGTCCTTGCCGCCGCCGGCGAGCAGGTACGGGGCCTTGCCGTACGCGTGCTCGCGCAGGCTCATGATCAGCAGCTTCGGCGAGAGCGGCTTGCCGGTGTTCCAGGCGGGGCACTGCGACTGGCAGCGGCCGCACTCAGTGCAGGTGGAGAAGTCGAGGATGCCCTTCCAGGAGAAGTGCTCGACCTGGGAGACGCCGAAGACGGCGTCGTCGGCCGGGTCCTCGAAGTCGATCGGCTGACCGTTGCTGGTCATCGGCCGCAGCTCGCCGAGGGCGGTGCCGCCGGTCTCGTCGCGCTTGAAGTAGATGTTGAAGAACCCGAGGAAGCGGTGCCAGGCCACGCCCATCGAGGGGTTGAGGCCGATGGTGATCGCCCACGCGAAGGAGATGCAGATCTTCAGCATCGCGAAGAGGTAGACGAGGTTCTCCAGCGTGCCGTGCGAGAGGCCGCTCAGCGCGGAGACCAGCGGGTACGAGACCAGGTGCTCCGGCCCGTAGGAGTCGACGCCGGCCAGGGCGCCCTCCAGGGCGCGCAGCATCATGATGCAGAGGCCGATGCCGAGGATCGTGTACTCGACGTAGAACGCCTGCCAGGCGATCGAGCCGGCGAAGCGGGACTTGCGGCCCGAGCGCGACGGCAGGCTCATCAGGCGGATGACCATCAGGGTCACGATGCCGATGGTGGTCAGCGTGCCGACCAGCTCGACGAAGAGCTGCCAGATCATCCAGTGGCCGATGATCGGCAGTTCCCACTCGGCGTCGAACAGCTGGCCCATCGCGTTGACGATGGTGAGCACCAGGCTGAAGAAGCCGACGGCGACGAACCAGTGGGCGACGCCGACGATGCCCCAGCGGTTCATCCTGGTGTGGCCGATGAATTCGACGGCGACGGTCTTGACGCGCTGGGCGGGCCTGCCGAAGCGAGTGGAGTCCGCGGCGCCGGTCGTCACCACCTTGAAGATGTGCCACGCCGCACGAAGGGCGAGCGCGGTGCCGATCACGAAGGTGACCAGCGAGATGACGATCGCTGCTAGCTGCATCGGCTCTCCGTCCTCCTGCGGCTCGGGGGGCCAATGGTCCCCACGGGTATTCGGTTTCCGAACTGAGTGTACTGGTCGGTAACTTGCCGGGCCGACGGCCCGGACATTACCGGTCGACAACCGTTCTCCAGAAGGTTCCCAAGCTATGGCGGCAGTCACGCGAGTGACCTCCCGCCACGGCGGAGCCGCCCGGGGAACCCTTTCTCGACATAAGGGCTCAGTAAAGTTGAGCGGCTACCACTCACTCCTGTTGACGCCGCCCGTCGAGTCGTGCATCCTTGAGCCCGTAAAGCTCAACTCTTCCGTGGAGGTATTTACGATGGCACGCGCGGTCGGCATCGACCTCGGCACGACGAACTCGGTCGTCAGCGTTCTGGAGGGTGGCGAGCCCACCGTCATCACGAACGCCGAGGGCGCGCGGACCACGCCGTCCGTCGTCGCCTTCGCCAAGAACGGCGAGGTTCTGGTCGGCGAGGTGGCCAAGCGCCAGGCGGTCACCAACGTCGACCGGACCATCCGGTCGGTCAAGCGCCACATGGGCACCGGGTGGAAGATCAACCTGGACGGCAAGGACTTCAACCCCCAGCAGATCAGCGCCTTCATCCTGCAGAAGCTGAAGCGGGACGCGGAGGCGTACCTGGGCGAGACGGTCACCGACGCCGTCATCACCGTCCCGGCGTACTTCTCGGACTCCGAGCGCCAGGCCACCAAGGAGGCCGGTGAGATCGCGGGCCTCAACGTCCTGCGCATCGTCAACGAGCCGACCGCGGCCGCCCTGGCCTACGGCCTCGACAAGGACGACCAGACCATCCTGGTCTTCGACCTCGGCGGCGGCACCTTCGACGTCTCCCTCCTGGAGATCGGCGACGGGGTCGTCGAGGTGAAGGCCACCAACGGTGACAACCACCTCGGTGGCGACGACTGGGACCAGAAGGTCGTCGACCACCTGGTCAAGGTCTTCCAGTCCGGCCACGGCGTCGACCTGTCCAAGGACAAGATGGCCCTGCAGCGTCTGCGCGAGGCCGCCGAGAAGGCCAAGATCGAGCTGTCCTCGTCCTCCGAGACCTCGATCAACCTGCCCTACATCACGGCCTCCGCCGAGGGCCCGCTGCACCTGGACGAGAAGCTCACCCGCGCCCAGTTCCAGCAGCTGACCGCGGACCTGCTGGAGCGCTGCAAGATCCCGTTCCACAACGTCATCAAGGACGCCGGCATCTCGCTCTCCGAGATCGACCACGTCGTCCTCGTCGGCGGCTCGACCCGCATGCCGGCCGTCGCGGAGCTCGTCAAGGAGCTGACCGGCGGCAAGGACGCCAACAAGGGCGTCAACCCGGACGAGGTCGTCGCCATCGGCGCCTCGCTCCAGGCCGGTGTCCTCAAGGGCGAGGTCAAGGACGTCCTGCTGCTCGACGTCACCCCGCTGTCCCTCGGCATCGAGACCAAGGGCGGCATCATGACCAAGCTGATCGAGCGCAACACCACGATCCCGACCAAGCGCTCCGAGATCTTCACCACGGCCGAGGACAACCAGCCGTCCGTGCAGATCCAGGTCTACCAGGGCGAGCGCGACATCGCCGCGTACAACAAGAAGCTCGGGATGTTCGAGCTGACCGGCCTGCCGCCGGCGCCGCGCGGCCTGCCGCAGATCGAGGTCACCTTCGACATCGACGCCAACGGCATCATGCACGTCGGTGCCAAGGACCTCGGCACCGGCAAGGAGCAGAAGATGACCGTCACCGGCGGCTCCTCGCTGCCGAAGGACGAGGTCGACCGCATGCGCCGCGAGGCCGAGCAGTACGCCGAGGACGACCACAAGCGCCGCGAGGCCGTCGAGACGCGCAACTCCGCCGAGCAGCTCGTCTACTCGACCGAGAAGTTCATCGCCGACAACACCGAGAAGCTCCCGGCCGACGTCAAGACCGAGGTCGAGACCGCCATCGGCGAGCTCAAGGAAGCCCTCAAGGGCGAGGACATCGCGAAGATCCGCGAGGCGTCCGAGAAGGTCTCCACCACCGCGCAGAAGCTCGGCCAGGCGCTCTACGCCAATGCCGAGGCCCCCGCCGGTGCCGCCGCGGCCGGTGCCGAGGGCGCGGCCAAGGAGGACGACGTCGTCGACGCCGAGATCGTGGACGACGAGAAGCCCAAGGGCGGTGCGTCGGCATGACGGACAAGCCGCAGGGCGGCAAGCCCGGCGACGACTCCGCCGCCGAGGAGGCCGTGATCAAGGCCGCCGAGGAGGCCGCCGCCGGCGCCGGCTCGGAGGCCGAGGGCGACGAACTGGCCACCGCCAAGCGTGAGGCCGGGGAGCGCACCGCCGACCTCCAGCGCCTCCAGGCCGAGTACCAGAACTACCGCAAGCGGGTCGAGCGCGACCGGCTGACCGTCCGCGAGATCGCGGTCTCCAACATCCTGGAGTCCCTGATCCCCGTCCTGGACGACATCGGCCGCGCCCGCGAGCACGGCGAGGTGACGGGCGGCTTCAAGTCCGTCGCCGAGTCCCTGGAGACGGTCGTCGCCAAGCTGGGCCTGCAGCAGTTCGGCAAGGAGGGCGAGCCCTTCGACCCGACGATGCACGAGGCGCTCATGCACAGCTACTCCTCGGACGTCACCGAGGACACCTGCGTGCAGGTCCTCCAGCCGGGCTACCGCATCGGCGAGCGGATCATCCGCCCCGCCATGGTCGCCGTCGCGGAGCCCCAGCCGGGCGCCCAGGCGCCCGGCCCGGACGCCGAGTCGAAGTCCGCGGACGCGGACAAGACCGACGGCGGCTCGGACAGCTGACAACCGGTGACAGCTGACAACCTGTGCGCTGCGGAGTCGTACGCCTGCCAATCGGCCGGCCGGCTCCGCAGCGCGCTGTCAACTGGCCCCAGGGGCCGCGCTGTTGACAGCACTGTGACGATGGAACTCGGGAGGTGGCGCAAGCCGTGAGCGGCAAGGACTACGTGGAGAAGGACTACTACAAGGTCCTCGGCGTGCCCAAGGACGCCACCGCCACCGAGATCAAGAAGACCTACCGCAGGCTCGCCCGCGAGTTCCACCCCGACGCCAACAAGGGTGACGCGAAGGCCGAGGAGCGGTTCAAGGACATCTCCGAGGCGTACGACGTCCTCTCCGACGAGAAGCGCCGCAAGGAGTACGACGAGGCCCGCAGCCTCTTCGCCAACGGCGGCTTCCGCTCCGGCGGCGGCCCGGGCACCGGCAACTACAGCTTCGACTTCGGCGACCTGTTCAGCGGCACCCAGGGCGGCGGCAGCGGCGGCGGCAGCGGCGGGATCGGCGACGTCTTCGGCGGCCTGTTCAACCGCACCGGCGGCCGGCAGGCCCAGCCCCGGCGCGGCGCGGACGTCGAGACCGAGGTGACGCTCTCCTTCGAGGAGGCCGTCGACGGCGCGACCGTCCCCCTGCGGATGACCAGCCAGGCCCCCTGCCGCACCTGCAACGGCACCGGGGCCAAGGCCGGCACCACTCCGCGGGTCTGCCCCACCTGCGTCGGCGCCGGCACCGTCAGCCGCGGCCAGGGCGCCTTCGCGCTCTCGGAGCCCTGCAAGGACTGCCGCGGCCGGGGCATGATCGTCGACGACCCCTGCACCGACTGCCACGGCAGCGGCCGGGCCAGCTCCGCCCGCACCATGCAGGTGCGCATCCCGGCCGGCGTCCAGGCCGACCAGCGCATCCGGCTCAAGGGCAAGGGCGCCCAGGGCGAGCGGGGCGGACAGCCCGGCGACCTCTACGTCACCGTGCACGTCGACCCCCACGCCGTCTTCGGGCGCAAGGGCGACAACCTCACCGTCACCGTCCCGGTCACCTTCCCCGAGGCCACCCTCGGCGCCACCATCGAGGTGCCCACGCTCGGCGGCCCCGCCGTCAAGCTCAAGCTCCCGCCGGGCAGCGCCAACGGCCTCACCATGCGCGCCCGCGGCAAGGGCGCCACCCGCAAGGACGGCACCCGCGGCGACCTCCTCGTCACCATCGAGGTCGTGGTGCCGCAGAGCGTCAGCGGTGACGCCCTGAACGCACTGGAGCAGTACCGCGAGGCCACCGCCTCCGACGACCCGCGAGCCGCCCTCTTCCGGGCGGCGAAGGGAGCGTGACGACCAGATGTCCCCGATGACTCCTGACACCCCGATCGGCGCCGGGCTGGGCGAGGGCCTGCCCGGCGAGGGCGCGCGCCGGCGGCGCGCGCCGGCGGCGCCGCAGTACGTGCTCACGGAGGAGACTCCGGTGTACGTCATCTCCGTCGCCGCCGAGCTGTCCGGCCTGCACCCGCAGACGCTGCGTCAGTACGACCGCCTCGGCCTCGTCAGCCCCGACCGCACCGCCGGGCGCGGGCGCCGCTACTCCGCGCGCGACATCGAGCAGTTGCGCGAGGTGCAGCGGCTCTCCCAGGACGAGGGCATCAACCTGGCCGGCATCAAGCGGATCATCGAGCTGGAGAACCAGGTCGCCGCCCTCCAGGCCCGGGTCACCGAGCTCGTCGACTCCCTCGAGGGCGCGGCCACCGCCCTCCAGCAGCGCGAGGCCGCCGTCCACGCCTCCTACCGCCGCGACCTCGTCCCGTACCAGCCGCCCACGCCGCACTCCAGTGCCCTCGTCGTCTGGCGCCCCAAGCGCTGACCGAGCGCCCCCAGCCGCACGCCCCCTGGCCGCCGGCCCCCTCTTCAGGGGGGTGCCGGCGGCCGGTGTGTTGGTGAGAGAGTGCGACTTGCGGACTGCCGTTTTTCTCAGAGACAGTAAACCTCGACCTGGAACCGACAGTCTGACTTTATGATCAGGTGTTCGGAGTATCGGTCGGCCGAAGGTTTTGTCCGGTCTACGACAAGGAGACGAGGATGAGCGGGAGAGAGCAGGCTGGCACCGTACCGGACGGGCTGCACTCCCTGTCGGCGGGCGCCCGTTCCCTATACCTGGCCATCATCCAGGAAAATGGAAAGCCGATCCGGCGAAATGAATATCCGGCAGAGGGCGAGCCTTTCGAAGAACTCATCGAAATCGGGCTCCTCGTCCGCGATCCGGACGAGGCCGGAGCATATGCGGCAATCGACCCCGCCCAGCTCTCCACCCGCCTGAGCTTCGCCTGGCAACGCCAGGCCCTCGATCTGCTGGCACGCGCCGTCGGCCTGCCCGGCGACCTCGGCGACCTCGCCGAAGCCTTTCATTCACGGGGCCAGGAGGGCGGACAGATCGAGTACGTCCGCGGAAAGGCCTTGATCAACCAACGCCTGCACCAGGCCCAGGCGGACGGCCCGGTGGAAGCGCTCGCCATGCAGCCCGGCGGGCCGCGACCGCCCGAGTGGCTGTCCTCGGGCCTGGATTTCGACCTCGAACGGCTGCGCCGGGGCGCGACCATGCGCACGATCTACCACGCCAGCACGCGATACCACCAGCCCACGCGGGACTACGTCGCCCAGCTCTCCGCCGCCGGGTGGCAATACCGGACCCTGGACGAGCCCTACACGCGCCTCATCATCATCGATCGCCGGCTGGCGGTCATTCCCGTCGCCGATGACATGGCCCTGGCCGCCTTCATTCACGACCAGTCCGTCATCAAGTATCTGGCGGAGGAGGTGTTCGAGCGGAACTGGAGCAGAGCGCTCGAATTCGACGGTGCGACCACTGTCCCCCACCAGGTCGTGTCCAGGCTCCGCCAGACCATCATCGACCTACTGCTCGCGGGGACCAATCACCGGGTGATCGCGCGACGTCTCGGAATCAGCGAGCGCACGTTGGCCCGGCACCTCGCGGAAATGCGCCAGGATCACAACGTGGAATCGCTGTTCCAGCTCGGGTACGTCCTGGGCCGGGCCGCCCAGGACGCACCCGAATGATCCGCTCGCGCGGTTGAGGACCCCTCCCGCACCGGGCGGGACGAGGGCCGACCGCCCCGCTCAGTTCCAGTGCGTGTCATCGAGAACGACCTCGGCCGCCCGCACGCTGTCGACGTGCCGGGCATCCTCCGCCACCGCCCCGACCGCGAGAAGTACGGCGACTCCCGCGACGAGCGGAAACATGACCTTTCGGATGTACTGACGCAGACGAGACATTTCTTCCGCCCGTTCTCTCGGACCTGGCACCGCACAAATGGCGGATGTTGGAACAACAGCCCACATGGTGCACCACAACCGCGACCCATGTCATCCCTCTGCCAGGCGTACAGATGACACCCCCCAAAGCTGGACTCCACCACGCGGTCAGGTGGACGATCAGGTCGATCTCGAGAATCCGCAGAGTCCACCACTGTTGCCGATGAACAGTCAATGGTTAGTTCAAACGGCAACACTCAGCTTTCTCCCGTCCGAGCAGCAGAGCTTTCCACCACTCAATGTCTTCGCCGACGCCAGTTCCCTTCGGTCGGCCTTCCCCCGGAGTCGACATGACCGAGCCCTACCTGCGTCACCACGACAGCCAGGCCCCCGAGGGCCGTCGTGCACGCGTGTTCCTGGCCGCGCCGCTGATGCGGCTGACCGGGCCCGCCGACAGTGTCGTGACGCTCGCCAGCCGGACGCGGCTGACGACGCTTCGCACCACCCTGCTCCGCAGCGGTGCCGCCGTGTACAGCGCGCACCACAGTGATGCCTGGACCGTCGCCGGCCGCGCGCCGGAGCCCCGGGTCCCGTCCGACTTCCGGGCGCTGCAGTCCGCGGACCTCGTGTTCGCGTACGTCGGCGCTCCGCTGTCGGCCGGGGTGAGCCTGGAGCTGGGGTGGGCGTCGGCGCTGCGGAAGCCGATCGTCCTCCTCGTCGACGAGGCCATCACCCACAACCCGCTGATCGCCACCATCGAGCAGGTCGCCCCCGTCCTGCCGCTCGTCTTCGACGACACCTGGTCGCAGGAGGCGCTCAACCACACCGTCGAGACCGCCCTGGACTGGGCCGGCATGGCGCTCTCGCTGCGCGAGGGCTTCTGGACCGCGCCCGGCGAGCAGTTCGCCGTCCCCCGGCAGCAGCAGGGCTACTGGCCGACCGGCGCCGCGACCGGCTGAGCGGAGTTCACCTCCCGGACTCCCCCGTGGTCCGGGCTCCCCGCATCTGCCAGCCGAGTTGGAACAGCGTCTCCGCGTCGTACAGCTCACGCAGCCGGGCGATATGAGCGGCCACCGTCCGTTCGCTCAGGCCCAGGCGCGAGGCGATCGCCCGCTGCGTGAGCCCCTGCGCCAGGAGGCGGCCCACCTGGTCGTGCACCGCCGGGACGGCGGACCCGGCGGCGAGGGCCTCCCAGTCGACGATCTGCGCCTGCTGCCACTGCTGCTCGAACACGCCGACCAGGTAGGCGACCAGGGCCGGGTCCTCCACCACCGCGGCCGCCGCGTTGTCCGCGGAGGCCGGGACGAGGGCGACGGCCCGGTCGAAGATCAGCGTCCTGGTGAACGGTCCCTCCAGCACCCGGATCGGGGAGCCGATCCGGGTCGACTCCCGGGCGAGCTCGACGGTGTGAGGATCGCCGCAGACGGACGGCTCGAAGATCGTCCGCTCCACGCCCCCCGCTTCGAGGTAACCGCGGCTCAGGGCCAGGGTGTCCGCGGTGTGGTGGCGCGGCCGCGGCCCGCCGGGCTGGGCGGCCAGGGCCTCGTGCGGGTAGTCCCTGGAGAGTTGGGACAGCAGGTGGCGGATCTCCTCGAACCCGGTCACCCGGCGGATCCCCCCGGCCGCCTCCGTACGGCGCGGTGCGGTGTCGTAGGCCTGGGCGAGGTCGTCGAGGAGGTCCGGGACGAGGGCCGCCCGGGCGAGCAACCGGGCGCTCTCCTCGCGCAGTTCGGCGCCCAGCCGCTCGCCGACGGCCCGCGGGTTCACCGCGCTGTACGAGCCGTCGGCGATCCGCAGCACCAGCAGACCGAGGTCCGCGAGCCGCCTGACCGCCGGCTCGTCCTCCGGGCGGATCTCGCCGAGCCGGACGCGGCCGCCCTGCTGGAGGATCGCCCGGTAGAGCTCGCGGGCGGCGGGGTCAGGAAGTCGGGTCACGGTGGATCCCCTGCATCTGCCAGCCGAGTTGGAAGAGCGTCTCCGCGTCGTACAGCTCGCGCAGCCGGGCGATGTGGGCGGCGACCGTGCGCTCGCTCAGGCCCAGGCGCGAGGCGATGGCCCGCTGGGTGAGCCCCTGGGCGAGCAGGCGGCCGACCTGGTCGTGGGCGACCGGGGCGGCGGGGCCGGCGGCGAGGGCCTCCCAGTCCACCGTCTGGGCGCGGCGCCACTGCTGCTCGAAGACGTCGGCCATGTACGCCACCATCACCGGCTCCTCGACCACCACGGCCTCCGAGTTGTCCGGGGCCGCCGGGATGACGGCGACGGTGCGGTCGAAGATCAGCGCGCGGGTGAACACGGCGTTCAGGACGCGGATGCGCGAGCCGGCCTTCACGGATTCCACGGCGAACTCGACGTGTTCCCTGGCCAGTCGGGCCTGCGGCTCGTACAGGGTGCGGATCGCGCCGCCCATCGCGATGTAGCGGCGGGTCTGGGCCAGGGAGTCGGCGCGGTGCGCGGGCGGGTGGACCTTCCCGGGCTGGGCGGACAGCACCTCGTGCGGGTGGTCCCGCGCGAACTGGCTGAGCAGGTGCCGGATCTCCCCCGTGTCCGTGACCCGCTGCACCCCGCCGACGGGCTCGGCGCGGCGCGGAGCGGCGTCGTAGGCCTGGGCGAGGTCGTCGAGGAGCTCCGGGACGAGGGCCGCCCGGGCGAGCAGTTGGGCGCTGCGCTCGCGCAGGTCCGTGCCGAGGCGTTCGCTGACGACGCGCGGGTTCACCGCGCTGTAGGAGCTGTCGGCGATCCGCAGGTCGAGCAGGCCGAGGTCGGCCAACTGCCGGACGGCCGGCTCGTCCTCGGGCCGGATGTCGGTCAGCCGCAGCCGGCCGCCCTGGGCCAGGACCTCGCGGAACAGCTCGCGGGCGGCCGGGGAGGGCAGGTCCGGCTCAGCCATGGTGGACTCCCCGCATCTGCCAGCCGAGTTGGAAGAGGGTGTCGGCGTCGTACTGCTCGCGCAGGCGGGCGATGTGGGCGGCGACGGTGCGTTCGCTCTGGCCGAGGCGGGAGGCGATGGCACGTTGGGTGAGGCCCTGGGCGAGGAGGCGGCCGACCTGTTCGGGGGCGGCGGGGTCGGTGGGGCTCTCGGCGAGGGCGGACCAGTTGACGCCCTCGGCGAGGCGCCAGTAGCTCTCGAAGACCTCGGCGAGGAAGGCGACGGTGGACGGGTCCTCGATGAAGGCGGCGGCGTCGGCTCCGGCGGGGACGACGGCCACGGTGCGGTCGAAGACCAGCATCTTGGGGACGGCGAAGGGCGCGACGCGCAGGTGGCAGCCGATCCCGGTGAGGCGGGCGGCCAGTTGGACGGTGCCGGGGTCGAGGCGGGCGCCGGTCTCGTAGATGGTGCGGATGGAGCCGCCGAGACCGAGGAAGCGGCCGGCGTGGGCGAGGATGTCGTCGGCCGCGTCGGCCGGGCGGGCGCCGCCGGGCTGGAGGGAGAGGGCCTCGTGGAGGAGTTCCTCGGACAGCTGGGAGACCCCGTGGCGGATGTTCGCGGCGCCCTCGACGATCCGGACGGGCCCGGCGGTGCGGTCGTGGGCGCGGGGCGCGGAGTCGTAGGCGGAGGTGAGGTCGCCGAGGAGGTCGGGCAGTTCCTCGGCCTGGCGCAGCAGCCTGGTCCCCGCGGCGCGCAGGTCGGCTCCGATGCGGGCGGTGACGGAGCGCGGGTTGACGGCGCTGAGCGAGCCGTCCAGGACGTACGGCTTCAGCAGGCCGACGTCCAGCAGGCTCTGGACGGCGGCGGCGTCCTCGGGCGGGACGTCGGCGATGCGGATGCGGCCGCCGTCGCGCAGGATCTGCCGGTAGAGCGCCCGGGCGGGGGCGTCGGGCAGGGCGGAGGCCGGCGCGTCCGACCGGGGAGAGTGCTCAGCCACGGGTCGATCCCCGCATCTGCCAGCCGAGTTGGAACAGCGTCTCGGCGTCGTGCTGCTCCCGCAGACGGGCGATGTGGGCGGCCACGGTGCGCTCGCTCAGGCCGAGACGGGTGGCGACGGCGCGCTGGGTGAGGCCCCGGGCGAGGAGGCGGGCGATCTGGCCCTGGCTGACGGGCTCCGCCGAACCCTCCTCCAGGACGGCCCAGTTGACGCCCTCGGCGCGGCGCCAGAGCTGCTCGAAGGTGTCGACGACGAAGGCGACGGTCGGCGGGTCGTCGACGACGGCGGCGCTCTCGTAGTCGGGGGAGGCGGGGAGGACGGCCACCGTGCGGTCGAAGACCAGGAAGCGCATGAACGCCCCGTCCAGCACCCGGATGGAGCTGCCGAGCCGGGTGGCCTCCGCGGCGTAGCGCACCGAGGCCGGGTCCGTACGGCAGGTCTGCTCGAAGAGGGAGCGCAGTTCGCCGCCGTTGGCGAGGTAGCGGCGGGTGCGGTCCAGGGAGTCGTCGAGGAGGTCGGCGCGGCGGGCCTCCCCCGGCTGGGCGGCGAGGCTCTCGTTGGGGTGGGCGTGGACGAGTTGGGACAGCGTGTGCCGGATCTCGGCCCTCCCGGTGACGATCCGGCTGCCCGTGCGGCGGGCCTCGCGGCGCGGGGCGGTGTCGTAGGCGTGCGCGAGGTCGCGCATCTGCTCGGGGATCTGGTCGGCCTCGGTGAGGAGGCGGGCGCTGGTGCGGCGGATGCAGGCGCCGATCCGGTCCGCGACCGGCCTCGGGTCGACGGCGCTGTACGAGTTGTCGAGCAACTGCGGGACGAGCAGCCCGAGTTCGACGAGGCGGCGCAGGGCCGGCGCGTCCTCCTCCCCGACGTCGGCGGCGCGGACGAGGCCGCCCTCGCGCAGGACGGCGAGGTAGAGCGCCCGGGCGGCGGCGTCCGGGAGGGACGCTTCCAGGGTGGAGGGCTCAGGCATCGCCGGCCCCGCGCATCTGCCAGCCGAGGTGGAAGAGGGTCTGGGCGCCGTAGCGCTCGCGCAGCCGGGAGATGTGCGCGGCGACGGTGCGCTCGCTGAGCCCCAGCCGTACGGCCACCACGCGCTGGGTCAGGCCCCGGGCGAGGAGGCGGCCGACGCGGACGGTGGTGGGGTGCGGCGGGCCGAGGTGGCCCTCGGCGGGGGTGGCGCGGTTCCAGTCCCGTTCGAAGCGGGTGACCAGGAAGGCGATGGTGGCGGGGTCGGTGAGGAAGACGGCGCTGCTGCGGTCCTCCCTGGCGGGGATGACGGCGATCGACCGGTCGAAGACCAGCATCCGCTCGTACGGCTCGGCGAGGACGCGGGTCTGGGCGCCCTCCCCGGTGCGCAGGGAGAGCTGCTCCAGCACCGGGCGCTCGGTGACGGCGACGGGCTGGTACAGCGTGCGCATGGCGCAGCCGCGCCGCAGCAGGGCGAGGTCCTGGGCGAGGCTCGCGCGCAGGCCCTCGACGGGGCGCGGGCCGGGCTGGGCGGCGAGGAACTCCTCGCGGCAGTCGGCGATCAGCTCGGTGATGCGGTCGCGGATGGCGGTGTTGCCGTCGACGTGGACGGGACTGACGGCGGGGGCGGCCGGGGGCTGGGCGTCGTCGTAGGCCCGCGTGAGCGGGGCGAGGCTGTCGGGGAGGTGCTCGGCGCGCTGGAGCAGCCGGGTGGCGCGGGTGCGCAGTTCGCCGCCGAGGCGGTCGCCGAGGGCGCGCGGGCTGGCGGCGGTCCAGCCGCTGGTGGTGGGGGTGAGCAGGCCGCGGGCGACGAGGGCGGCGAGGACGGGGCGGTCCTCGGGGGTGAGGTCCTCGGGGCGCAGGCGTCCGCCTCGGCCGACGGCGGCGAGGTAGAGGGCGCTCTCGGCCGGGCCGGGTTCGTCGGTCATCGCGGGCGTCTCCCCTCGGGGGCTTCGGAGTCTGCGGGGCCTTCGGAGTCTGTGGGGTCTGTGGGGTCTGCGGGGCCTTCGGAGTCTGCGGGATCTGCGGGGTCTCGGGTCGTCGCGGGACGCCTCCCCGGCCCGCCGGCGCTCACGGTGCCGTCCACGACGGACACGCGCCCCGCCCGGGCCGGGGTTCAACCGTCATCGCGCGAGCCCCTCATCAGCCAGCCGAGCTGGAAGAGCGTCTGCGCCCCGTACCGGTCCCGCAGCCGGGAGATGTGCGCGGCGACGGTGCGCTCGCTGAGCCCGAGCCGGGTGGCGACGGCCTTCTGGGTGAGGCCCCGGGCGAGGAGCCGGCCGACCCGGTCGGGGACGGCCGGGGCGGGCCCGTGGCCGAGGGCGGAGGCGGCCTCGGCCGGGTCGGCGCGCACCCAGTCGCGTTCGAAGGCGCCGACGAGGAAGGAGAGCGCGGCCTGGTCGCTGATGAAGGCGGCGATGTTGTCGTCCTCCTCGACCGGGACGACGGCCACGGCGCGGTCGAGGATGATCAGCCGGGGGAAGGGCTCGTCGAGCACGCGCAGCTGCGAGCCGAGCCGGGTGACCTCCTCGGCGTACGCGAGGGCGGCCGGGTCGGTGAGGGCGACGGGCTGGTAGATGGTGCGCAGTTCGCAGCCGCGCTGGAGCAGCCGGACGTCCTGGAGCCGGGCCGTCCGCAGGGATTCGGCGGGCCGGCGGCCGGGGGCGGCGGTGAGGACCTCGGTGCGGCAGTCCGCGACGAGCTGGGCGATCCGCTGCCGGATGTGGACGTGCCCCTCGACGTAGACGGCCTCGCCGGGCCTGCCCGGGCGCTCGGACATCTCGTCGAAGGCGCGGGTGAGGCCGTCGAGGGCGCCGGGGAGGTTCTCGGCGCGGACGAGCAGCCGGGTGGCCTCGCTGCGCAGTTCGGCGCCGAGGCGGTCGCTGACGGAGCGGGGGCTGACGGCGTTGTAGCCGTCGTCGAGGGTGTGGGGTACGAGCAGGCCGACGTCGAGCAGTTGCCGCAGCGCGCTCTGGTCGGCGTCCTGCGCCGCGGAGGCCGTGAGGCGGCCGCCGTCGGCGACCACGGCCAGGTAGAGCCTCCGGGCGGCCTCGTCGGGTTCGTCCCCCGCGGGCCCCTGGTGGTGCGGCGCGACCGCCGGTTCCGCCGTCACGTCGCACACTCCCTGCCGGACGCCTCTCCCCTGGTGCCGCCCCCGTGATCCGTCGGTCGGCGGTGCCGTCGACGGGCGGTGCCCGTGGACGGTGGTTCCCACCGGCGGGGGTGTCCGAGACCGAGGTGCGTCTGCGGCCCGGCCCGCCGGGTGTGATCACGGTACCGGGCTTCCGGCGGACCCCCGGGCCCGGGTGCCGTCGCACACCGGGGGCCCCGGGGGCCGCCATCACCACGCCATGCCAAGGCGCTTCCTTCGAGGTGGAGCAGCAACACCTCGATGGATCCGGATCCGGGTCCATCACCACACATGGACCCGGGCCGGCGCTCTTCCCCCCCGTTCCACCGGCACGGGACGATGCACCGGTGGTCAGTTTCGAAGAGCAAGCCGCCACCATCGGGCTGCGGTGCCCGGACGGCTTGGCGTGACTCCACTCTCACAGTGTGACGGCCGGTGAACAAGTGCCCTCCGAGTGCATGTTCGCGCAATTGCAGCTATCTGCACCGGGAGTCGTCCGTAACCGTCCGGTCGGCCGGTCGGATTCGGGCGAAGAACGCCGTGGAGAAGGGATGTTGGCGGTTGGGACCGATCCGGACCGTCGTGGCGGATCGAGCGTCCACGATCACTTCATGCAGCTTCGGGTTCCTGCAATCCGCCGCCGCCCGGGGCCTGGACCCGTCCTGTCGATCAGCGGGCCAGCAGCCGGCCGCGGGCGAGGCCCGAGACGGTGCCGGCGGCGGCGGCCACCCAGGCCGCGAGGAGCAGGACGTACAGCCCGGAGGCGAGCCCGGTGAAGCCGCCGAACCCGGTGTGCCGGGCGAGCGCACTGGCACCCGTCACGCACGTGCCGACGGGGAAGGTGTACGCCCACCAGGTCATCGCGAACGGCATCCCGGCGCGGCGGGCGCGCAGGTTGGCGGCGGCCGCGACGGCCAGCCAGAGCATCGCGACGCCGATCACCGCGACGCCGTACAGCTCGGCGACCCCTGCCATGACGGGCGCCAGCGAGGGCAGCACCGGGCGGGCGGCGTCGGCGAGTTGGTGGACGGCGGTGACGGACTGGCCGAGCGGGCCGAGCACCAGGAACAGCGAGGGGGTGAGCACCAGGGCGGGCAGCTTGCTGTGGAACAGCCCGGTGAACACCACCGGCAGCATCACCAGGGTCGCCAGCAGCCCGATCCCGAACAGCCCCCAGCAGCCGTACAGCATGGCCTCCTGCGCCCGCCCGGCGGGCAGGTGCGGGACGAGCACGGGGCCGCAGGCCGAGGCGACCAGCGGGGCGACCACGGGCAGCAGCCAGGTGGGGTTCGCCTCCAGGGCGGACACCGGGTGCCGGGTGATCATCAGGTACGGGATGCCCGCGGCGACGGCCAGCGCGTACAGGGTGCCGAGGCTCCACAGCACCGCGTCGAGGGCGAGCGCCGGGCCGGTGCCGATGACCCGGGAGCCGATCAGCACGGTGCCCAGGCCCACCGAGAGCAGGGCCATCGGGGGGCAGCCGTAGAAGACGGCGACGGCCGGGCGCTCCAGCAGCTGCGCGGCGGCCTCCTCGCGGTGCCGGGTGAGGTGCGCGAGCCGGGCCGCGACCAGCACCAGCAGGGCCGCCAGGGCGAGCGCCCACATCGCCTCGCCGAAGGCGATCAGCCCGGGCACCCGTACGGGCAGGGAGGCGGCGCCGTTGGCGACGATCGCGGTGCCCATGACGGCGGCGTACCAGTTGGGGCCGAGCTGGGCGAGGTCGAGGCGACCGCGCAGGCCGGCGCGGGTGGCGAGGGGGAGGACGGCCGAAGTGGACATGGTTCCACCGTCGCCGCCCGGGCCCGGCTCCGGTAGCGCCCCGGCTCCTATGAGGACATAGCCTGAACCTATGGCCCTCTCCCCGCACGTCCCCGAACTCGGCGCCCTCGAACTGCTGCTCGCGGTCGCCCGGCTGGGCAGCGTCGGCCGGGCGGCGGCCGAGCTCGGGGTGAGCCAGCCGACCGCCAGCGCCCGGATCAAGGGCATGGAGCGGCAGATCGGCGTCCCGCTGCTGGACCGGTCCCCGCGCGGCTCCACGCCGACGGAGGCGGGCCGGCTGGTGGTCGAGTGGGCCCGGCACGTGGTGGAGGCGGCCCAGGCCCTGGACGCCGGGATCGACGCGCTGCGCGGACGGCGGGACGCCAAGCTGCGGGTGGTCGCCAGCCTGACCGTCGCCGAGTACCTGATGCCCGGCTGGCTGCTGGCCCTGGCCGACGCCAGCCCGGGGACGGCGGTGACGCTGCGGACGGCCAACTCGGCGGAGGTCGCCGGGCACGTCCTGGCCGGGGAGGCCGACCTCGGCTTCGTCGAGGGCCCGGCCACCCCGCCGGGCCTGGCCGGGGCCGTGGTGGCGGCGGACTCCCTGGTGGTCGTGGTCGCCCCCAACCACCCGTGGGCACGCCGGCGCACCCCGCTCACCGGGCCGGAGCTGGCCGCCACCGCGCTGGTGCTGCGCGAGCCGGGCTCGGGCACCCGGGAGGTGCTGGAGGCGGCGCTGGCGCCGTACGGGGGCCCGGCGCGGCCCCGGATGGAGCTGGCTTCGTCCACGGCGCTCAAGGCGGCGGCGATGACCGGCGCCGGGCCGGTCTGCCTGAGCGAGCTGGCGGTGCGGGAGGAGCTGGCCACCCGCCGGCTGGTCGCGGTGCCGCTGGAGGACGGGCTGGACCTACGGCGCCCGCTGCGGGCGGTGTGGCCGGCGGGGCAGCGGCCGGGCGGGCCGGCCCGGGAGCTGCTGACGCTGACCCGCACGGCGGGAGGGCGTCCGACGGGTGGCCGTTCCGTGGGAGGCCGTTCGACGGGAGGGCGTCCGGCGGGTGGCCGTTGAGCGAGAAGCCGCCAAAGTTGAGCGGAATGGACTCAAGGTAGTGCATGCTGTACGTAGCAAGTGAGTGAAGGACCCGACGAGGAGGCCCCCCAGCAGTGGACGCCAGCAAGTTCACCACCAAGACGCAGGACGCCCTGTCCGCCGCCATCCGGCTGGCCGGTGCGGCCGGCAATCCGGACGTCAGGCCGGTGCACATCCTGATCGCCCTGCTGGACCAGCCCGAGGGCATCGCCCGGCCCCTGCTGGAGGCGGTCGGGGCGAACACCGCCCGGATCGACACCGAGGCGCGCCGCCGGGCCGCCGACCTGCCCAGCGCCTCGGGCTCCACCGTCGCCGCGCCCCAGCTCGCCCGGGACACCCTCGGGGTGCTCACCGAGGCCGGCAGGCGCGCCGACGACCTCGACGACCAGTACGTCTCCACCGAGCACCTGATGGTGGGCCTGGCCGCCGAGGGCGGCGCCGTCGCCGACCTGCTGGTGCAGCAGGGCGCCACGCCCAAGGCGCTGCTCGCCGCCTTCAAGGACGTGCGCGGCAGCGGCAAGGTCACCTCCCCCGACCCGGAGGGCACGTACAAGGCCCTGGAGAAGTACGGCACCGACCTCACCCAGGCCGCCCGGGACGGCAAGCTCGACCCGGTCATCGGCCGCGACCACGAGATCCGCCGCGTCATCCAGGTGCTCTCCCGCCGCACCAAGAACAACCCGGTGCTGATCGGCGAGCCCGGCGTCGGCAAGACGGCCGTCGTCGAGGGCCTGGCCCAGCGCATCGTCGCCGGGGACGTCCCGGAGTCGCTGCGCGGCAAGCGGCTGGTCGCGCTGGACCTCGGCGCGATGGTCGCGGGCGCCAAGTACCGCGGCGAGTTCGAGGAGCGGCTCAAGGCCGTCCTGGGCGACATCAAGGCCTCCGACGGCCAGGTCGTCACCTTCATCGACGAGCTGCACACCATGGTCGGCGCGGGCGCCGGCGGCGACTCCGCGATGGACGCGGGCAACATGCTCAAGCCGATGCTGGCCCGCGGCGAGCTGCGCATGGTCGGCGCCACCACGCTCGACGAGTACCGCGAGCGGATCGAGAAGGACCCGGCCCTGGAGCGCCGCTTCCAGCAGGTGCTGGTCGGCGAGCCCAGCGTCGAGGACTCGATCGCCATCCTGCGCGGCCTCAAGGGCCGGTACGAGGCGCACCACAAGGTGCAGATCGCGGACGCCGCGCTCGTCGCCGCCGCGACGCTGTCCAACCGCTACATCACCTCCCGCTTCCTGCCCGACAAGGCGATCGACCTCGTGGACGAGGCGGCCTCCCGGCTGCGGATGGAGATCGACTCCTCCCCCGTCGAGATCGACGAACTCCAGCGCTCCGTCGACCGGTTGCGCATGGAGGAGCTGGCGCTGGAGAAGGAGTCCGACCCGGCCTCCGTCGACCGCCTGGCCCGGCTGCGGCGCGATCTCGCCGACCGCAACGAGCAGTTGAGCGTGCTGACGGCGCGCTGGGAGCAGGAGAAGAAGAGCCTCAACCACGTCGGCGAACTCAAGGGGCGCCTCGACGACCTGCACGGCGCCCTCGAACGCGCCCAGCGCGACGGGGACTTCGAGCGCGCCTCCAAGCTGATGTACGCCGAGATCCCGGCCGCCGAGCAGGAGCTCGCCGAGGCCCAGGAGCGCGCCGCAGGCCAGGACGCCTCCGCCTCGATGGTCAAGGAGGAGGTCGGCCCGGACGACGTGGCCGACGTCGTCTCCTCCTGGACGGGCATCCCGGCCGGCCGGCTGCTGGAGGGCGAGAGCGCCAAACTCCTGCGCATGGAGGAGGAGTTGGGCAGGCGCCTGATCGGCCAGAGCGAGGCCGTCCAGGCCGTCTCGGACGCAGTGCGCCGCACCCGCTCCGGCATCGCCGACCCGGACCGCCCGACCGGCTCCTTCCTCTTCCTCGGCCCCACCGGCGTCGGCAAGACCGAACTCGCCAAGGCCCTGGCCGACTTCCTCTTCGACGACGAGCGGGCGATGATCCGCATCGACATGAGCGAGTACGGCGAGAAGCACTCCGTCTCCCGGCTCGTCGGCGCCCCGCCCGGGTACGTCGGCTACGAGGAGGGCGGCCAGCTCACCGAGGCCGTCCGGCGCCGCCCGTACAGCGTCGTGCTGCTGGACGAGGTGGAGAAGGCCCACCCCGAGGTCTTCGACGTACTGCTCCAGGTGCTCGACGACGGGCGGCTCACCGACGGCCAGGGCCGCACGGTGGACTTCCGCAACACGATCCTGATCCTCACCTCCAACCTGGGCTCTCAGTACCTGGTCGACCCGGCCACCCCGGAGGAGAAGAAGAAGGCGCTGGTCCTGGACTCCGTCCGGGCCACGTTCAAGCCGGAGTTCCTCAACCGGCTCGACGACATCGTCGTCTTCGACCCGCTGGGCACCGCCGAGCTGAGCCGGATCGTCGACCTCCAGGTCGCCCGCCTCGGCGAGCGGCTGCGCGAGCGGCGCCTCACCCTGGACGTCTCGGCGGCGGCCCGCGACTGGCTCGCCCTCACCGGGTACGAGCCGGCGTACGGCGCCCGGCCGCTGCGCCGCCTGGTGCAGTCCGCGATCGGCGACCAGCTGGCCCGGGAGATCCTCTCCGGCCGGGTGCACGACGGGGACACCGTCCTGGTCGAGCGGGACGAGGAGGGCGACCGCCTCACCGTCCGCAGCCGGGGGCCGCTGGAGAAGTAGCCCCGCCTCCACGGCCACGGGCCGCCGCTCCCCGCGAGGGGGCGGCGGCCCGTGGCCGTACGGCTCCGTCTAATCGACCGCCGCGCTCACGATCGGCTCGCGCCGGCGGGTGCGGTCCCGCCAGGTGCGCGCCAGACGGTGCAGCTCGGCGCCCTGGGTGTCCGGCAGGTTCCAGGTCTGGGTGAGCAGCCGCAGCGTGGAGACCCTGGGACAGGAAACCCCCCGCTCCAGGTCGCGGATCGAGCGAACGCTCAACCCCGAAGCCTCCCCCAGCTGTTCCTGCGTCATGCCCCGGTCCCGCCGGATGCTCCGCAGCAGCGCCCCCAGCGATGCCCCCTCATCGGCCACCGGCCTGTCCACGTCACTTCCCCCTTGTGTAGGTGTTTCTCAACTCGCCCTTGCGAAACGGGTGTTAGCGGCAGCGAGTTCCGTCGCACGCTAACCGCATCCGAATCCCCCGGCAGGCGAACCATCCGACCCGGGGCGTGACGTGGCTCACGCCCGCCGGGGCGCGTGCCCAGGCGGGCACTCAGGGTGACCGATTCCGCCCCGAACACCCGGAACGCCCTCGCGACCACCCCCCGCGCCACCCCGTGACGACCCCCTCCGACGCCCGCGCGCGAAGATCGACGCGAGCCCTGCGGCCCCTGTGAGGCGGGCCCCGAATGAGGCAGGATGGAAGGTGGAAAGGGCGGCCTCTCATTGCCGGCCACCACGTGCACTGAGGAAGAGGACCCCCATGAGCATCGACCCGTCGTCCATCCCGTCCTTCGGCCTGCCCCAGGGCGGCGGACAGCCCGGCGGCCAGGGCGGCGGGCCGGCCGGCCCGCCGCCGATCATCGTCCCGGACCAGAACCTGGTGACCCAGCTCCTCGACCAGATGCAGCTCAAGCACGTCGTGGACGAGGAGGGCGACCTCACCGCCCCCTGGGAGGGCTTCCGGGTCTACTACATGTTCCGCGGCGACCAGAAGGAGCTCTTCGCGGTCCGTTCCTTCTACGACCGCTCGTACCCGCTGGAGCAGAAGGGCGAGATCCTCGACCTGATCGACGAGTGGAACCGCGAGACCCTCTGGCCGAAGGTCTACACCCACACCCACGAGGACGGCGTGGTCCGCCTGATCGGCGAGGCCCAGATGATCGTCGGCACCGGCGTCAACCTCGACTACTTCGTCACCACCACCGCCAACTGGACCCAGGCCGCGGTCGGCTTCGAGCAGTGGATCGTCGAGCGCCTCGGCCTGCAGAAGGACATCGAGGGTGAGAGCGGCGAGAACGGCGAGGACTCCGAGGGCACCGAGGAGGCCTGAGCCCCTCCCGCCCCGGGAACGGCCCGCCACCGCCACGCCGCGGTGGCGGGCCGTTCTGCTCGCCCGCCCTCCGCCTGCCCGCCCTCGTGCTTGTCCTCGGCTTCCCGTCGGCCGGATGATGGCCCCGACGCCCGACAACGAGCCGTGAGGAGTCTTTCGCATGGGTACGAGGCCGCTGCTGAACCGCCGCCTGGCCGGGATGGGCACGACGATCTTCGCCGAGATGTCCGCCCTGGCCACCGCCACCGGCTCCATCAACCTCGGCCAGGGATTCCCCGACACGGACGGGCCGCGCGCGATCGCCGAGGCCGCCGCCGACGCCGTGCTGAACGGCCGGGGCAACCAGTACCCGCCCGGCCCCGGCATCCCCGAGCTGCGCACCGCGATCGCCGAGCACCAGCAGCGCTTCCACGGCCTCGCGTACGACCCCGACACCGAGGTCCTCGTCACCGCCGGCGCCACCGAGGCCATCGCCGCCGCCCTGCTCGCCCTGCTCGAGCCCGGGGACGAGGTCATCGCCCTCGAGCCCTTCTACGACTCCTACGCCGCCTGCATCGCCATGGCCGGCGCCGTCCGCGTCCCGCTCACCCTCCGCGCCCCGGGCTTCCGCCCCGACCTGGACGAGCTGCGCACCCTGATCACCCCGCGCACCCGGCTGCTGCTGATCAACACCCCGCACAACCCCACCGGCACCGTCCTCACCCTCGACGAGCTGCGCGCCATCGCCGAACTCGCCGTCGAGCACGACCTGTTGGTGGTCACCGACGAGGTCTACGAGCACCTCGTCTTCGGCACCGTCCACCACCCCCTCGCCGCCCTGCCCGGCATGCGCGAGCGCACCGTCACCATCTCCTCGGCCGGCAAGACCTTCTCCTTCACCGGCTGGAAGGTCGGCTGGGTGACGGCCTCCCCGGCACTCGTCTCGGCCGTCCGCACCGCCAAGCAGTACCTCACGTACGTCAGCGCGGGCCCGTTCCAGTACGCCGTCGCCGAGGCCCTGCGGCTGCCGGACGAGTACTTCGACACGTTCCGCGCCGACCTGCTGCGCAAGCGCGACCTGCTGCTGGACGGCCTCACCGCGGCCGGGTTCCGCGCCTTCACCCCCGAGGGCACGTACTTCGTCACCACCGACATCACCCCGCTCGGCGAGAAGGACGGCATCGAGTTCTGCCGCTCCCTGCCCGGGCGCTGCGGCGTGGTCGCGATCCCCAACGCCGTGTTCTACGACGACGTCGAGGCCGGGCGGTCGCTCGTGCGGTTCACCTTCTGCAAGAAGGACGAGGTGCTGGAGGAGGCGGTGGCGCGCCTGCGGCGGCTCTAGGGCCCCTAGTTCGGGGCCAGCGGCATCGCGTCGAAGCCGTCGAAGAGGAAGGCGTAGACCTGGGCCAGGTAGAGCGTCAGCTCCTGCTGGTCCGGGAACGCCACGTAAGTGAGCCCGTACCACTGCGCCGGGGTCAGCGGCCGGTTCTGCACGAGGTGCACCAGGCCCGCGCGGACGGTCCCCCGGTAGTCCGGCCAGGCGTGGTCGAAGGTGTCGCGCAGCATCCCGAGGTCGTCCACGGCCTCCACCCCGAGCAGGCCCGCGCAGAAGTGCACGAAGCGCCGGTCGATCCCCGGCGCCTCCAGGCCGAGTTCGGCGAGCGGGACGGTGACGGGGTCGATCGCGCCGCCGGGGTAGGGGTAGAGCGTGGTGTTCCACAGCTCGCCCCCGTCCGCCGGGCCCTCCGGGCCCGCGCCGGCGGAGGGCCGGTAGACGCCGTACAGCAGGCCGGAGGCGAGGAAGTCCGCGTAGACGTAGTTGATCTCGCCGTCCGCGTCGTACGGGTGCTCCGGGTCGATCCCGATCGCCGTGGCCTTCTCGGCGCGGCTCGGCGAGGTGCCGTACACCTCCTCGAACGGCAGGACCGGCGCCAGGTCGTGGTTCGCCAGCGCGGCCGCCCTCAGCGCGTCGTCCGCCTGGAGCAGGGCCTCCTCGGAGTCGAACCGGCTGGCCCACGGGCCGGTGCGGGGCGGGAGTTCGTCACGGAGAGGCATGCGGGGTGCTCCAGTGGTCGGGATCGGGGGCGAGGCCGGGACCGAGGTCGGGATCGGGGACGCGTTCCGTCATTCGCCGTCCGGCCGCCACTCCGACCAGAAGCGGGGGTCGTCACTCGGCGGCCCGCGCTCCGGGTCCGGCGGGACGGGCGGCTCCTCGCGGCTTCCGTAGAAGTAGTTGTACACGTCGCCGAGGAATCCGTAGAGCTCGGCCTCGGTGTAGAACTGGATTCCGGTGGCGCGCACCCAGTCCGTGGTCGAGGCGGGCCGCTCCTCCAGGAGGTGTTCCAGGCTCGCCCGGAGACGCTGCGCGAATTCGCTCCCGTCGGTCGCCCAGGGCTTGAATTCACCGATCTCGTCCATCGTGTCGTGCCGGAAGTAGTGGCGGTAGAACCGCTGGAGGCGCTCGTCCTCCGACCACCCCGGCATCTGCCGGAATGTCCATTCCGGCGGCGGCTGCGTCATTTTACGACCGTCCTTTCCACGCGTTCCCGTTCCCGCGGCCGCCGTCAACGGCGGTGGTGGTACCCCATGTTGTGCTCCGCCTTCGGCTGCGGGAACATGGTGTGGAGTTTGAATCCGCCGTTTCCGTCGGGGCGGTACACCGCGACGATCTTGGCGTCCTTGAAGTTCACGTCCCGGTAATTGATCTGTTTGTTGGCGTCCATCGGATTCGCCGGGTCGATATAGTACCCGCGGAACCTTTCCTCATGGCCGCCCTTGCCCCAGGCGTCCTGCGGCGAGAAGACCACTTCGTACGGCGGCGAGCTGGGAATGCGCTGCCTCGCGTGGAGGTCCGCGTACATGTAGGACTCGTTGTCCGTGAAGGCCGTCGAGAAGCGGTCGCAGGTGTGGTTCATCGGGTTGCCGTGCTGGTCCCTCTTCTCCGCGTCGTGGTAGAGCTGCGGCGGCGACAGGCGCTGCTTCGCGTCGGGGCCGTGCAGGGGGTCGATCTTCTCCTTGGACTCGGCGAAGCCCAGGCCGTCCTTGGACCACCGCGTCTCCCGCCTCGACGGCGGCCTGAACCAGTGGCCGTTGGCGTCCTGCTGCGCGTCCGGGCGGATGGTGACCGTCTCCTCGAACGGCTTCCCCAAGCGGTCCTTCAGCTGCTGGTCCGTCACCTTCAGGTGCCGGCCGACGCCGTGGCCCTGGAGCTCCAGTTCGGCGACCCGCCGGTCGACCTCGCGCTTGTACTCCTCCTTCAGCACCTTCTTCCCCGGCAGGTTCTGGCCCGGGTGGAGCTCGATGCCCTCCTTCTCCAGGGAGAGCCCGTTGGCGCGCATGTTCTTGTGGATCGCCTTCTCGGCGTCGTGGAGGTTCTTCGAGGTGATCTCCAGGCCGTGGGCGATCGACCGGTGGGAGCCGGCCATCGCCTTCGACATGTCGTTGATCATCGAGTGGACGATCGGGCGGACGGCGCTGTGGACGACCTTGCCGAGCTTGCCCCGGCCCAGCATCTTGCCCCGGGTCAGCCGGTCCAGCTCCCGCGAGTGGTGCTCGACGTGGTCCGCGTGCTTGTGCGCCTTCTCCGCGGCCTCGTTCAGCGCCGCGCGGTTGGCGCGGAATCCCTCGCTCACGTCTGCTCCCCTCCGACCAGGACCGTCTCGACGCCCTTGAACACCAGGCCGGACACCGCGCTCTCGATGGCCTCGTGGAAGGGGTCGATCGCCGTCGACATCAACTCCGCGAGGATCTCGGCCTCGATCGCCTGGACGATCGCGTTCACGATCCGCTTGCCGATCTCGACGATCGCCGCCTCCGCCGCGGCCGCGAGGCCGAGGGTGGCGACGGCAGCGGCTGCCGCGGCGGCGATCTCGGCTGCGGTGGCGATCAGTTGGGCGATCACCGCGCCCTTGGCCACGACCACGGCGTCGGCGGCGATCTCCAGCCCGGTCGCCAGCACCTCGCAGCAGTCGATGAGCGTCGTCATGTGGCCCTCGGAGGCCTGTCCCCAGCGGGTGACCAGGGCCGTGTAGCCGGCCCCCTCGTAGGCGCCGCCGAGGTTCTTGACCATGACGTCGGTGTCCCCGTGGGACTTGTCCATGCCCTTGCCGAACTCCCGGACGTGACGCGCCCATTCGCGCATCTCGTCCTCGTCGATGTCGGGCCAGTTGAGCCCCATCAGGCTCATGACCCAGACGAGTTCGTCCGGTAGCTCGATCGACATCGCCCAACCCCCGTTGTGCAGGCTCACCCTTCCGGTGACTCAGGAATGACGAACCGTTCCCCTTGTTCGGTTGCATTCGATCACATGCGGTTGCGCTGCAAACCCACTGCGGCCCTTCTGGTGTGCGTTGCGCACGACCGGCGCGCATAATCCGCTTCGCGCCCCCTCGAACGGGAGCAATTCTGGCCCGACACCTGTTCTGTTATGGACTCAACTCCCGTGGTGAACCTGACGGTTCGATGCCCGTGAGGCACATCGACCCCCCTCCCGGGCACGTACCGTCGGAGGTCACGGATGACGGCCGGAGGGTGGTGGCGCCTGGAGTGCGGCGGCAGCGCGCACCCCGCGCACACGGCGCGCGACCCGGTCGCAGGGGCGCGCGCGGTGCAGAGTCGCACACCGGGTCGATCAGAGCGGGGAAGCAGATGTGCTCGAAACGGTGAATGCTTGACAAAGTTGGGTAAATCGCCGACGGGCCCGGTGTATTCGTGCTTCCCTGCTGCTGACTCTCCAGCCGGAATCCTTCCTTCCACGGTCGGCCGCGCCCAGCGCCGCACAGCCACGAACAGCCTCGCCTTCGGCCCAGGCCTAGTCGCTGCTGCTCGGCGGGCGCGCACGGAGCTGAAACGCGGAGCCGAGCATGCTCACCACACTGCAGACCTCCTATACGGACACCCGGGCCGGTGACCTGGCCTGGTGCCTCGGCGGCGACCCGCTGCCCGCGCTCGCCGTCCGCGACCTGAGACTCGACGGCGGCGGCCGCCCCGACGCCTCCGGCAAGGCCAACGCCTCCGGCACCCCCGGCACCTCCGGCACCCTGCAGCTGCGGCTGCTCGGGGCCTCGCACCAGGTGGTGATCGAGGCCGGCCCCGGCCGCTGCCTGGAGACCGTCGCCTGCCTGCCCGGCCGCCGCACCCCGTTGCCCGCCCGGGTCGCCAAGCAGATCGGCGGCTGGGAGTACGAGTTCGCGGCCCGGATCGAGGCGCTGCCGCCCCACGACTTCGCGGCCCGCGCCCAGGAGATCCTGGCCCTGGTCGAGGGCCACCCGCGCGGACTCGCCGGGGTCTTCCCGGGGGACCCGAGCGCCTTCACCGCGCTGGTCACCCAGGGCGGCGTGGACCACCTGCTCTGGCGCACCTGGCACGCCTACCCCCAGGAGGGGCAGCTGGTCTGCACCCGCTCCTCGCTCGTGGTGTCGGGGGCATGACCCGCGAGAACCGGGACGCCCCCACCGATCCGGTCACCACCCGTACCCCACCGGCCCACGGCTCGCACGCAGGAACGGTTCGTCAACCCGACAGCCCGCAGTGTCCGTCGAATGGGCGCAGCTATCCGTCCCGCACGTCCCCTAGCGTTTGTTCGTGATCAACCATCCGGCCGGTCCCCCCGCCCGCGCGGGAGTGGACCTCGACGACGGCACCCCTCCCCGGCCCGGGCGCGGGCTCGCCCCCCTGCCCGCCCGCCGTCGCTCCCGGCTGCGCTCACACCCCCGGCTCGCCCGGCTGACCGTCCTGCTGGCCGCGTTCGTCTGCGCGGCCTGCGGGCTGGTGTACGAGCTCGAACTCGTCGCGCTCGGCGACTACCTGCTCGGGGACTCCGTCACCCAAACCTCCGTCGTGCTCTCCGTCATGGTGTTCGCGATGGGCCTCGGCTCGCTGCTCGCCAAGCGCTTCGCCGGGCGGCCGGCCACCGCCTTCGCCGTCGTCGAGTGCGCGCTCGCCCTCACCGGCGGCCTCTCCGTCCTCGCGCTCTACTCCTGCTGGGCCTGGATCGGCCGCTACCAGGCCGCGATGGTCGGCCTCACCTGCCTCATCGGCATCCTCATCGGCGCCGAGATCCCGCTGCTGATGACCCTCATACAGCGCATCCGGCGCGAGGACGCCGGCCGTGCCGTCGCCGACCTCTTCGCCGCCGACTACGTGGGCGCGCTCATCGGCGGCCTCGCCTTCCCCTTCCTGATCCTGCCCACCCTCGGCCCCGGCGACGGCGCGATCCTCACCGGCGCCGTCAACGCCGTCGCCGGCTCGGCCGTCGTGCTCTGGCTGTTCCGCGAGGAGCCCGCCCCCCGGATACGACGGCTGCTCTGGGCCGGCTGCGCCCTCGTCCTCGCGCTCCTCGCGGCCGCCGCCGCCGGCTCGGACGTCATCGAACGCGCCGCCCGGCACGCCCTCTACGGCGGCGAGGTGCGGTACGCGACCCGCAGCCGCCTCCAGGAGATCGTGCTCACCGGGCCCGCCGAAGGGCCCCTGCGGCTCTACCTCGACGGGCGCCTCGCGGTCTGCGGGCCCGACGAGTACCGGGGCAGCGAGGGCCTCGTCCACCCCGCGATGGCCGCCGGCCCCGACGCCCGGGTACTGCTGCTCGGCGGCGGCGACGGCCTCGCCCTGCGGGAGGTGCTGCGGCACCGCGGCGTCCGCTCCGTCCACCTCGTCGACGCCGACCCGGCCCTCCCCAACCTCGCCCGCACCGACCCCGGCCTCTCCGCTCTCGGCGGGCACTCCCTCGACGACCCCCGGGTACGGACCACCGCCGCCGACCCCATGGCCTGGCTGCGCGACGCGGCCGACGGCCCGTACGACGTGGTGCTGGCCGACCTCCCGGCCCCCGCGGACGGCGGGCCGGTCACGTTCCACTCCCAGGAGTTCTACGGCCTCGCCGCCCGGCTCCTCGCCCCCGGCGGCCGCCTCGCCGTCCGCGCGGGCGGCGAGGCGGACGGACTCTGGCGCATCGAGTCGGCCCTGCGCGCGGCCGGCCTGCGCACCACCCCGTACGCCGTCCCGGGCAGCGCCACCGCCACCTGCCGCCCCGCCCCGGCCGACGCCGCCCAGGACTTCCTCCTCGCCGCCGTCGACCGGCCCCCACTCACCCTCGCCCCCGACGCCCCACCCCCACGCGCCCTCACCCCCGACACCCTCCGCACCTCCACCACCACCCTCACCACCCACCGCCCACCCCACCCGCCACCCCCGCTCACCCTCCTCGGCCCCCGCTGAGGCGAGCGGACGCACTCGGCCGCCGCGCCCCCGCCCCGGAGGCACGGCAGCCGAACGCGCCTGGCCTCCCGTCCGACCCCGCCAACCACGCTCATCAGCGCGTGGGCCACCCAGCCGTCGACCGGGCGGCCCGGACCCCAGCGGCCGGGGCGCGATGCCCGAGGCGCAGCTGGACGGACCGGGGCTGGGCTTCCCCCGGGATTCAGCCCGCTCCGCCGAAGGCCGGAGCGGGCCAACGGCTGCCGGACGGCGCCCTTGCGGGCCGTCGGTCGGGAGCCCGAGGCCGCCCGGCCGCAGGGCAAGACGGCCGGGAAAAGCCGTGTGAGCGGGCCCAGGCCGCCCCACCCTTCAACCGGAGGGCGACGGAGGTTGGGGGCAACTGCTCCAGCGCGGGGGCTCACACAGTCAGCCGGGGCCGATCCGCCGGAGGCCGGAGCGGCCCCGGGACGCCGGGCACTGCTGGAACGACCCGGCCGGCGGACAGGGCCGAGGCCGCCCCGCCGAAGGCAGGGGCCGGGCCCGAGGCAGCGGGCACTGCCGGGTGGGGTGGGCGGTGGGCGGTGAGGGTGGTGCTGGGTGGGGACCGGGCCCGGGGCCGGCGGGGAAAGTCGGGTGGTGCTGGGTGGGGACCGGGAGGGGGTGGGTCGGTAGGCTCCGTGGCATGGAGCATGAGGTTGTCGTCCCGATGCCGGCCGGGTTGGTGCGGCAGGCGATGCAGGAGCCGGCGCGGTTGGCGCGGAGTGTGCCGGGGCTGAGCACCGAGCCGGCGGCGGTGGGCAGTGGCCCCGCCGAGGAGATCGGTGGGCGGCTCAAGCTGCGCATCGGCGGCTCCACGATCACGTACAAGGGCGTGTTGTCGCTGATCGAGGGCCGGGAGGGTGTGCTGACCGCGCTCGCCGAGGGCCAGGAGGCCCGGGGCAGCGGCGAGGCGACCGCGACGGTCCGGGTGAGCGTCGCCGACGGCCCCGCGGAGGGCACCGCGGTGATCCGCTTCACCGGGGACCTCAGTGCCACCGGCCGCCTGACCGAGTTCGACGCCGAGTCCCTGGACGCCGCCGGCCGCCGCCTGCTGGACCGTTTCGCCGCCGCCCTGACCGGCCCCGAAGAGGCCGATGAAGAGTCCGACGAGGAGGACGCCGAGGAAGCCGCCGAGGAGACCGACGAGGAGGACGCCCCGGTGGTCTACCTCGACCGGCCCGGCGAGGACCTCGACGACGACCTCTCCGACCTCATCGCCTTCTCCGACGCCGACGCCGAGGGCTTCGGCCTCCCCACCGGCTCGGCCGCCGACGACGACACCGACGAGGACGACGCCCCGGGCGCCCCGGGCGCTCCCGAGACCCCCGGCGAGGCCGTCGCCGAGGAGCTCTCCCCCGAGCCCCTGTTCGCCTACGAGGAGGAGCCCCCGATGCGCCGCAGCATCGTCGGCCGCTCGGCCGAGGAGGTGGACCACGCCCCGCCGCGCGGCCGCTACGCCCCGGCCCCGCCGGCCCGCAGCGCGCGGGCCCGTGCGGCCTCCCGTTGGGGCGGCGAGGCGGGCGGGATCGTGGTGCCGGGTTCGGACGGCCGCAGCGCGCTGCCGTGGGTGATCGGCGGCTCGGTGGCCCTGCTGGGCGGCGCCGTCGTGCTGGCCAGGGCCCTGCGCCGCCGCTGAGAGCGGGTTCAGGGCCTAGACTGAACGCTCATGAGCAACGACCGCGACGCCCTGCTGGCACAGATCAAGGACAAGGCCGTCGTGCACGGCAAGGTCACCCTCTCCTCCGGCAAGGAGGCCGACTACTACGTCGACCTCCGCCGGATCACGCTGGACGGCGTGGCCGCCCCGCTGGTCGGCCGGGTGATGCTGGACGCGACCTCGCACCTGGAGTACGACGCCGTCGGCGGCCTGACCCTGGGCGCCGACCCGGTGGCCGCCGCCATGCTGCACGCCGCCGCCGCGCGCGGGCAGCAGCTGGACGCCTTCGTGGTCCGCAAGGCGGGCAAGGCGCACGGCCTGCAGCGCCGGATCGAGGGCCCGGAGGTCAAGGGCCGCCGGGTGCTGGCCGTCGAGGACACCTCCACCACCGGCGGCTCGGTGCTGACCGCCGTCGAGGCGCTGCGCGAGGCGGGCGCCGAGGTCGTCGGCGTCGCGGTGATCGTCGAGCGCGGCGGCCAGGACGCCGTCGAGGCCCAGGGCCTCCCGTACGTCACGGCGTACGACCTCGCCGACCTCGGCCTGTAAGGAAGATCCGGACGCACAGAAGCGGGCGTTGTTCCACGTGGAACGTGGAACGGCGCCCGCTTCCCGTATCAGCGGGCCTCAGCCCCGCCGGTGCCGCCCGCCGCCCTGTGCGGCCTCGGACTCGACGGTGTCGACGGCGTCGACGACGCCCGCCCTGCGCTTCTTCCGCTCCCGGACGACCTCGATCAGGATCGGCGAGATCGACAGCAGCACGATCAGCAGCACCGCCGGGATCAGGTACTTGTCGATCACCGGCGCGAGCGCGTCGCCGAAGAAGTAGCCGATCAGCAGCATGGACTCGGTCCACAGCACACCGCCGATGACGTTCCACACGAAGAACGTCTTCGCGGGCATCTCCAGCGTGCCGGCCACCGGGTTCAGGAAGGTCCGGACGATCGGCATGAAGCGGGCCAGCACCACGGCCTTGCCCGAGCCGAACTTGTTGAAGTACTCCTCCGCCTTCATCACGTACTCGCGGCGGAAGATCTTGGAGTCGGGCTTGTCGAACATCCTCGGCCCGACCTTGACCCCGAGCAGGTGCCCCAGCTGGGCACCCGCGATCGCCGCGATCGGGCAGCCGACGAGCAGTACGGCGATGGGCAGCTTGGCGCCGTCCCCGAGCACCGAGGAGGCCGCGTTGGAGGCGGCGACACCGCCGATGATCAGCAGGGAGTCGCCCGGGAAGAAGAAGCCGACCAGCAGGCCGGTCTCCGCGAAGATGATCGCGATCAGCCCGATGGCGCCGAGCGAGGAGATCAGGGATTTGGCGTCGAGCAGGTTGACGGCCAGCTGGTTGTAGTCCACGGGCGCAGGATAGCGGGCGTACCTGACCGGCGGACCCCGGCCCGACCGCCGCAGCGCGACGTCCCGACAGGCGGGCTCCTGCTGACCTGCGCGCACGAGTCTGGGAGGATGGCACAGGCGTCCGGTCCGCGGTGGCCCCACCCTCATGGCCGTACCGCGGTGGCCGCCTCGAACCTTGGTGCCGGAGAGCCACACCGCAGCGCCGCGCGTCGGCGGGCCGGCACGGAGTCGTCACGAAGGCGTACACAGCGTCGGACAGCACCCGTCCGTACGCCGCAACCCGACAGGAGCGGATCGCATGCCCATCGCAACTCCCGAGGTCTACAACGAGATGCTCGACCGGGCCAAGGCGGGCAAGTTCGCCTACCCGGCCATCAACGTCACCTCCTCCCAGACCCTGCACGCCGCCCTGCGCGGTTTCGCCGAGGCCGAGAGCGACGGCATCATCCAGATCTCGACCGGTGGCGCGGAGTTCCTGGGCGGCCAGCACAACAAGGACATGGTGACGGGCGCCGTGGCCCTCGCCGAGTTCGCGCACATCGTCGCCGCCAAGTACGACGTCACCGTCGCGCTGCACACCGACCACTGCCCCAAGGACAAGCTGGACGGCTACGTCCGCCCGCTGCTGGCGGTCTCCGCCGAGCGCGTGGCCAAGGGCGAGAACCCGCTGTTCCAGTCGCACATGTGGGACGGCTCCGCCGAGACCCTGGCCGACAACCTGGCCATCGCCCAGGAGCTGCTGGCCCAGGCCGCCGCCGCCAAGATCATCCTCGAGGTCGAGATCACCCCGACCGGCGGCGAGGAGGACGGCGTCACCCACGAGATCAACGACGAGCTGTACACCACCGTCAACGACGCCGTGCGCACCGCCGAGGCCCTGGGCCTGGGCGAGAAGGGCCGCTACCTGCTGGCCGCCTCCTTCGGCAACGTGCACGGCGTGTACAAGCCGGGCAACGTCGTCCTCAAGCCGGAGCTGCTGCGCGAGCTGCAGGACGCGATCGGCAAGCAGTACGGCAGGACCGACCCGTTCGACTTCGTCTTCCACGGCGGCTCGGGCTCCTCGGCCGAGGAGATCGCCACCGCGCTGGAGAACGGCGTCGTGAAGATGAACCTGGACACCGACACCCAGTACGCCTTCACCCGCCCCGTGGCCGGCCACATGTTCGCCAACTACGACGGCGTGCTGAAGGTCGACGGCGAGGTCGGCAAGAAGAACACCTACGACCCGCGCACCTGGGGCAAGCTGGCCGAGGCCGGCATGGCCGCCCGCGTGCTCGAGGCCGCCCAGCAGCTGCGCTCGGCCGGCAAGCGCCTGAAGTAGCCGGGACGGCTGTACGACGGTGCCCCCGGCGGATCGCTTCCGCCGGGGGCACCGCCACGTCCGGACGTGGTTACTGCTTGAGCTCCGCGTACGCCTCCGCGCTGCTGTCCTTCAGGAACTGCCAGCAGCGGGCCTCCTCCTCGGTCTCCTTGATCGCGCCGGCCGCCCGGGCGAGCCCCGCCAGGCAGCGCAGGAAGCCGCGGTTGCCCCGGTGCTCCCACGGCACCGGGCCGTGGCCCTTCCAGCCGTTGCGGCGCAGCGCGTCGAGGCCCCGGTGGTAGCCGGTGCGGGCGTAGGCGTACGACTCGACGTACCGGCCGGCCGCGTTGGCGTCGTCGGCGAGCATCGCCCAGGCCAGGCAGAAGGTCGGGAACTCGGCCGCCACCTGCGTCGGGGAGGCCGACTCCTCCGCGAGCATCCGGTAGGGCTGCTCGTCCTCCGGCAGGAGGGTCGGTTCGGGGCCGTCGAGAAGATTCCTGTGAATCGCCATGCCCTGCAGTCTGCCATCCGCGACGCAGGGGTCAACCGCCCTCCTCCACCGCTCTGACCGGATCGGCTCCGTCCCGGGCCGCGGTCGCGGAATCTGCATACCGGGTATGTGGACATTCACCCGTTCGCCGTGCGAGGGTGTCGCTCGTGCCCGCAGCCCGTTCCGCCCCGCGCCGCCGCGCCCGGGGTGGCCGCCGACGCAGTCGACGCAGACGCGGGCCCGGTCCTGGCATGCTCACGGCACTCGCGGCCTCCGTCCTGGTGCTCTGCGTCGCGGCGTTCGCGCTGAACCGGACCGACGAGGCGCCCGCCGCCGGGCCCAGCGCCCAGGCCCGGATCGCCCCGGCCGCCGAGGAGACCCCGACCCCGCCCGCCGCGCCGACGCCCCCTCCCCCGGTCGCCACGCCGACCGCAGAGCCCACCCCCACGCCCGCCGGCCCCGACCCGGGCCCCACCAAGGGCGCGGGCACCTTCACCGTCGCCCCCGCCGACGCCAAGGCGGTCGGGCGCGGCACCGTCCGCCGCTACCGGGTGGAGGTCGAGGACGGCATAGGCATCGACGCCCCCTCGGCCGCCGCGCAGATCCACGCCATCCTCGGCGACAAGCGCGGCTGGACCAACGACCGCAAGAACGGCTTCCAGTTGGTCGCCTCCGGCTCGTACGACTTCACCGTGAAGATCGCCTCCCCGGCGACGGTCGACAAGATCTGCGGCGCCTCCGGCCTGGACACCCACGGCGAGGTGAACTGCAACGTCGGCAACCAGGTGCTCGTCAACTCCAAGCGCTGGAACACCGGTTCACCGCAGTTCAGCGGACCGATCGAGGAGTACCGGGCCCTGATCGTCAATCACGAGGTCGGCCACCGGATCGGCCACGGCCACGAGACCTGCCCCGGCCCGGGCAAGCCCGCGCCCGCGATGATGCAGCAGATCTACGGGCTCAAGGGCTGCGCGCCCAACGCCTGGCCGTACTCGGCGGACGGGACGTACCTGAGCGGCCCCGCCGTCCCCTGAGAGCCCTCGGGGCGTGTCTCAGGCGAGCACCGGAAGGTACGCCCGCAGGTCGCTGCGCTCCCCGGAGGCCGAGAGCGCGGCGCCCTCCTCCGCCTCCGCCCAGCCCAGGCGGCCGGTGGCCAGCCGGATCCAGGTCAGCGGGTCGGTCTCGACCACGTTCGGCGGGGTGCCCCGGGTGTGCCGCGGCCCCTCGACGGCCTGCACCACGGCGTACGGCGGCACCCGCAGCTCGACGGCCCCGCCGGGGGTCCGCTCCGCGAAGGCGTCCGCCAGCAGCCGGGTGACAGCGGCCAGGGCCTGGCGGTCGTGCGGGAAGGCGTCGAGGCCGAGGGCGTCGGCCAGGTCGTCGGCGTGCACCACGGTCTCCACCAGCCGGGTGACCAGCATGTCCGTGAGCGCCATCGAGCCGAGCCGGATCTCGAACCGCCGCTCGGGGTCGGCGGCCTCGGGCCGCTCCAGCAGCGCGGTCAGCGCGTCCGCGGCCCGGCCGAAGGCCTCGGCGACGGAGGCCGCGCCGCCCGCGAACCCGCGTGCCGTCTCGGCCCTGGTCTGCTCGTCGAGCAGCGGGGCGACGCCGCCGACCGCGGCCACCCAGCCCGTCAGGTCCAGCGGGGCCCGCCCCTCCAGCGGGTCGTCGAGGTGCTCCGGCACCCAGGCGACCTGCACCGCGAGGTGCGCCACCAGCTCCCGCACCCGCCACTGCCCCAGCCTGGTCGGCAGCTCCAGCTGCTCGTCCCCGAGACCGGCCACGAGGGCGCGCAGCGCCTCCGTCTGGGCGGCCAGCGCGGCGCGGACCTTCTGCGGCTGGTACGTACGGGACTTGGGAGGCATGGGGCCCAACATACGCCGAGGGGCGGACGGTTCAGTGAAACCGTCCGCCCCTCAAGCACCAGCTCAGCCCAGCAGGGCCTCGATGACGCCGGTGTGGGCGTCCTTCAGCTCCGTCAGCGAGACGCTGAACTGCCCCTGGACGTCCAGGGATTCGCCGTCCACGACACCGATGCGGGTGGCCGGCAGGCCGCGCGCGGTGCACATGTCGTTGAACCGGAGCTCCTCGCTGCGCGGCACCGCCACGACGGCGCGGCCGGCCGACTCCGAGAACAGGAACACGAACGGGTCCTGGCCCTCGGGCACGATGATCCGCGCGCCGTTGCCGCCCTTGAGGCAGCTCTCGACGAGCGCCTGGCCGAGGCCGCCGTCCGAGAGGTCGTGCGCGGCGTCGATCATGCCGTCGCGCGAGGCGGCGATCAGGATGTCGCCGAGCAGCCGCTCGCGCTCCAGGTCCACCGTGGGCGGCAGGCCGCCGAGGTGGTCGTGGACGACCTGGGACCAGGCCGAGCCGCCGAGCTCGTCCGCCGTGTCGCCGAGCAGGTAGAGCAGCTGCCCCTCCTCGGCGAAGGCGAGCGGGGTGCGCCGGGTGACGTCGTCGATGACGCCGAGCACCGCGACCACGGGGGTCGGGTGGATGGCGACCTCGCCGGTCTGGTTGTACAGCGAGACGTTGCCGCCGGTGACCGGGGTGCCGAGCACCAGGCAGGCGTCGGCCAGGCCGCGGGTGGCCTCGGCGAACTGCCACATCACGTCCGGGTCCTCGGGGGAGCCGAAGTTGAGGCAGTCGGAGACGGCGAGCGGCTTGGCACCGCCGGCCGCGACGTTGCGGTACGACTCGGCCAGGGCCAGCTGGGCGCCGGTGTACGGGTCCAGCTTGGCGTAGCGGCCGTTGCCGTCGGTGGCGACCGAGACGCCGAGGTTGGTCTCCTCGTCGATCCGGATCATGCCCGAGTCCTCGCCGACCGAGAGCACGGTGTTGCCGAGCACGAAGCGGTCGTACTGGTCGGTGATCCAGGACTTGGAGGCCTGGTTCGGGTGCGAGGCGACCTTGAGCAGGTCGGCCTTGAGGCCCTCGCCGGTGGTCGGGCGGGCCAGCCGCTCGGCGGTGGGGGCGTCGGCCTGCAGCGCGTCCTGCCAGCTCGGGCGGGCGTACGGGCGCTCGTAGACCGGGCCGTCGTGGGCGACGGTGCGCGGGGGCACGTCCACGACGAGCTCGCCGTGCCAGAAGATCTCCAGGCGCTCGCCGTCGGTCACCTCACCGATGACGTTGGCGATGACGTCCCACTTCTCGCAGATCTCGAGGAAGCGGGCGACCTTGTCGGGCTCGACGATCGCGCACATGCGCTCCTGCGACTCGCTCATGAGGATCTCCTCGGGCGAGAGCGTGTGGTCGCGCAGGTGCACGGTGTCGAGGTCGACCCGCATGCCGCCGGAGCCGGCCGAGGCCAGCTCGCTGGTGGCGCAGGAGAGGCCGGCGCCGCCGAGGTCCTGGATGCCCTTGACGAGCTTCTCGCGGAAGATCTCCAGGGTGCACTCGATGAGGAGCTTCTCCTGGAACGGGTCGCCGACCTGGACGGCCGGGCGCTTGGCCGGCTTGGTGTCGTCGAAGGTCTCGGAGGCCAGCACCGAGACGCCGCCGATGCCGTCGCCGCCGGTCCGGGCCCCGTACAGGATGACCTTGTTGCCGGCGCCGGAGGCCTGCGCGAGGTGGATGTCCTCGTGCTTCATGACGCCCACGCAGAGCGCGTTGACCAGCGGGTTGCCCTGGTAGCAGGAGTCGAAGACGACCTCGCCGCCGATGTTCGGCAGGCCCAGGCAGTTGCCGTAGCCGCCGATGCCCGCGACGATCCCGGGCAGCACGCGCCGGGTGTCCGGGTGGTCGGCCGCGCCGAAGCGCAGCGGGTCCATCACCGCGACCGGGCGGGCGCCCATCGCGAGGATGTCGCGCACGATGCCGCCGATGCCGGTGGCCGCGCCCTGGTAGGGCTCGATGTACGAGGGGTGGTTGTGCGACTCGACCTTGAAGGTCACCGCGTAGCCCTGGCCCACGTCGACGACGCCGGCGTTCTCGCCGATGCCGACGAGCATCGCGTCCGAATCCGGCTTCTTCTCGCCGAACTGCCGCAGGTGGACCTTGCTGCTCTTGTACGAACAGTGCTCGGACCACATGACGGAGTACATGGCGAGTTCCGCGCCGGTCGGGCGGCGGCCGAGGATCTCCCGGATGCGCGCGTACTCGTCCTGCTTGAGGCCGAGTTCGGCCCACGGCTGGGCGGCGTCCGGGGTCTGCTCGGCGTTCTTGACGGTGTCGAGGCTCATCAGGCGTTCACCAGCTGCTTGAGGACGGACGTGAAGAAGCCGAGGCCGTCCGTGCCGCCGGTCCCGACCAGCGGCTCGACCGCGTGCTCCGGGTGCGGCATCAGGCCGACGACGTTTCCGGCGGCGTTGGTGATGCCGGCGATGTCGTTGATCGACCCGTTGGGGTTGACGTCCAGGTAGCGGAAAACCACCCGGCCCTCCGCCTCCAGCTCGTCGACCGTGCGCGCGTCCGCGGTGAAGCGGCCGTCCATGTTCTTCAGCGGGATCCGAATCTCCTGCCCGGCCGTGTAATCACGGGTCCAGGAGGTGGCCGCATTCTCCACCCGCAGCTTCTGCTCGCGGCAGATGAAGTGCAGGTGGTTGTTGCGCAGCATCGCGCCGGGCAGCAGGTGGGACTCGGTCAGCACCTGGAAGCCGTTGCAGATTCCGAGGACGGGCATTCCCAGCTTCGCCTGCTCGATGATGCTCTCCATCACCGGCGAGAAGCGGGAGATGGCGCCCGCACGCAGATAGTCGCCGTAACTGAATCCGCCGGGCAGGACGACGGCGTCGACCTGGTGGAGATCCTTGTCACGGTGCCAGAGCGCGACCGGCTCGGCGCCGGCCAGGCGGACCGCGCGCTGCGCGTCACGGTCGTCGAGGGAGCCGGGGAAAGTGACGACGCCGACGCGGGTGGTCACTTCGCCGCCTCCTCGACGCGGACGGTGAAGTCCTCGATCACGGTGTTGGCGAGGAAGGTCTCGGCGGCTTCGCGGATACGGGCGAGCGCGGCCTCGTCGACCGGGCCCTCCACTTCCAGCTCGAAACGCTTGCCCTGGCGGACGTCGGCGATCCCGGTGAATCCGAGACGAGGCAGTGCGCGCTGCACCGCCTGGCCCTGGGGGTCGAGGATCTCCGGCTTGAGCATGACGTCGACTACGACGCGTGCCACTGGCACTCCCGGTGGTGTTTCGGTGAGGCGGGGGAACTCCAGACTACAAGCCGTTCGGAGCAGCATCGCTGGCCGGGCCAGGTGACGCGCGTAGACCCAGGACCCTTACGTCCCAAGGGTTCCGGGCTCCGCGGACGCCGGTCGCACCCCCCGGTTTCCGGTGATTCCCGGCCCCCGATGAGAACGTCCGAAGAACACCCGAATACGGCACTTGGGGACAGATCCGCCCGTCCCCGCACACCGGTATCCGGCAGTCCGCCGAAGACTCGTGAATATCCGGAAAAGAATGCCGAACTCTTCGATTTCGACCCCCTTCGGGTGCAGAATAGGGCCACCTGTCGCGGCAAGTGCGGCGTATCCGGCCGTCCACCCGTCGGCCCGTCCGTGCTTGCGCGAGTGGTGCACATCAGGCCCCCCGGACACATCCCCGGGAACCGGCGGCCGAATTGCCGAGAGGATTGACACCCATGGCTCAGCGTGTAGTTGTCACGCTCTCCGACGACCTGGACGGCGGCGCAGCCGCGGAAACCGTCCACTTCGGTGTCGACGGGAAGTCGTACGAGATCGACCTGTCCGTGGACAACGCCGAAAAGCTGCGGGAGGCCCTCGCCCCCTTCGTCGCGGCCGGGCGCCGCCAGAGCCGCACCGGAAAGTCCTTCCGCCGCACCGCGCTGACCCCGGACCCGGCCGCCGTCCGCGCCTGGGCCCTCTCGCGCGGCATGGAGCTGCCCGCCCGCGGCCGGATTCCCAAGCACGTGTACGAGGCGTTCGCCGAGGCGAACTGACCCGTCCGGGCCGCAGGCCCGCGGTCGCCCCGCCAGGCCCTGGGCCGAAAGGGTGGGGCGACCACCCCGAACGATGCTGTAGAGTATTCCTCGTCGCCGCAACGGAGAGATCCGAAGGGGCGGCAGGTGCCCCGCCAGGCACCATGCGGACGTGGCTCAGTTGGTAGAGCATCACCTTGCCAAGGTGAGGGTCGCGAGTTCGAATCTCGTCGTCCGCTCGCAGTGTGCGAGCACAGCACAACTCAATAGTTCCATCCTGCGGACGTGGCTCAGTTGGTAGAGCATCACCTTGCCAAGGTGAGGGTCGCGAGTTCGAATCTCGTCGTCCGCTCCAGTACGAAGGGCCCCCTCGATCGAGGGGGCCCTTCGGCATTTCCCGACACAATACCGGCCGCACCGGCAATACCGCCCGGCGCCGATGACATTTGTCACCGCCGATCCGTGGATCGCCACCGCCCTCTCATGACGGCCCGCACTGCCCCGCGGGCCCGGGCGGCGAAAGGCTTGGGGCATGGAAAAGAGCCAGCCCTCCCGCCCCGGCGACCGCGTGATCGAGGTCACCGACCTGCACCGCCACTACGGCAGCGGCGCCACCGGCTACCACGCCGTCCGCGGCGTGGACCTCGCGGTCGGCCGGGGCGAGCTGTTCGCCCTGCTCGGCACCAACGGGGCCGGCAAGACCTCCACCATGGAGGTCATCGAAGGGCTGACCGCCCCCAGCGACGGCCGCGTGCGGGTCCTCGGCCACGACCCCTTCACCGAGCGCGCCGCCGTCCGCCCCCGGATCGGCATCATGCTCCAGGAGGGCGGCTTCCCCGGCGAGCTCACCGCCGCCGAGACCGGCCGCGCCTGGGCCGGGATGACCAGCGGCGCCCGCCCCGTCGCCGAGGCTCTCGACCTCGTCGGCCTCGGCCACCGCGCCGGCGTCCGGGTCAAGCAGCTGTCCGGCGGCGAGAAGCGCCGGCTCGACCTCGCGATGGCCCTGCTCGGCCGCCCCGAGGTGCTCTTCCTCGACGAGCCCAGCACCGGCCTCGACCCGGAGGCCCGCGCCTCCGTCTGGCGCCTGGTGCGCGAGCTGCGTGCCCAGGGCACCACCGTGCTGCTCACCACGCACTACCTGGAGGAGGCCGAGGAGCTCGCCGACCGGCTGGCCATCATGCACGGCGGCCGGATCGTCGTCTCCGGCACCGTCGCCGAGGTGATCGCCGGGCGGCCCTCCCGGATCGGCTTCGACCTGCCGGAGTTCACCGGCACCGCACTGCCCGTCCTGGCCGGGGCCGAGGTGGCGGTGGACGGCCGCAGGGTCACCGTCCGGACCACCGCCCTCCAGGACACCCTCACCGACCTGCTCGGCTGGGCCCGCCACCACGGGATCGCGCTCGGCGCCCTCGACGCCCGCAGCGCCTCGCTGGAGGAGGCCTTCCTCGCCATCGCCTCCGAGGCCGCCCACCAGGCCCCGCCGCAGGCCCCCGCCGCCGACCGTCCCGCCCGCCGCCGTCTGATCGGAACCGCCCGATGACCACCGCCGTCACCACCGCCCCGGCCGCCGCCGGCCCGAAGAGCACCACCGCCCGCCGGCTGCTCGCCCTCGGCCGCGCCGAGGCCACCCTGCTGGTGCGCAACCGCACGGCGCTGTTCACCGCCCTGGCGCTGCCGCTGATCCTGATCGCCTCGCTGCACGGCGTGCTCAAGCAGCAGGCGAAGTCCACCCCCGGGCTGGACGTCGACTCGATGCTGATCTACGGCTCGATCGGGATGGTCCTGTCCTTCGTCGTCTACTACAACCTGACCTCGGCGTACGTCGCCCGCCGCGGCGAGCTGGTCCTCAAGCGGCTGCGCACCGGCGAGGCCCGGGACCTGGAGATCCTGCTCGGAACGGCCGTCCCCTCGCTCACCATCGGCCTGCTCATGGCCGCCCTGATCGGCGTCGGCGGCAGCGTCGGCCTGCACCTGACCGTGCCGGTCAACCCGGTGCTGATGCTGGTCGGGCTGGTGCTGATCCTGGCCACCATGATCGCGATGGCCGCGCTGTCCAGCGCCTTCACCAGGACGGTGGAGAGCGCCGGCATCACCACCCTGCCGATGATGCTGGTCATGCAGTTCGGCTCGGGCCTGTTCGTCCCGCTGGAGGTCATGCCCGCGCAGCTCGCCGACGTCTGCCGCCTGCTGCCCACCACCCCGGCCTTCCAGCTGATCCGCGTCGGCTGGTTCGGCACCGACGGCTCGGCCGCCGCCACCGACTTCGCGGGAAGCTGGGGCGTCGCGGGGTCGCACCTGATCACCGGCGGGATCTGGCTGTTCCTGGCCGTCTGGGCGGCCGTACGGTACTTCCGCTGGGAGCCTCGTCGCTGATCGCGGTCGATCGCCGGAAACCGAAGGACCGTCTCCGGTTCGACCTCTGATATGAAGGCAGAAAGCACGATCGTGGTCGAACTGGGAGCGGAAGGCATGGGAATGCGGTCACCGCTGCGCACCTGGAGGGGATTCGGCAAGCCCCAGCGCTCCGAGGTCTACCTCCGCTGGTCGATCTACCTGCCCCCGCTGATGCTGGTGCCCACGATGGTGTTCTTCCTGGGCCTGTCCCGCGATCTGGAGAACTCCATCGCGGTGGCCCGGGTCTCGCTGGTCATCGGTCTGGCCGCCACCCTGGTCGGACTGCGGGCCTGCCGCACCTCGCTCGACCACTACCTCGGCCGGCCCTCCCCGTACGTGCGCTGGCTGGTCGTCAACCAGGCTCTCGCGGTGGGGGGCTGCTGGGCCGTCCTGCTGATCGGCCCCTCCCTCGACGAGCGGAGCGGGCCGGCGCCGTTCACCCCCTCGGTCGCCATCCTGCTGCTGGTCATCGCGACCGCGCCGGTCTCGATCGGGCTGCCGCCGCTGCGGGCCGCCCTGGCGACGGTGCTCACCTCCCTGCTCTTCGCCCCGCCCCTGCTGATCGCCGGGTCCAGCGTCTCCAAGACCGCCGGGATGCTGGTCGGCACCCTGATCACCCTGCCCCTCGTCGGGGCCGGCAGCCGCAGCTTCGCCTGGCTCTGCGCCGTCGTCTGGGAGCTGGACGCCGCCCGCGAGGCGCAGGCCCGGCTGGCCGTCGCCGAGGAGAGGCTGCGCTTCTCCCGCGACCTGCACGACGTGATGGGCCGCAACCTCACCACCATCGCGCTCAAGAGCGAGCTCGCCGTCCAACTCGCCCGCCGCGGGCGCCCGGAGGCCGCCGAGCAGATGGCCGAGGTGCAGCGGATCGCCCAGGAGTCGCAGCGCGAGGTCCGGGACGTCATCCGCGGCTACCGCACCGCCGACCTGCACGCCGAGGCGTACGGCGCCCGCGCGGTGCTGCGCTCGGCGGACGTCGCCTGCGAGATCGACCTCGGCGAGGACGCCGACCGCCTGCCGCCGCCGGTGCAGTCCGTGCTCGGCTGGGTGATCCGCGAGGCCACCACCAACGTGCTGCGCCACAGCGAGGCCGCGAACTGCCTGATCCGGCTGCGGCAGGAGGGCGGACGGGCCGTGCTGGAGCTGAGCAACGACGGGGTGCCCGCCGTCCCGATCCCCTCCCAGGGCGGGGGCACCGGGCTGCCCGGACTGCGCGAGCGCCTCGCCGCCCACGACGGGGAGCTGGTCCTCCCGACCGCCGAGGCCGGTACCTTCCGGATGCTCGCCACCGTCCCGCTGCCTCGTTGAGGAAGGTCCGCCAGTGACCCAGAACCCCGTTCGCGTCCTGCTCGCCGACGACGAGCACCTCATCCGGGGCGCGCTGGCCGCGCTGCTCTCCCTGGAGGACGACATCGAGGTGGTCGCCCAGGCCGGCTCCGGCCCGGAGGCCCTGGCGATGGCCCAGGCGCACCGGCCCGACATCGCCGTGCTGGACCTCCAGATGCCGGGCCTGGACGGCATCGAGGTGGCCACCGGGCTGCGCCGGGTCCTGCCGGACTGCCGCTGCATGATCGTCACCGGCCATGGCCGCCCGGGCTACCTCAAGCGGGCGCTGGAGGTCGGGGTGCGGGGCTTCCTGCCGAAGACCGTCTCGGCCGCCGACCTGGCCGGCATCATCCGCACCGTGCGCTCCGGCGGCCGGTACGTGGACCCGGAGCTGGCCGCCGACGCGATCAGCGCCGGCGAGACCCCGCTGACCCCGCGCGAGACGGACGTCCTGGAGCTGGCCGCGGACGGCACCACGATCGCCGAGATCGCCGCCCGGGCCTCGCTCTCCCAGGGCACCGTGCGCAACTACCTGTCCTCGGCGGCCACCAAGCTCGGCGCCGAGAACCGCCACGCGGCGGTGCGGATCGCCCGCGAGCACGGCTGGATCTAGGGCGTGTCTGACGATTCCCGCCGGGTCCGGCGCTAATCGTCAGACGCGCCCCGTGCCCGCGGGCGCGTCCCTGGAGCGTTCAGGCCCAGCTGGTGCCGGTGAGCCGCTCGTACACCTCGATGTACTTGGCGCGGGTCCGCTCGACCAGCTCGGCCGGCAGCTCCGGCGGCGGCTGCTCGCTGTAGCGGTCCCAGCCGGAGGCCGGGGAGACCAGCCAGTCGCGGATCAGCTGCTTGTCGAAGGAGGACTGCGAGCGGCCCGGCTCGTAGTCGTCGGCCGGCCAGTAGCGCGAGGAGTCCGGGGTGAGCACCTCGTCGCCGATGATCAGCTCGCCGTCCAGCAGGCCGAACTCGAACTTGGTGTCGGCCAGGATGATGCCCCGGGCGCGGGCGATGTCCCGGGCGCGGGCGTAGACGTCCAGGGTGGTGCGGCGCACCTGGTTGGCCAGCTCGGCGCCGATCCGCCGGGCCGTCTCCTCGTACGGGACGTTCTCGTCGTGCTCGCCGACCTCGGCCTTGAGGGCCGGGGTGTAGATCGGGGCGGGCAGCTCGGAGCTGTTGACCAGGCCCTCGGGCAGCGCGATGCCGCAGACCGTACGGCTCTCGTCGTACTCGGTGAGGCCGGAGCCGGCCAGGTAGCCGCGGGCGACCGCCTCGACCGGGATCATGTCCAGGCTCTTGCAGATCAGCGTGCGGCCCTTCCAGTCGGCGGGGGCGCCGGCCGGGACGTCGGTGGAGATCACGTGGTTGGGCACGATGTCGGCGATCCGCTCGAACCACCACAGCGACAGCTGGGTGAGGACGCGGCCCTTGTCGGGGATCTCGTTCGGCAGCACCCAGTCGTGGGCGGACATCCGGTCGCTGGCCACCATCACCAGTTCGCCCGCCTCGGTGCGGTACAGGTCGCGCACCTTGCCGGTGTGCAGGTGGACCAGGCCGGGTACCAGGACCGGCTCGGGCTTGGTGACAAATCCGCTCAAGGTGTTCAGTCCTCAGGGGTCGTTCACGGGCGTGGGGCTCCGTGAAAGGGGAGGTCACTGCCCCCGCAGTCTTTCACGAACCCCTGCGGGCTCGTTCTTGCAGAGCCTGTCCAGCAGGTTGGCGGTGGCCCGCTGGACGCGCTCGTCGGTCATGCCCGGCCGGTCCAGGGCGGGCGACCAGGCGAAGGTGCCGGCCGCGAAGACGTACGCGCCGCTGGGCGCCCGGTACAGGGAGGTCTCCTGGAAGCGGGTGCGTCCGGCGAGGTCCTGGTACGGCGAGTGCGCCAGCAGCACCCGCTCGGTGTGCTCGGGCAGCGCCACCTTGGGGTAGTAGCGGTCGGCCTCCCCCGCGACGAGCCCGGGCAGCTCCTCCCCCTCCTGCAGCCCGGTGCCGTCCCAGAGCCAGTGCGCGGTGTGCCGGGCGACCAGCGGGACGGGCGCGGCGACGCTGCCCGAGTACTGCACGCCCAGCAGGTGCTGCTCGGGCTCCCCGGCGTCGCGCCACAGCGCGCTGGCCGCGCCGGGCGCCCCGGCGGCGGGGCTGCCGGGGGCGGCCTTCTGCCGCTTGCGGCAGTTGAGCAGCCGGTTGGGCTCGCCGGAGGCGGCCGGGGTCAACTCGACCCGCCAGTACATGGTGTTGGCGGAGAGGAACACCAGGGAGGTGCCGTCGTCGCGGGCCCGTTCGGCGGCCCGGCGCATCGGCTCGGACCAGTACTCGTCGTGGCCGGGGAAGACCAGCGCCCGGTGCCGGGCCGGGTCGACCAGCCCGGCGTGCAGGTCGGTGGCGGTGGCGTACGAGAGGTCGTAGCCGTAGCGCTCGGCCCAGCGGATGAAGTCGTAGGCGTGGCCGACGTGCAGGGGCAGACCGGCGGTGGCGTGCGGGCGGTCGAAGGAGACGGTGACGGCGGCCTCGTGCTCGCCGAGCAGCCCGCCCGAGTCGTCCCAGGCGTGGTAGAGGCTGGCGCCGCTGCGGCCGTCCTCGGGGAACAGGTTGTACGCCTGCCAGGTCACGTCCGGGAGCACCAGGAGGACTTCGGCGGCGCCGTACCCGTCGAAGTCCCGTACGGTGAACGGGATGTGGCTGCGGTGCAGCAGGTCCCCGGTGGTGAGCACGGCGACGTACGCGCCGGGCTGCCAGTGGGCGGGGATCTGCAACCGCCAGGAGTGCCACCAGTGGTGGCAGGAGACCGTCCGCTCGACGACCAGCGGGGCGGGCTGCACGAGGCCGGAGATCATCGGACTGGTGGTCATGTGGCGGGCGCCGTCGCCGCCGTAGTGGCCGATCCGGTAGACGGCGACGGAGAACTCGCGGGGCGGGTTGACCGTCACCCGGAAGTCCACCGAGCCGCCGGGGCGCACGACCCCGGCCGAGGCGAAGCCCTTGATCTGCTGGTCCACGTCGTTGGAGCTGAGCGGGGTGCCGACCGGCGGCCGGGGGCGGCCCGCGGCGGCCAGGGGGCGCTGGCCGGGGGCGTCCACCGAGACGTACCAGGGCACGCTGTCGCCGTTGTCGAGGTACTCGTCGGGGCTGCGCAGCCAGGGCAGCGGGCCTTGTCCGAAGGGGTCGGAGACGCTGTAGGCGTGCGTTCCGGACTCCCAGCGGCGATTGAGTTCGGTCCCCACGCGCCCCTCCCAGGTGGCACCGTCGTCCGGGTTGGCACGTGCCCCCCGGAAGTGCGTGCGGTCTAATACACCACACCGTGCGGACGCTGCGTCACCCTACGGTAGCAATTGGTGTACGGAAATCTCGCGGGCCGAACGCCCAGGGCCTCCGGCCTGCGGAGACGGCCGACGGCCGAGCGCCCCGGGGGCGCGTGCGCGGGTGCCGAGCGCCGCCCGGGGCCGGCCGTCAGAGGCGCACGGGCTTCTCCGAACGGACCTCGGCGGCCTCCAGCCAGGCGCGCAGCGGGCCGTCCTGCCCCTGCTCGACGGCCTGGGCGACGGGCCCGGCCAGGTCGGTGCGGCGGACGCCGCGCACCAGAAGCACCGGGCCGTCCAGCCAGTCCAGGCCGGGGGCGCCGCCCGCGGTGTCCACGGCCGCGCAGCAGACCATCGCGGTGACGTGGTCCACGAGCAGGTCGCGGCCGGAGCGAACGGGTTCCAGCAGCGGGGCGGGGGCGGCGGTTCGGGCCGGCCCGGCGGCGAGCGCGGCGGCGAGGCGTTCGCCGTCGCCCTCGGCGAGCCGCCCGAGGAGCCGGGTGAGGGTGGGGGCGCCGGGGCGGGCCTGGGGGGCGAGCCGGTCCAGGGCGGCCTGCAGGGCGGCCGCGCGGGAGCGCCAGCCGGCGTCCACGACCTCGGCCGGGTAGTCGGTCCACTCCAGCTCGTGCCAGCTGCCCGCCGGGGGGAGGCCGAAGAAGAGTTCGGCGGCGAGGAGGGAGACGGCCCGGTCGACGGCGCCGGGCTCCTCCAGCAGGTCGCAGGCGGGGCGGTCGCCGAGCCGGGTGCCGTAGCCCTCGGCCAGCCGGTCGCGGCGGGACAGTTCGGTGAGCGCGGCGGCGACCCCGGCGTTGAGGCGGGCGGGGTGGCGGCCGAGGCGCCAGGCGGGCAGCGCGACCCTGGTGAGCAGGCGGTCCCAGCCGGCGTAGGCGAGGCCGACCTGTTCCTGGGCGGCTATGCGCAGGCCGTAGTCGACGGTGCGGGCCTGCTCGGAGGCCCAGCCGGCCACCGACCGCTCCAGTTCGGCGGCGTGGCCCCGGCAGGCGCCGAGCAGCCGGCGGGTGATCCGCCCGGTGAGGCGGTGGACGAGCGCGGCGGGCCCGCGCCGGGGCGGAGCGGGCTGGACGGGTACGCCGAAACCGAGGGCGGTGGCGCCGGGGTCGAGGCTGGCGTCCAGGCTGCGCAGGAAGCGGCGGGCGGCGGCGATCTCCGGATCGGCGGAGGCGGCCGTCCCGGCGACCACGGGGGCGAGCAGGGCGCGCAGTTCACCGGCCCGCATCCACCACAGGAACGGCGAGCCGATCACCAGGACGGGCGCGGGCGCCGCGTGGTGGCGGCCGTCGGCCGGGATGTCCTCCAGCCAGCTGTCGCAGTCGGGGGTGAGCGCGACGGCGGAGGGCGCGGGCACCTCCAGCCGTTCGGCGAGCTCGTCGATGAGCCGGTACAGCTCGGGCGCCTCGGCGCGCTCCAGCGGCACGGCGGGGGTGCGCGGCGGGACGGCCCTGCGGTGGGCGCGGGCCGTGAGGGCGGCCACCGCGAGGGTGAGGACGGCGACGGCGCACACCGCCCAGCGGGCGGCGTCCCAGCCGACGGCGTCGGCGGAGCCGGGCGCGCCGATCCGGCCGGTGAACCGGCCCGCGAGCAGGACCACCGCCACGGCGGCGGGCAGGACGGCGACGGCCAGGGCCAGGCCCCGGACGCGCAGGACCGCCCGGGCGTGAGCGCGCGCGGTGTCGACTGCGGCCATACCGGCACCCCCTTCGGGGCTCGGGAGCGCCGGTGACGGGCCCCTGAGCCGACTCGAAACGATCAGTTCCGACCGGGAAGCGGAATGGCCCGATCCCGGCAGTGCAAGCTGCGTGGTGCTACTGGCATTTTCGACGCGCCGGCCCGGGTGGGCGTTCCGGATCGTCCCGGTTTCCACTCGTCCCGGTGACACTGCCCGAACACCGTCGACGTCACCCTCGGGGCGAGGACCGGTCCGGTGCGAAGCACCCGCGCGGCCGCCCGGCCGGACGCCGTCCAGCATCCCCCCGCGGGAACACCGCTACCCGGCGGCGGGCCCGGCGCACCGCCCCGCCGCACGGCGATCCAGCGCACCATAAGGCCGGGCGCCCGGCTGCGTCAGCCGGATGCGGACGCTGTCACCCGATGGGCTGGAATCCGGCCGCCGAACGGTGCGCGCGGCCCCTGCGTCACCCTCGCCCCGGAAACGCCGGGGGCGCTGCGTCCAAGGGGTGGAAACCCCTGTGGTCCGCAGCGCCCCCTTCGGGCGAAGTCCCCTACGCGGTGGCCGCCTTCAGCGCGATGTCGGTGCGGTGCTGGCCGCCCTTGAGTGAGATCCGGCCGACCCCGGCGTACGCGCGCTCGCGCGCCTGGGCCAGGTCGGCGCCGGTCGCGGTGACGGACAGCACCCGGCCGCCGGCGCTCAGCACCTCGCCGTCCCCGCCCGCCCTGGTGCCCGCGTGCAGCACGTACGCGGTGCCGTCCGCCTCGGCCTCGGCCAGTCCCTCGATCGGGTCACCGGTGCGCGGCGCGGCCGGGTAGCCCTCGGAGGCGACGACGACGGTCACGGCCGCCTCCTCGCTCCAGCGCAGCGGCTCCAGCTGGTCCAGGGTCCCGTTGCCGGCCGCCAGCAGGACGCCCGCCAGCGGGGTGCGCAGCCGGGCCAGCACGACCTGGGTCTCCGGGTCGCCGAAGCGGGCGTTGAACTCGATGACCCGGGTGCCGCGCGAGGTGAGCGCCAGGCCCGCGTAGAGCAGGCCGGAGAACGGGGTGCCGCGGCGGCGCAGCTCGTCCACGGTCGGCTGCAGGACGCTCTCCATGACCTCCTCGACCAGCCCGGCCGGGGCCCAGGGCAGCGGCGAGTAGGCGCCCATGCCGCCGGTGTTGGGGCCCTCGTCGCCGTCCAGCGCGCGCTTGAAGTCCTGGGCGGGCTGCAGCGGCAGGACGGTGGTGCCGTCGGTGATCGCGAACAGCGAGACCTCGGGGCCGTCGAGGTACTCCTCGATGACCACGCGCTCGCAGGAGGCGGCGTGGGCCAGCGCGGCCTCGCGGTCGGAGGTGACCACGACGCCCTTGCCGGCCGCCAGGCCGTCGTCCTTGACCACGTACGGGGCGCCGAAGGCGTCCAGGGCCTCGGCGGCCTCCTCGGGCGTGGTGCAGACGTAGGAGCGGGCGGTGGGCACGCCGGCTCCGGCCATCACGTCCTTGGAGAAGGCCTTCGAGCCCTCCAGCTGGGCGGCCTCCGCGGACGGGCCGAACACCGGGATGCCGGCCGCGCGCAGCGGGTCGGCGACGCCCGCGACGAGCGGGGCCTCCGGGCCGACGACGACCAGCTCGGCACCGAGCCGCACGGCGAGGTCGAGGACCTGGGCGCCGTCCAGCTGGTCGACCGGGTGGAGCGTCGCCACCCGGGCGATCCCGGCGTTGCCGGGGGCGCAGTGCAGCTCGGTCACGGAGGGATCTTGGGACAGGGAGCGGCACAGGGCGTGTTCGCGGGCGCCGCCGCCGATGACGAGGACCTTCACGCTCGCCAGGGTAGTCGGTGGCCGGTTCCGGCCTCCCCCGGCCCCCGTGCGATCGTCCAGCCGGAAGAGGTCCGTACGCCGAGGAGCCCGGAGGAACCTCCGAACCGGGCCCGGGGTGATCAGCAGCGGGTGTCCGGGTCAGGACGGCGGGTCACCGGGCCCTCCCTCGGACGGGTGAAATCCCGCCGACTCGCGCAACCCGCCCACCTCGGGTTCCGGTGGCCGAATCCGGTAACGATCATCGGGGAAGCGTCCCCACGGTCAGCCATTTGGCGGTAAGAAGTGCTGTTGGACAACCACCGGCAGACGCCACGTCAGCCGATGCGCCGCCAGACCCAGCCGCCCGCACAGGGAGCCCCACAGGTGAGCCAGCCGGAAATGCAGCCCGAGGAGAGTGCCTGGGGCAAGGAGGTCGGCGAGGAGGACCAGTCCGCCCCCGCCACCGTCGCCCGCCGGGCCACGACCCGCCGCCGGGTCGATCTGAGCGCCCGCCAGTTCCCGCTGGGGGACTGGGGCGAGCCCGCCGAGCGCCTGGAGGAGCTGTACCGCTGGTCCGAGGAGCGGGCGGTCGAGGCCATCGAGTGGTACCGCCGGGACCGCGTGTGGAAGCGCCGCTGGGCCCGGCTGCTGCGCTTCGGCACGGCCGGCTCCGCGGTGGGCGCGGTCACCGCCCCGCTGGTCGACCTGACCGGCGCGATCTCCCACGGCGCCGACTGGGGCTACGTCGGCCTCGCGCTCTCCGCCGCCTGCTACGGCACCGACCGGGTCTTCGGCCTGACCTCCGGCTGGATGCGGGACGTCTCCACCGCGCAGGCGCTGCAACGCCGCCTGGAGGCCTTCCAGTTCGACTGGGCCTCGGAGTGCGTGCGCGAGGTGCTCGGCCCGACGGAGGGCACCGCGGGCGAGGCCGCCGAGCGCTGCCTCGGGGTGCTGCGCCGCTTCTGCGAGGACGTCTCGGACATGGTCCGCACCGAGACCTCGGAGTGGATGCTGGAGTTCCGCGCCTCGATGACCCAGCTGCCCACCCAGGCCCCGGGGACGTGGGGCGGGCGCAGCGAGACCGGTGGCGGCGCGCAGGTGCGGGTGCTGCCCCCGCCGGGCACCAGGCCCACCATGCCGCGCCAGCGGCCGCCGGAGGGCCCGCTGCGGTAGGGCCCCGACCCGTCCGTCAGGCGAAGACGATCATCGAGCCCTGGGTGACGCTGCGGGCCGCCGCGGCGTACAGGCCCGACCAGGCGTGCCGCTCCCGGGCGAAGGGGTGCACGTCGTCGATCGGCGGCCCGAACGGCTGCTCCAGGCCGGTCGGGCCGAGCGGCCGGGTCGGGTCCGGCGGGTTGAGCGGGTCGATGCCCAGCGCCGGTGCCACGGCCTGGAGTTCGCGCAGCAGCCCGTGGCTGGAGCCGAGCGGGCCGCCGGAGGCGAGCAGGGCGTCGTCCACCAGCGGGGCCGCGAACTCGATCGGCACGTACGCGCCGGCGTGGTCGAAGTGCCAGACCAGGTGCGACTGTTCGGCGGTGCTCTCGAACATCTCCAGCAACTGCTCGTAGTCGCCGCCGAGGTGGTCGACCGGGGTGATGTCCAGGCCGGTCAGGCCCAACAGGTAGGCGCGGCGCAGGAAGTGCAGCGAGTCGTAGTCGAAGGCGGCTATGGGCTCGACGGCCCCGCTGATCCCCGGCACGTACTGGTAGACCGGCACCTCCGGCAGCCCGTACGAGGCCAACGTCGCGTTGTAGAGCGCGAGATCGTCCCGGAAGGGGTTGTTGGGGCTGTGGCTCAGCACGTCCACCAGCGGGACGAGCCAGAGGTCGCAGGCCATGGCCGGCAGTTCCTCTCCGGGCGGCGGGATCGCCCGCGGGAGGCGGGGCGACGGGGGCGGGGTCGGTACGCGGACGACCGCCTCACGCGGCGCCCGGTTCGACGACCGCCCACCCTACCGGCCCGTGCCCGGTACGGCCCCGGGATCCCCTGAGCAGCCCGGGAGCAGCCCGCGAGCAGCCCCGAAGTGGTCCGGGAGCGACCTCGCAGGGGCCTCAGGGCAGCCTGCGGCCGAACCTCCCGTGCGCGACGGCGCGCGGCTGGGGCACCAGGCCGAGGCCCAGGCCCAGCTCGCGCCCCAGCTCCTTGCCCAGCTCCTCCCCCGCCGCGCCGCCCTTCCTCGGACGGGCCCCGCCCCCGGGCTCCTCGACGGCCGCCGCCGGGGGCGCGACGGGTGGCTCGACGTGAGGCGGTGCGGCCGGGGCCGCAACCGGATCCGTACGGTCGCCGGGCCGGTCGGTGAGCAGCCCGAGCACGGTCACCGACTCCAGCGGCGCCCCCGCCAGCCCGGCCAGCAGCTCCACCGTGAACAGGTTGTACTCGCAGACGATCCGGTGCGCCCCGTGCACGTCCCCGGCCCCGATCGCGTCGACCAGCTCCACCTGCCGGTCCCAGCACACCCCTCCCAGCACGGGCATCTCCCGCAGGAAGCGGGCGGCGAACATCCACGACTGCACCCGCAGCCAGTCCAGGTAGTCGGCCATCCGGCGGTTGCCGAGCAGGGCGGCGACCTCCTGCCAGAACCGGCGGTCGCAGCCCACCATCACGTCCAGGTTGCCGCTGCGCGCGGCCCGCTGGGCGGCCTCGGCCCGCCGGCGCAGCGAGGGCAGCCGGGAGAGGTCGGGCATCGCCCGGCCGCTGGCGAACTGCCGGTGGAAGCTGTCGGTGATCAGCACCCGGGACTCGAAGATCTCCAGGAAGTCCGCCCAGCACAGCTCGGGCACGGTGTAGCCCCGGTGGTGCTCGGCCCGCAGCAGCCCCTGCGCCCCGAGGTCGACCAGCGCCTCCCGGGCCGGGGTCGCCGAGACGCCGTACAGCTCGGCGATCTCCTTGACGGTGAAGTTGCGGCCGGCCTCCAGGCGGCCGGCCATCATCTCCTCGCGCAACGCCCCGGCGATCTGTTCGCGCAGGCTGTTGCGCTGGATGACGGGGCGGATGTCGTCCGCGCCGTTGAGCGACATGCGCGCGACCTCCTCGCGGGCGGGCCGCCCCGGGCCGTCCCTCGACGGAGCGGCCGGGAACGGCGGAGAACACGACGAGTGCTCATCTTCTCAAACCCGCCGGAGGCTGGTACGAACCAACCCCCTGGAACTACCTCTGCACCGGCGCGGGGATCCCCAGCAGGCGGTCCCGCAGCACCGGGAACTCCTCCCTCGCCCGGCCCACCTCGGCCGGGTCGAAGTCGACCGTCACGACCTCCTCGCCGGCCCCGGCCTCCGCCAGCACCCGGCCCCACGGGTCCACCACCAGGCTGTACCCGGCCTGCTCGACCCCGCCGTGCGTCCCTGCGGTGTTGCAGGCCAGGACGAAGGCCTGCTCCTCCACCGCCCGGGCCCGCGCCAGCAGCGTCCAGTGCTCGCGCCGCCGGGCCGGCCAGGCCGCCGGGACGACGAGCAGCTGCGCGCCCGCGTCCAGCAGGGCCCGGAACAGCTCCGGGAAGCGCAGGTCGTAGCAGGTGGCCAGGCCCAGCGTGCCGAACCCGGTCGGCGCGGTGACGATCTCCTGGCCGGCGCCCATCACCACCGCCTCACCGCTGTCGAAGCCGAAGCGGTGGATCTTGCGGTAGGTGTGCACCAGCTCGCCGTCCGGGGCGAAGACCAGCGAGGTGTTGTAGATCGGCCCGTCCGGATCGCGTTCGACGATCGACCCGGCGTGCAGCCAGACCCCGGCCGCCCGGGCCGCCGAGGCCATGGCGTCCGAGGTGGGCCCGTCCAGGGTCTCCGCGCCCTCCGGCCAGAGGTCGTAGGCGAAGCCGCCGAGCGGCCACAGCTCGGGCAGGACCACGAGGTCCGCTCCCTGCTGCGCCCGTACCAGCGAGGCCGCGCGGGCCCGCCGTTCGGCCGGCGGCTCGGCGTCGGAGACCGCGAGTTGGATCAATGAAGCGCGCACAGTACCACCGTCCACGGCAAGAGACCTACGATCGTCACCCGAAAGCGCTGCCCAGCTGTCACCCGGCAGCGTAACGTGCGGTTAGCGCGTGCGCCCGGAAGCCGGACCATCCCGGCCGGCCCAGACGGCCGGGGGCGCGGGCGGCGAGAGAGCTGACGGAGGGCCGGAGATTCCCGTGACGGACAACCAGACCGTGCAGGCGTGCACCGAGGCGTGGACGCAGAGCATCGAGTCCCTATCGGAACTGGTCGCCCCCCTCCCCGAGGACTCCTGGAACCGGGCCACCGAGTGCGCCGGCTGGTCCGTCAGGGACGTCGTCTCGCACGTCATCGCCGTCGAGTCCGAACTGCTCGGCGACCCCCGCCCGATCCACTCGCTCCCCCGCGACCTGCGGCACGTCACCAGCGAGTTCGCCCGCTACATCGAGCTGCCGGTGGACAAGCGGCGCTGCCACACCGCGCTGGAGATGGTCGGCGAGCTGGAGTACACGATCATCCGGCGCTCCCGGGCGCTGCGCAACGCCCGGCAGACTCCGGACGAGTTCGTCCGCACGCCGCTCGGCCCGCTCGCCAGGGACGTCCCGTACCACCAGCTCCTGCGCATGCGGGCCTTCGACGTCTGGGTGCACGAGCAGGACCTCCGCCGGGCCCTGCACACCCCCGGCAACCTGGACTCCCCGGGCGCCCTGATCGCCCGGGACGTCCTGCTGGAGCTGCTGCCCAAGGCCGTCGCCCACACCGCCGGCGCCCCCGCGGGGACGGCCCTGGTGCTGGACGTGACCGGCCCGCTGGAGTTCCTGCGCACCGTACGGGTCGACTCGGCCGGCCGCGGCACGGTGGACGAGTCCATCAGCCTGGCCCCGGACGTCCAGCTCACCATGGACTGGGAGACGTACCTGCGGCTCGCCTGCGGCCGCGGCCGCCCGGGGCCGGTGACCGTCGAGGGCGACAAGGAGCTGGCCGACCGGGTGCTGGCCAACTTCGCGGTCACCCTCTGACGCCGTCGCGGCGCCTCACGCGGTTGCGGCGACCTTCCGCCGCAACCGCAGGATCATCAGCGTGCCCACCGCGAGCGGCAGGAACTGCCAGCAGAACGCCCAGCGGAAGGCCTCGGCCGAGTACTCCCCGGCGCCCTCCGGCGAGAGCGCGTCCAGCAGCAGGCCGATCCCGAGCAGGGTGATCATCGTGCCGATGAAGCCGCCCATGTTGACGATCCCGGAGGCCGTGCCCAGCCGCTCCACGGGGTTGCGGGCGCGCGCGTAGTCCAGGCCGACCAGCGAGGCCGGGCCGTTGCCGCCCATCACCGCCACGATCGCGACCAGCAGCCACATCGGCGGGTGCCCGCCGGGCCAGGCCAGCACCAGCGCCCAGCCGAGCGCGGTCGCCCCGATGACGCCGAACACGATCGGCATCCGGGCCCGCGCGGTGCGCGAGAGCAGCCGACCGAAGACGAAGCCCGCGGTCATGTTGCAGAGCACCAGCAGGGTCAGCAGGTAGCCCGCCCCGGCCCGCGACATCCCCTGCGCCTCCACCAGGTAGGGCAGGCCCCAGAGCAGGCCGAAGACGTTGCCCGGGAACTGCGTGGTGAAGTGCACCCACAGGCCGAGCCGGGTGCCGGGCTCGCGCCAGCAGTCCCGCACCTGACGGCCGGTCCGGGGGCGCTCCCCGCCCTGCGGCCGCACCTCGGCCGCCCCGGCCGGGGCCTCCCTGAGGAACAGCGCGACCAGGGCGAACACGCCGACGCCGAGCAGCGCGATCACGGTGAAGGTCGGCGTCCAGCCCTCGCTGTGCAGGGCCTGGGCGAGCACCACGGTGGTGATCAGGTTGCCGCCCATCCCGGCCAGGCCGGTCAGCTGCGCGACGAACGGGTTCTTCGCCGCCGGGAACCACCGGGCGGCCAGGCGCAGCACGCTGATGAAGGTCATCGCGTCGCCGCAGCCGAGCACGGCCCGGGAGACCAGCGCGGGGGCGAAGGAGGAGCTGAAGGCGAAGGCCAGCTGGCCGATGCTCAGCAGCACCACGCCCAGGAGCAGCACGCGGCGCGGCCCGAAGCGGTCGACGAGCAGGCCGACCGGGATCTGCATGGCCGCGTAGACCAGCACCTGGAGGATCGAGAAGGTGGAGAGCGCCGAGGCGCCGATGCCGAAGCGGTCGGCGGCGTCGAGCCCGGCGACGCCGAGGCTGGTGCGGTGGATGACCGCCAGGATGTAGACGCTGACGCCGATGGACCACGCCAGCCAGGCCCCGCGCCCGCCGGGGGGCGTCCACACGGGGGCGGCGGCGCCGGCCGGGGGCTCGGCGGTGGTTCGAGGAGCGGGGACGGATCGGGACGGGGCTGAACTGGCGGGCTCCACGGTCATAGTGCGACCAGATTAGTCATCCCATGATTGAACGCCCAGGGTGGGGGTTCGGAACCGGTCGAACCGGACTCAGCCGGTCACGGTCCAGGAGACGGAGCGGGTCATGTACTTGTCCCGGAAGCCCTCGTCCCGCACCCAGTCGGTGGTGTCGCGCACCGTGGCCGTCACCGTGGCCGTCCGGCCCGGCGCCAGGTCCAGCCGCGCGGTGTCCAGCCGGCCGTCGGCGGGCTGGGGCGTCACCGGGACGCCGTCCACCTTCCACTCCACCGCCAGCTGCCGGGCGCCGGTCAGCGGCAGCGGCCGCACGTCCAGCCGGGGGCGGCCGGTCACCTCGCCCGGGGGCGGGGACGGGGCGTCGGTGGGGCGGACCTTGCGGTACAGCTCCTCGATGATCGCCTCGCGCGAGGGCAGGTTGTAGGCACTGCCCAGGGTGCGCATCACGGAGTCCTGGGTCGGCCGGTAGAGGCCGTTGGCGCTGCGGTACGCCCCGACCGTCCCGGCGCCGTCCGGGGACTCGGCGCCCAGCCAGCGCCACCACTTCGTCTGCTTCCGGCGCATGTCGTCGGCGCCCAGGGTGGAGAGGTTGGGGTAGTCCGCGTCCTCCGGGGCGCTGTCGTACTCGTCCCCGAGGTCCCCCACGGTGTGGCCGATCTCGTGCTGGATGATCCGCCCGGCGTCCGGGCTGCCCCCGGCCAGGGTGGTCACCCCGGTGCCCCCGGCGCCGCCGTACTCCACGGAGTTGGCCAGCGCGATCAGGTACTGCGGCCCGGCCCCGTCCCCCGCGTACCGGGCGGTGGCCGATTCGTCGGCGCACAGCAGCCGGGCGGTGCCCTCGCACCAGAAGTGCATGCCGAGCGGGGTGGCGGGGTTGCGGCCCCGGCTCTCGCTCTCGGCTATCCCGGCGACCGGGGAGACCACCTCGACCCGCCGTATGTTGAAGAACCCCTGGTAGGTGCGGAACGGCTCGATGTCCATCAGCGCGTGCCAGGCCTTGTCGGCCTGCTGCCGGAACAGCTCCTGCTGGTCGGCGGTGTACCCGTCGCCGAGCAGCACCAGGGTGATCCGGTTCGACGGGTCCCCGGTGCGGCGTATGTCGAAGGTCGGGGCGGCCGCCGGGGCCCGCTGGTCGGCCCGCAGCGCGTGGTGCGGCGGCGCCGCCCGGTCCGCCGGCGGGGCGCCCGCGCCGATCACGCCGAACGGCGAGGGGCCCGCCAGCTCCAGCGCGGCCGGCAGGACGGCGGTGGACACCAGCACGAGCGCGGCCAGACTCCGGACGAGACGGCCAGGGTTGCCAGGCGGCATACGGGTGCGTCCTCGGTGCTCCGGTCACCCGCGTCGCCCGGGTGGTGGAGCGGAGACGTACCCGACCCGGCGTGTCGCCCCTACCGGCGGACGCAAATGTCACCGACCTGGCCGAACGATCCGCATCCGACCAGTCATCCCAACCAATCTCGCCGACCCGTCCCCGGGGCTCCCGCCGACCCGTCCCCGGAGCACGACGGAGGGCCCTGCTCCGCGGTACGGAACAGGGCCCTCCCAGGAGTCGGAGCCGGTCAGCCCCAGGTGATCAGGCGCTTCGGCTGCTCCAGCAGGCCGGCCACGTCGGCCAGCACCCGGGAGCCCAGCTCGCCGTCGACCAGGCGGTGGTCGAAGGAGAGCGCCAGCGTGGTCACCTGACGCGGGACGACCTTGCCCTTGTGCACCCACGGCAGTTCCCGGACCGCCCCGAAGGCGAGGATCGCGGCCTCGCCGGGGTTGAGGATCGGGGTGCCGGTGTCGACGCCGAAGACGCCGACGTTGGTGATGGTGATCGTGCCGCCCTGCATGTCGGCCGGCGAGGTCTTGCCCTGGCGGGCGGTCTCGACCAGCTCGCCGAGCGAGGTGGCCAGGCCCGCCAGGGTCTTGGCCCCGGCGTCCTTGATGTTCGGGACGATCAGGCCGCGCGGGGTGGCCGCGGCGATGCCGAGGTTCACCTGGCCCTTGATCACGATCTCCTGGGCCGCCTCGTCCCACTGCGCGTTGATCCCGGGGTGCCGCTTGACCGCCGTGAGCAGCGCCTTGGCGACCAGCAGCAGCGGGCTGACCCGGACGTCGCGGCCGAGCTCCCCGGTCTCCTTGAGCTTGCGGACGAACTTCATCGTGCGGGTCACGTCGACCTGGACGAACTCGGTGACGTGCGGGGCGGTGAAGGCCGAGGCCACCATCGCCTGCGCCGTCGCCTTGCGCACGCCCTTGATCGGCACCCGGACGTCGCCCGCCGCCGAGGTGACCGGCGCCGCGGCCTCGACGACCTCGGCGACGTCGGCGGGCTCCACGGCCACCGGCGCGGCCTGGGCCGCCGCGAAGGCGTGCAGGTCCTCGCGGGTGATCACGCCGCCCGTCCCGGTCGGGGTGACCGAGCGCAGGTCGACGCCGAGGTCCTTGGCCAGCTTGCGCACCGGCGGCTTGGCCAACGGCCGCTCCCCGACGGGGGCTTCGGCCACGGCCACGGCGACGGGAGCGGGCGCGGCCACGGGAGCGGCCACGACCGGAGCGGGCTTCGCGGTGACGGCCGCGGTGGCCGTGGTCCGCCGGGCCCGGCGCTGCGCGGTGCCGGTGCGCGGGCCGTACCCGACCAGCACCTCCCGGCGCTCCGGCTCGGCCTCGGGGGCCTCGGCCGGGGCGGCGGCAGCGGGCGCGGCGGCGGCCGGAGCGGCCCCCGCCTCCCCGGCGACCGCGACCGAGATGATCACGGTGCCGACGTCGACCGTCGCCCCCGCGGGGAAGTGCAGCCGCTCGACGACCCCGTTGAACGGGATCGGCAGCTCCACCGCCGCCTTGGCGGTCTCCACCTCGCACACGACCTGCCCGTCGGTGACGACGTCACCGGGCTTGACGTACCAGCTGAGGATCTCGGCCTCGGTGAGGCCCTCGCCCACGTCGGGCATCTTGAACTCGCGGAGCGAGCGAACTTCGGTGGTCATCTTCGCTCCCCGGATCAGTACGCGAGCGCGCGGTCGACGGCGTCGAGCACGCGGTCCAGGTCGGGCAGGAACGCCTCCTCGACCCGGGACGGCGGGTACGGCGCGTGGTAGCCGCCGACCCTGAGGACGGGCGCCTCCAGGTGGTAGAAGCACTTCTCCGTGAGCCGGGCGGCCAGTTCGGCGCCCATGCCCAGGAAGACCGGCGCCTCGTGCACCACGACGGCCCGACCGGTGCGCTTGACCGACTCCTCCAGCGTCCGGAAGTCCACCGGGGAGAGCGAGCGCATGTCGACGACCTCCAGGCGGCGGCCGTCCTCCTCGGCGGCCGCGGCGGCCTCCAGGCAGACCTTCACCATCGGGCCGTACGCGATCAGCGTCGCGTCGGTGCCGGACCGGACGATCCGGGCGTCGTGCAGCCCCAGGTCCGGGGCCTCGCCGATCTCGCCCTTGTCCCAGTAGCGCCGCTTGGGCTCCAGGAAGATCACCGGGTCGTCCGACTCGATCGCCTGGCGCAGCATCCAGTGCGCGTCGTGCGCGCTGGCCGGGGAGACCACCCGCAGGCCGGCGGTGTGCGCGAAGTACGCCTCGTGCGACTCGCTGTGGTGCTCGACGGCGCCGATGCCGCCCGCGTACGGGATGCGGACGGTGACGGGCATCTTGATGTGCCCGAGCGCGCGGGCGTGCATCTTCGCCAGCTGGGACACGATCTGGTCGAAGGCCGGGTAGACGAAGCCGTCGAACTGGATCTCCACGACCGGGCGGTAGCCGCGCAGGGCCAGGCCGATCGCGGTGCCCACGATGCCGGACTCGGCGAGCGGGGTGTCGATCACCCGGCCCTCGCCGAAGTCCTTCTGCAGGCCGTCGGTGATGCGGAAGACGCCGCCGAGCTTGCCGATGTCCTCGCCCATCAGGACGGTCTTCGGGTCGTTCTCCAACGACTTGCGCAGCGCGTCGTTGAGCGCCTTGGCGATGCTGAGCTGGCCGGCCATCAGTGGTTCTCCCCCGCTTCGAATGAGGCCGCGTACTCCACGTACTCGACACGTTCCTCGTCGACCAGCGCATGAGGCTCGCTGTACACGTGGTCGAAGATCAGCGTCGGGTCCGGGTCGGGCATGCCGCGCACGCCCTCGCGCACCCGCAGCCCCAGCTGCTCGCTCTCCGCGTCGACGGCGGCGAAGAAGTCCTCGTCCGCCAGGCCCTCCTTCTCCAGGAGGGTGCGCAGCCGCAGGATCGGGTCCTTGGCCTTCCAGGCCTCGGTCTCCTCCGCGTGCCGGTAGCGGGTGGGGTCGTCGGAGGTGGTGTGCGCGCCCATCCGGTAGGTGAAGGCCTCGATCAGCACCGGCCCGTTGCCGTTGCGGGCGTGGTCGAGCGCCCAGCGGGTCACCGCGAGGCAGGCCAGCACGTCGTTGCCGTCCACCCGCACGCCCGGGAAGCCGAAGCCGGAGGCGCGGCGGTACAGCGGGATCTTCGTCTGGGTGGTGGTGGGCTCGGAGATCGCCCACTGGTTGTTCTGGCAGAAGAACACCACCGGGGCGTTGTAGACCGAGGCGAAGGTGAAGGCCTCGTTGACGTCGCCCTGGCTGGAGGCGCCGTCGCCGAAGTACGCGATCACCGCGTCGTCGGCGCCGTCCTTGGTGATGCCCATCGCGTACCCGGTGGCGTGCAGGGTCTGCGCGCCGATCACGATGGTGTAGAGGTGGAAGTTCTTCTCGTTCGGGTCCCAGCCGCCGTGGTTCACGCCGCGGAACATGCCCAGCAGGTTCAGCGGGTCGACGTCGCGGCACCAGGCCACGCCGTGCTCGCGGTAGGTGGGGAAGGCGTAGTCGCCGGTGCGCATGGCACGGCCGGAGCCGACCTGGGCGGCCTCCTGGCCGAGCAGCGAGGCCCACAGGCCCAGCTCGCCCTGGCGTTGCAGTGCGGTCGCCTCGCCGTCGAACCGGCGCACGAGCACCAGGTCGCGGTAGAGGGAGCGCAGTTCGTCGGGGGTGACGGTGAGGGGGTAATCCGGGTGCTCGACCCGCTCGCCTTCCGGCGTGAGCAGCTGCACGAGCTCCGGCTGGGCGTCCTTACCCGTGGCGCGGAGGGTGTCAGGGACGCCGGGGGCCGCCTTCTTGCGAGCCCTCGCCGTGCTTTTGACGGTCACGTTCACTCCTCGGTCTGTCCGGCCGCCCGGGGTCGCCGGTGACCGGTCCGGTCACCGCCTCGCGGGGCGCGCGTGGGTGTGCGCACCTACTGCGTGGCAGGTGGTGATCCTGTTCCGACGGCGTCCCGCTAGAGAACGTTACCCAGCGTCCGCCCTTGGCGCGTCTGCGCTAGGACGTCCTACTTGTTCAGGGTCCACAACCCCGAGGGTGCCGCGCTCGGCTCGCCGTCGGAAGGGTGGGGGTGACGGGCGGCGTGACGCAGCTCTCATTTCGAGCGCCTTCAGGACACCAGCGCACGTTATCCGGGCAGACGCCCGTACGTAAGGGGGTTCTCGATATCGGTTCGATCCGTCATGGCTCGATCACATCACCACCCCCGGCCGGGAGGGAGGCCTGTCGTACGGTGATATGGGAGGCTTTGGGCGTGACTGACAACGGACATATCAGGGTTTTCCTCCTCGACGACCACGAGGTGGTCCGGCGGGGCGTGCACGACCTGCTCTCGGTCGAGGACGACATCGAGGTGGTCGGCGAGGCCGGGACGGCCGCCGAGGCGATCACCCGGATCCCGGCCGTCCACCCCGACGTCGCGGTCCTCGACGTGCGGCTTCCCGACGGCAACGGGGTCGAGGTCTGCCGCGAGATCCGGTCGCGGATGCCCGACATCAAGTGCCTGATGCTGACGTCCTTCTCGGACGACGAGGCGCTGTTCGACTCGATCATGGCGGGCGCCTCCGGCTACGTCCTGAAGGCGATCCGCGGCACCGACCTCATCACCGCCGTCCGGGACGTCGCGGCGGGCCGCTCGCTGCTCGACCCGGTGGCCACCAGCCGGGTGCTCGCCCGGCTGCGCGACGGCGGCGAGAAGGAGGACGAGCGTTTGGCACAACTCACCAAGCAGGAGCGGCGAATCCTCGACCTGATCGGCGAGGGTATGACAAATCGTCAGATCGGCAACGCGTTGCACCTGGCCGAGAAGACGGTGAAGAACTACGTCTCCAGTCTGCTCGCCAAGATGGGCATGGAGCGACGGACCCAGGCAGCCGCCTTCGTGGCGCGGCGCCAGGCCGACCACCAGTACTGACCAATCCCCTGCACAGTCCTGACGGTTTGTCAAGGACCCCTGCACTGTGGCCATAACCTCTGGCTGTGACTTTCAGCCAGACCCTCGCCTGTGCCCCGGCCCGCCCCGACCTCGCCGCACCACCGATGGGGACCCTCAGCCCACCCGTCCCGCACACCGCACTCGCCGAGGTCCTGGACCGCTACCCCGTGGGGAGACCGCTGACCGCCGAACCGGTCGCGGAGGGCCTGTTGAACCGGGGTTACCGGGTCACCACCGAGGCCGGCTCGTACTTCCTGAAGTGCTACGTCGACACCGCCACCGCCAGCCGTCCCAAGATCCTCGCCCACCACCGCGCCACCGCCGACCTGTTCGCCCTGGGACTTCCCGTCACACCCCCGCTGACCTGCACCGCACGCTCGAACACCGTGGTCGGGCTGGGCGGGCGCCTGTTCGCCCTCTTCCCCTGGGTGGAGGGCGCGCACCGGCACGGAACCGAGCTCCCGCTCCCGGGGTGCGACGCCCTCGGCGCGCTGCTCGGCCGACTGCACGGCGCGCTCGACGACGTCTGCGCCCCCCTCGACCAGCCCGCCGGCTACCGCAGCGCCGACCCCGCCGACAGCGCCGACCTGGCCCGCGACCTGCGCCGACGCGCCCGCGAGCACCACCCTCGGGGGGACCTGGACACCCTGGTCGAGCGCCGGCTCACGGAACGGCTTGAACTGCTCGCCGAACACGCCCACCGCCGCCCCGCCCCGGCCGCCGCCCCGCCCACCGGCTGGACCCACGGGGACTTCCACGGGCTCAACCTGCTGTACGGCCCGGAGGCCGACGGCGGGCAGGTCACCGCCGTCCTGGACTGGGACAAGCTCGGCCCGCAGCCGCGCGCCGAGGAGGCCGTCCGCGCGGCCACCCTGCTCTTCAACGACCGCGCGACCGGGGTGCTCGACCTCGTCCGGGTCCGCCGCTACTCCCAGGCGTACCGGGCCACCGGGGCCGCCACCGCCGAGCACCTGGCCGCCGCCGCGCACCGGGTCTGGTGGGAGCGGCTGAACGACTTCTGGATGCTCCAGTGGCGCTACCAGCGGGCCGACCACCGGGCCGACCCGCTCTATCCCGCCTCGGCGGGGCAGCTGGCGTGGTGGTGCCAGGAGTACGAGCAGGTCCTGGACGCCTTCGCCAACTGACCGATCCCTCCTACGGCTTCCCCGCAGGCGTCGTCGCCCCTCCGGTCGGCGGCGGCGCCGACGGGGTGGTCTGCTTGTCGGTGGGCGGGGCCGAGGGGGTGTTGGTCGCCGAGTGCGTCGGCGTCGGAGTGGGCGTCGGCGACGGCGAGTTGGTGTGCTTGCCCGAGGTCGGCGACGGCACCGTGTTGCCGCCGTTCCCGCCGCCGTTCCCGTTGTTGCCGGTGTCGGTCGGCTGCTGCGGCTTCTTCGTCCCGGAGTTGGGCGCCACCGGGGTCTGCCCGCCGTTCTGGGCGGTCGGGCTGGGCTCGGTGGTGCTCACCACCGGCACGTTCTCGTGCGGCGTCTTCGTGCCGCCGTCCCCGCCGCCGCCGCTGAGCGCCACCGCGATGCCGATCCCGGCCGCCATCAGGACGGCGGCCGCACCGGCCACCGCGGCCCAGAAGCCGCGCCGCCTGCCGTGCCCGTCCTCGTGGTCGTCGTACCCGCCGCCGTGCCCGCCGTAGCCGTCGTCGCCGTGGCCGCCCTGGTAGGGCGGGGCCGGGTTGTGCGGGCCGCCGGGGTAGGGCAGCACGGAGGTCTGGTCCCCCGGGCCGACGGCGCCGACCGCGCCGAAGGCCGCCGTGGCGGCCGTCCCGTCGGCCGGCCGGAGCACCTGGGTGGCCCCGGTGTCGCCCGGCACCCCGCCGACCCAGCCGGGCCCGGCGGCGTGCATCTCGCGCAGCGCGTGCTGGACGTGCGCGCGGAACTCGTCCGCGTCCTGGAAGCGGTCGTCCGGGTTCTTCGCCAGCGAGCGCAGCACCAGCTGGTCGAGGCCCGTCGGCACCCGGCCGTTGGCCAGCGAGGGCGGGACGGGCTGGTCCTGGACGTGCTGGTAGACCACCGAGAGCGGGGTGTCGCCCATGAACGGCGGGCGCAGCGCGAGCAGTTCGTACAGCATGCAGCCGGCCGCGTACAGGTCGGAGCGGTGGTCGACCGGCTTGCCGAGCGCCTGCTCGGGCGAGAGGTACTGCGGGGTGCCCATGACCATGCCGGTCTGGGTCATCGTGGTGGCCCCGCCGGTCAGCGCCCGGGCGATGCCGAAGTCCATCACCTTGACCGCGCCGGCGTTGGTGATGATCACGTTGGCGGGCTTGATGTCGCGGTGGACGATGCCGTTGCGGTGGCTGTAGGCGAGCGCCTCCAGCACCCCGGCGATGATGATCAGCGCCTGGTCCACCGGCGGCGCGGCCTCGTCGACCAGCAGCTCGCGGACGGTGCGGCCCTCGACCAGCTCCATCACGATGTACGGCGTGGAATCGTCCCCGCTGTACTCCTCGCCCGTGTCGTAGACCGCGACGATCGAGTGGTGGTTGAGCCCGGCGACGGCGTGTGCCTCGCGGGTGAAGCGCAGCCGGGCGACCTCGTCCTGGGCGAGGTCGCCGCGCAGCAGCTTGACGGCGACGGTGCGGCCGAGCCGCACGTCCTCGGCGGCGAGCACCTCGGCCATGCCGCCCCGGCCGAGCCGGTGCGTCAGCCGGTAGCGGCCGTCGCCGACCGTGCCGAGCGGGGCCGCCGTGCCACGGCCGGGGGTATGCGGGCCTCCCCCGTAGACCGGGGGCAGCGCGGAGGTGGCCGCCTCGTCGCCGGGCGCGGGAATCCCCGGCGTCACGCCGGTTCCGCCGTCCGCCCGGGCCCCGCCGTCGTCGTCCGGCTGCTGGGTCTGTGCCATCGCTCCTCGCCCCGGGCCTTCGCTCGGATCGCGGTGCCCTGTCGCTTGCGTATCCCCGAACGCTACCGCCTCCGGCGGGAGGCCGTGGAACGCCCGGGGTGGGCGAAGGCCGTCAGATCAGGGCATTCCGGTCGGCCGAGGCGCCCACCACCAGGACGGTCGCGGGGGGAGCGCCGTGCATGACCTTGCCGTTGGTCTTGTCGTTCGCCTTGTTGACCACGATGGCGATGATGATGCCCGCCAGCACCAGGATGCCGACGATGATCGTGACCACCACGACGGCCGTCGAGCAGCCGCCGCCGGAGGGCGCCTTCGGCTGCTGGTAGGGCGGCATCGGGCGCGGCGGCGGGGTGTGCGCCGGCTGCGGGAAGCCGGGGCGCGGGGTCGGGTAGGCGGGCGGCGGGGTCTGGTACGGCGGCCGCTGCTGCGCCGCCTGCTGCGGGTACTGCGGCTGCGGGGCCGGCGTCCGGTAGGCCGGCGGCGGCGGGGTCTGGAACTGCTGCCCGGGGAAGGGCTGCGGCGTCCGCGGGGCCTGGGGCGCCGGCGGGGCCTGCGGGGCCGGGGTGGGGGCCTGCGGGGCGGCGTGCGCCGAGCGCGGGCCCTCGCCGATCACCAGCGGGGTGCTGGCCTTGAGCTGCTGGCCGCTGCCGCCGCCCTTGAGCTCCGCGATGAGCCGCTCCGCCTCGTCCCGCATGGCGTCCGCGCTCTGGAAGCGGTGGGCCGGGTCCTTGCGCAGCGCCTGCGCGACGTAGGCGTCCACGACCGGGGGGACGGAGGGGTTCAGGCTGGAGGGCGCCGGCGGCTCCTCCTGGACGTGCTTGTAGGCGATCGAGAAGGCCGAGTCGCCGTCGAAGACCAGCTGGCCGGTGATCATCTCGAAGAGCATCACGCCGACCGAGTACAGGTCGGAGCGGGCGTCCACCGGCTTGCCGAGCGCCTGCTCGGGCGAGAGGTACTGCGGGGTGCCGACCACCATGCCGGTCTGCGTCATCGACGTGACGCCGGACTCCAGCGCCCGGGCGATGCCGAAGTCCATGACCTTGATGTTGCCCTTGCGGTCGAACATGACGTTGCCGGGCTTGATGTCGCGGTGCACCAGGCCCATGTCGTGCGAGGCCTCCAGCGCGTTCAGCACGCCGACGACGACCCGCAGGGCCTCCTCGGGCGGCATCGCGCCGTGCTCGGCGACCGCCTCGTTGATCGCGTCGCGCAGGCCCTTGCCGTCGACCAGCTGCATCACGATGTACGGGGTGCTGGAGCCGTCGGGGGCGACGTCCTCGCCGCTGTCGTACACCGTGACGATGTTCGGGTGCTCCAGCCGGGCCACGGCCTGGGCCTCGCGGCGGAAGCGCTCCTTGAACGACTCGTCCCGGCCCAGCTCGCTGTGCATGCTCTTCAGCGCGACGGACCGGCCCAGCACGCTGTCGTACGCGAGGTGCACGGAGGCCATGCCGCCCTCGCCCAGCAGCCGCTGCAGCACATAGCGGCCGTTGCCCAGGGAGGAGCCCTCGACCGCCGCGTTGCCGTGCTCGCTCATGGTGCTCTGCTCCCCCTCGACGCGGCGCGGTGCCGCGACCGTGAACTTCGGTCTCGTCCGTACGACGTGGTGGGCCACGCTCCGCTGGCCCGGCGGACCCCTGTCGCGGCGGCTTCGGCCGACGACAGGGGTCAGGGTATCGGCTCGTGCCGACGTCGATCGGCCCAGGGCCGGACCGGCAGGCTACAGATCCGCGCCCGGGCGCGGGCCGCCGGTGCGGCCCGCGGGCACGGCTACAGGTACGGGCCGGAGCGGATGCCGCGGCCCTGGCCCGGCTCGTCCTCGTCCGGCTCCCCGCCGTTCAGGCCGGGCGGCAGCGCCCGGCGCATCTGCTCCAGCTGCGCGCGGGCCGCCATCTGCTGGGCGAACAGGGCGGTCTGGATGCCGTGGAAGAGGCCCTCCAGCCAGCCGACCAGCTGGGCCTGGGCGATCCGCAGCTCCGCCTCCGTCGGGATGGAGTCCTCGGAGAACGGCAGCGCCAGCCGCTCCAGCTCCGCGACCAGCTCGGGAGCGAGGCCGAGCTCCAGCTCCTTGATCGAACTGGCGTGGATGTCCTTGAGGCGGGCCCGGCTCGCCTCGTCGAGGGGCGCCGCCCGCACCTCCTCCAGCAGCTGCTTGATCATGCTGCCGATGCGCATCACCTTCGCCGGCTGCTCGACCATCTCGGTCACCGGCAGCTCACGGGGCATGCCGCCCTCGTCGTCCCCGCCCGTCACGTCGGCGAACCCCTGCCCCACGGGCATCCCGTCCGGTCCGACGATCAGCACCTTCTGGCCGTCCTGCGACTGCCCGCCGCCGGCCCGGAAGGGCTCCTGCGACGAGCGCTCGTTCATCGGATTCGTCATGAACAACATTCTCTCTCACTGGGGTTGGTCCGGCGGAAGCCCCCGTTCGCCCCGCCGTCCTGCCCCTCGACCACGACCGTACGCCGCCGGGCGGCCCACCGGAATCCGTACGGATACTCAGATCTCGCGCCCCATCCTCCTCCTGGCCCCCGCGCCCCTTCCCGCCCGGCCCCTCCCCGGGCCCGGCCGGGGCCCCGCCGATCCCGGTCCCCGCCCCGGGCGCGCCGCCCTCAGGTGCGGCGCAGGCGCAGGCCGACCAGGCCGAGGCCGCAGCCGATCAGGCCCAGGCCGGCGCCGAGCGGCAGCTGGACCGTCGAGGCGTCGTGCCAGTGCGCGGGCAGCACGATCGGGGCGGCGGGGGCGGCCACGGCCTGGCCGGAGGCCGTCGTCACGCTCTCCACGGAGGTGTCCTCGGTGGGTGCGGGGGCGTCCGCCGGCCCCGGGTCGGCCTCGGGGGCCTGGTCCACGGCCTGGTCGGGCGCCTGCTCCGGCAGCTGGTCCACGGCCAGGTCCGGGGCCTGTTCCACCGCCGTGTCCGCCCGCTCGGGCGCGGAGCCGGGCCGGTGCCGGACCGCCCGGGCATCGCCGTTGTCCGGACGGGAGTGCGGCATCGGGTGCCGCGGCGGCACCGCCTCCGGCGTGGGCGTGGCCCTCCCGGACGGGGAGGCGGCGGGCGGGACGGGCGAGGCGGGGGCCGCGGAGGGCGACGGCGGGACGGACGGTGCGGCGGACGGCGAGGGCGCGGCCACCGCCACCGTCGCGGCGGCCAGCGGGAGCGTCAGCCCCAGCACGGCCGCCGCGACGAACGGCGAGGAACGGAGACGGAAACGGTGGTGACGACGGCGACTACGACGGCGAGCGAGGAGCACGGAGAAAGGTGCGGCCACGGTCGGAGGTCCTTCCGACGGCCGACCCCGCCCGGGGCGGGTCGGCGGCGGGACAGCTCGTGACCAGCCTCACACACTCCGGCATTCAGGGCATTTCGGGCACCCCTTCGGGCCCTCGCGAGCCCTCCTGCGAGCCCTCAGGCCCGCAGCACGACCTTCCCGACCTGCTGCCCCGCCTCCAGCACCCGGTGCCCCTCCCCGGCCTCCGTCAGCGGCAGCACCCGGTCGACCACCGGCTTCACCACCCCGGACTCGACCAGCGGCCACACGTGCTCCCGCACCGCCGCCACGATCGCCGCCTTCTCCGCCAGCGGCCGACCGCGCAGGTTGGTGGCGATCACCGCGGCCCGCTTGCGCAGCAGCGCGTTGAGGTCCAGCTCGCCCTTCACCCCGCCCTGCAGTCCGATGATCACCAGCCGGCCGTTGACGGCCAGGGCGTCCACGTTCCGCTGCAGGTACTTCGCGCCCATGATGTCGAGGATGACGTCCGCCCCGGCCCCGTCCGTGGCCTCCCGAACGGCCTCGACGAAGTCCTGCTCGCGGTAGTCGATCAGCACGTCCGCGCCCAGCGCCGCGCACCGGGCCAGCTTCTCCGGGCTGCCGGCCGTCACCGCGACCTTCGCGCCGACGGCCTTGGCCAGCTGGATCGCCATCGTCCCGATGCCGCTGGCGCCGCCGTGCAGCAGCACCGTCTCGCCCGGGCGCAGGTGCGCGGTGAGGAAGACGTTGGACCAGACCGTGCAGGCCACCTCCGGCAGCGCCGCCGCCTGCTCGGCGTCCAGCCCCTTCGGCAGCGGCAGCAGCTGCCCGGTCGGCACGGCCACCAGCTGGGCGTACCCGCCGCCGGACAGCAGCGCGCACACCTCGTCGCCGACGGCCCAGCCGGACACCCCCGGGCCGAGGGCGACGATCCGCCCGGCGCACTCCAGCCCCGGGTAGGGCGAGGCGCCGGGCGGCGGGTTGTAGAAGCCCTGCCGCTGGAGCAGGTCGGCCCGGTTGACGGCGGTGGCCGCCACCTCGACCAGGACCTCGCCCTCGCCGGCCACCGGATCGGGCACCTCGGACCACACCAGGGCCTCGGGGCCGCCGGGCACGGGAATCGTCATCGCATGCATGCCCCGAACCTACTGCGCGGCCCGTCGGCGCGGGCGTCAGGCCCGGCTGCGCTCGCTCGACCTGATGACGATCACCCGGTCGGTGAGCTGCAGCACCGCGGCCTCCGGCTCGGTGTAGTTGAGCACCCGACGGCCCCGGACCACCGCGACCACCAGCTCCGCGCACTCGCGCGGGCTGTGCCCGGCCTCGGCCCGGGTGACCGGCCGCTCCACGACGTCCAGCCCGTTCCCGTACGTCAGCAGGTCCTCCATCACCGCCCCGGCGTTCGGGCTGAGCATCGACATCCCGAGCAGCCGCCCGGCCGAGCTGGAGCTGGTGACCACGACGTCGGCCCCGCTCTGCCGCAGCAGCGGCGCGTTCTCGTCCTCCCGCACGGCCGCGACCACCGTGGCGCCCTTGTTCAGCTGTCGCGCCGTCAGGGTGATCAGGACGGCGGTGTCGTCCCGCTCGGGGGCGACGACGATCCTGGCCGCGGTGGGCACGGCCGCCCGCACCAGGGTGTCCGTCCGCGTCGCGTCGCCGACCACCCCGACCAGCCCATGCTGCGCGGCGTGGTCGACCACCTTGCGCTGCGGGTCGACGACGACGATCTCCTCCTTCTTCACCCCCTGCCCGATCAGGGTGTCGACGGCGCTGCGCCCCTTCGTCCCGTAGCCGATGACGACGGTGTGCTCGCGCACGGCGGACCTCCAGCGGTTCAACCGCCATTGCAGGCGGGTGCGTTCGGTGAGCACCTCCAGGGTGGTGCCGACCAGGATAATCAGGAACACCACGCGCAGCGGGGTGATCACGAGGATGTTGGTGAGCCGGGCGCCCTCGCTGTACGGCGTGATGTCGCCGTACCCGGTGGTGGAGAGCGTCACGGTGGCGTAGTACGCCGCGTCCAGGAAGCTGAGCTCGCCGCCCGCGTTGTCGTTGTAGCCGGCGCGGTCGAGGTAGACGATCACGGTGGTGGCGACCAGCACGAGGAGCGCCAGCAGCAGCCGCGAACCGACCTGCCGCAGGGCCGGCTCCGACCGCCGGGCGGGCAGCACGATCCCGGCGTCCGCCCACGGCTCCGTCCCCGGCGCGGCCACTCTGCGCAAACGGCTCATGCGCCCACCTCGCGTCGCTCGGCAGCCGCTTCGCCGAGCACGCACCTCTCGATCTCCGGCCGGGGGTACCCCCACCGCTCGCTCACGGTGCCTCCACCAGCTCGACGGGCTCCCCCGCCGCCACCCCGCCGGGCGGCAGGACGGCCAGTGCCTCGGCCCTGGCCAGGCCGCGCAGCATCGCCGGGCCGTCGAAGGCCAGCGGCACCACGCCGTCCACGGTGCGCCGCACCGGCTGCAGCCGGGTGTCCACCGGGTGCCCGGGCAGGGCGACGGCCGCCCGCGCGGGGGCGGGCCCGGCGGCGGGGCGCCCGGAGAGGGCGTGCAGCAGCGGCAGGGCGAGCGTCACCATCCCGGCGACGGCGGCCAGCGGATTGCCCGGCAGGCCCACCAGGTGCCGTCCACCCGGGAGTTCGGCCAGCAGCATCGGGTGCCCGGGCCGGACCGCCACGCCGTCCACCAGCAGCCGGGCCCCGGCCTCGGCCAGCGCCCGGTGCAGGAAGTCGACCGGCCCGGCGGCCGTGCCGCCGGTGGTGAGCACCAGGTCCGCGTCACAGTGCCGCAGCGCGTCCCGCAGCAGCCCGAAGTCGTCGCGCACGCACCGGACTTCGGCCACCTCGGCGCCGGCCGCCCGCAGCCAGGGCGGCAGCAGCGGCCCCAGAGCGTCCCGCACCAGCCCCTCCCCCGGCACCCCGCAGGCGAGCAACTCGTCACCCAGGACGAGGAGTTGGACGACGGGCGGGCGGCGCACGGCCAGCCGGTCGTGCCCGCAGGCGGCGGCCAGACCCAGCACGACGGGCCCCACGGGGGTTCCTGCGGGCAGCAACTCCTCGCCCCTGCGGCACTCCTGGCCGCGCGGGCGCACGTCCTGGCCGGGGGTCACCGGCCCCGGGCCGCAGGCGTGCAGCAGCGTGCCGTCCGTCCGCCCGTGCTCACGGCGCAGCACGGCCGTGGCGCCGGAGGGCAGTTGGGCGCCGGTGGCGATCTCCACGGCCGCGCCGTCCGCCAGCGCGGAGGCCTCGGCCCGACCGGCGAGCACCCGCCCGGCGACCCGCCAGGGGCCGGGGCCGGCGACGGCCCAGCCGTCCATCGCGGAGGTGTCGAAGGCGGGCAGGTCGGTGAGCGCGGCGAGCGGCTCGGCGAGGGTGCGGCCGAGCGTCTCGGCCAGCGGCAGGCCGACCGGCGGCAGCGCCCGCAGCCCGGCCCGCCGCGCCCGCTCGCGGGCCTGCGCCCAGCCCAGCACGGGGGAGCCGGTCGGCGCAGCGGCCATCGTGGTCTGCCCGACCGTGCTCACGGTTCGCCCGGCCCGGCGGCGGCCGCCCACCGCTCGGCGAGCGCCACCGTCCGCCGCGAGGCCTCCTCGACGGCCTCCGGCCCGCCGCCGCGCTGCGCGGCGGCGTAGCCGATCAGGAAGGCGGTCAACGGCGCGGCAGGCCGCTCCACCCCGTGCGCGACCACCCGGGCCATGTCGAGCAGGCCCCGGACGTCCACGTCCAGGTCGATGCCCAGGTCGGCGCTGACCTCGGCGATCCAGTCATCCAGCGTGCGCTCCATGCGCCCATGCTGCCCGATGGTCGGTTTCCCGGAGGTGTTCCCCCCGTGTGCGGCGCGCGTCGTTTCCCTCACAACCCCGCCCCACCCCCCGTGCGCCCCCGTGACGCACGGCCGCGGGCCCGCTCCACGTCCTCCCAGGTGTCGCAGTCCTCCGCCGCGCCGTCCACGTCCGCGACGAGCACGCGCCCCAGCCCGCCGACCAGGCGGCGCAGCGGCAGGCCGGCCGGGTCGCCGAGCGCGTCCAGGGCCGTACGGAGGGCATCGGTGCGGTACGCGGCCGTCAGCGGCTGCTCCCGTCCTCCGGCGTCGACCAGCAGGGCGGCCTCCGCCTGCGCGCCGTCCAGGGCCCCGACCAGCCGCTCCACCGTCCGCCGGTCGAGGAAGGGCAGGTCGGCGGCCAGCAGCAGCACCACCGGGGCGTCCACCAGTGCCAGCCCGGCCGCGACGGCCGCCACCGGCCCGCCGCCGGGCGGCCGCTCCCCGGTCCAGCGCACCCCGGCCCGTACGGTCGGCCGCTCCGGCCCGACCACGGCGACGGTCCGGGCACCCGCGCAGGCGGCGAGCACCCGGTCGAGCAGGGTGCTCTCCCCCACCAGCAGGCCGGGCTTGTCGGCCCCGCCCAGCCGCCGGGCGGCCCCGCCGGCCGGGACGATCACGTCGTACGGCGTCATGCGGCCAGTATCTAGTCCTCGGGCTCCGCAGCGGGCTCCTCGACGGGCTCGCCCTCGGTCTCGGTCTCGGGCTCGGTCTCCTCCGCCCGCCCGGTGTTCGCCACCGCGCCGAGCTCCAGGAAGGACGGCAGCGTCAGCTCCCCGTACAGCTCGCTCATCGCGGTGACCAGCCCCTCCGCGTCCTCCGGGTGCTCCGCCAGCAGCCGGTCGAAGTCCCGCAGGTACTCCCCGGTGAAGGCGATCACCCGCGCCGCGTCGTCGCCCTGCTCGGGCGCGCGGTGCCCGGCGATGACCCGGTCCGCGCCGAGGTCGGCGATCCGGTCGAGGTTGTGACCCCAGGTGGTGCGCTGCCCGGGCGTGGTGTCGGCCGTCCACACGTGGGTGCCGTTGTGGACGAAGTCCCCCGCGATCACCGTGCGGATGCTGGGCACGTGGACGACGGTCGCGTCCCCGCAGTCGGCCTGCCCGAGCAGCATCACCGGGATGACCTGCTGGTCGAGCATCAGCGGCTGCGGCAGCAGCGGCGCGGGGACCAGCGGGTGGTCGGGGATGTCGTCGCCGTACACCGGCTTCCACTGGGCGACCTTCGCGGCGACGGTGCGCCGGATGCCCTCGACCACGGCGGGCGCGGCCAGCAGCTGCGCCTCGGGGAAGAGCCGCAGCACCTCCTCCGCGCCGAAGTAGTGGTCCGGGTGCTGGTGGGTGACGAGGACGGCGAGTAGCCGCCGGCCCTTGCCCGCGACCCATTCGGCCAGCTCCCGCCCCGCGCTGCGGGTGAGCTGGGCGTCGACGAGGATCGCCGTCCGCTCGCCGAGGATCAGCGTGGAGGTCGTGAAGAAGGCCGACTCGGGCCCGGTGAAGACGGCGATCTCCAACGGCCGCACGGCGTCGACGGCCTCCGGCTCGCGCTCGGCCTCCGCCCGCTGTGCGCCGGAGCCCTCCTCGGGCGGGGACGACGTCACGGGCTGCTCCCTCTGCTCGGCGGTCGGTCGTACTGCGCCCTACAGCATGGGAGCACCGGCGCCCGATTGCGCGGGAGGCGCGCCCGGCGGGGCGCGCCTTCGGGCTCACGTCACACCGCGGCCAGGGCCCCGACCTCCCCGCCCCGGCGGGCGGCCAGCTCCAGCGCCTTGGCCTTGGACTCCACGGCGTGCCCGACGAAGTCCGCCATCGCCGGAACCGACGGCGCCAGCGTGAACTCGGGGACGATGAAGTCCACCTCCAGGCCGAGCATGCCGGTCAGCACCTTCTCCAGGTAGGTGGTGACGAACTCGAACGGCTCGCGCGGCGCCCCGGGCGCGTACGAGCCGCCGCGCGCGGCGACGACGGTGACCGGGGTGCCCTTGGCGCTGGGCGCCTCGCCGGCGGTGCGGCCCATGAGGATCACGTGGTCCAGCCAGGCCTTGAGGGTCGAGGGGATCGTGAAGTTGTACATCGGGGTGCCGATCAGCACCGCGTCGGCCGTCTCCAGCTCGACCATGATCTCCTCGCGCAGCGCGACGGCCGAGGCCTGCTCGTCGGTGCGCGCCTCGGCCGGGAGGAAGGTACCGGCGATGCCGTGCACGTCGATGTGCGGCAGTGGATCGACGGCGAGGTCGCGGTGGACCACCGTGCCGCCGGGGTTCGCGGCCAGCCATGCCTCGCGGTACGCGGCGGTGACCTCGCGGGAGACGGACCCGTCGACGACGGCGGAGGAGTCGAGGTGCAGGAGCGTGGGCATGGCATGCCTCCAGAGAGTTAGGAGCTACGGACTTCTCCGTTGCTGCAAGTACGGTAGCAGCTTACTTTTCTGCAGTCACTAGTGACGGGTTGGGTAAGCTGGAGCCATGGCCGAGCACCAGGCAGTGACGCACTCAACGGACTCAACGGCCCCCGAGGGAACGGCGGCCCCCTCACCCTGCGAGGGCGCCGACGGGCACGGGATGTGCTTCGACGTCGAGAACGCCCTCACCCGGGTCTTCTCCCTGCTGGGCAAACGCTGGACGGGCCTGCTCCTGGGCGTCCTCACCAGCAACGGCCCCGCCTACTTCTCCGAGCTGCGCCGCGCGATCCCCGGCATCAGCGAGCGGATGCTCTCCGACCGGCTGACGGAGCTGGTCGAGGCCGACCTCGTCGTCCGCGAGGTCGACGCCGGGCCGCCGCTGCGCGTCAGCTACCGGCTCACCGAGGGCGGTGCGGCGCTCAAGCCCGCGCTCACCGAGCTGGCCCTGTGGTCCAACCGCTACCTGCCCGAGCACGCGCTCAAGGGCCGCTGCTGAGGGCCCGGAGACGACGAAGGGCCCGTTCACCGGTACCGGTGAACGGGCCCCGCGCAACCTCTTCGGTCAGCGCTTGGCGCGCATCCGGGCGACCCGGTCGGCGACGCCCCAGGACGTCACCCGCCACAGCGCCTCGACCACGATGCCGCGGCTCATCTTGGACGCGCCGAGCGCGCGCTCCACGAAGGTGATCGGCACCTCGGCCACCTTGAAGCCGGCCTTCACCGTGCGCCAGGCCAGGTCGACCTGGAAGCAGTACCCGGCCGAGGCCACCTCGTCCATGCCCAGGCCCAGCAGGGTCTCCTTGCGGAAGGCCCGGTAGCCGCCGGTGACGTCCCGGATCGGCACGCCCAGCATCAGCCGCGAGTAGGTGGAGCCGCCGCGCGAGAGCAGCAGCCGGGACTTCGGCCAGTTCACCACCCGGCCGCCGGGCACCCAGCGCGAGCCCAGCACCAGGTCGGCGCCGCGCAGCGCCGTCAGCAGCCGGTCGAGCTCCTCGGGCTGGTGGGAGCCGTCGGCGTCCATCTCGACGAGCACGTCGTAGCCGTTGTCGATGCCCCAGCGGAAACCCGCGAGGTAGGCGGCGCCCAGGCCCTCCTTGCCCTTGCGGTGCATGACGTGGACGTTGCCGTCCTCGACGGCCAGCTTGTCGGCCAGCTCGCCGGTGCCGTCCGGGCTGTTGTCGTCGGCGACCAGCACGTGGGCCTCAGGGACCGCTGCGCGGACCCTGCCGACGATGCGCTCGACGTTCTCCGCCTCGTTGTAGGTCGGGATGATCACCAGAACCCTGCCGAGATCAGCAAAACTCCGCTGGTTCACGGTCACGTACAAACCTCTCGGCCGATGGCGGGACAGGGCTGAACAGCGGCACCCGCACGGTGGAACGCGGCTCCGCAGCCAGCCCGCCGGCGTCGCCACGGTGGAGAACTGTTGTGCAGGACGGAGACTTCCGCGTCCTGGCATCCTACTACCGCGCCCCCGGGAACCGTCGGCCCGCCGTCGGCACTCCCACCGGACACCCGCCGTTTCCCCGTCGGGGACATCGGTCGGCTAGGGTCGATGCCCTTGCCCGTGCCCGGACCGCCCGCGCCGCCGGGGCACGCCACGGCGAACCGGCGACACCCGCCCGGCGGCGAAGGACGTTCCAGCGAAGGAGTAGGACCGCGCGCATGGACAGGCTCGTCAACACCGTCCGCCCGTACGCCTGGGGATCGCTCACGGCCCTGCCCGAGCTCCTCGGCCAGGAGCCGACCGGCGAACCGCAGGCCGAACTCTGGATGGGCGCCCACCCCGGCGACCCGTCCCGCGTCGACCGCGGCGCGGGCCCGCTCCGGCTGGACGAGCTGATCGCCGCCGACCCCGAGGGCGAGCTGGGCGGGGCGAGCGTCGCCAAGTTCGGCCCGGCCCTGCCGTTCCTCTTCAAGGTCCTCACGGCGGGCATCCCGCTCTCCATCCAGGCCCACCCCACCCTGGCCCAGGCACGGGCTGGCTTCGCCGCCGAGAACGCCCTCGGCATCCCGCTGGACGCCCCCGAGCGCAACTACCGCGACGCCAACCACAAGCCCGAACTGATCTGCGCCCTGGGCGAGTTCGACGGCCTGTGCGGCTTCCGCCGGCCCGCCGACGCGGCCCGGCTGATGGCCGGGCTCGGCGTCCCGGGGCTGCGGCCGGTGATCGAGCTGCTGCAGGCCGAGGACGCCTCCGAGGCGCTGCGCGGCGCCCTGGCCGCCGTGCTGACGATGGACGGCGAGGCCGCCGCGGAGATCGTGCGGGAGTGCGTCGAGGCCCTGTGGCGCACCGACCCGGCCGGCGAGTACGCGCCCTACGCCCGGATCGCCAAGGACTTCCCCGAAGACCGCGGTGTGATCGTCGGCCTGCTCCTGAACCACTTCCGGCTGCGCGCCGGCGAAGCCCTCTACCTGGGCGCCGGGGTGCCGCACGCCTACCTGTCCGGCGCCTGCGTCGAGCTCCAGGCCAACTCGGACAACGTCCTGCGGGCCGGGCTCACCCCCAAGCACATCGACGTGCCGCAGCTGCTGGACGTCGTGGTCGTCGAGCCGTGCACCCCGGAGGTCCTGCACCCCCGCCCGGTCGAGACCGTCCCCGGCGAGGAGCTGTACCCCGTCCCGATCGACGAGTTCCGCCTCTCCCGCTTCACCCTGGACGGCACCCCGTACGAGATCGACGGCCGCACCCCGCAGATCCTGCTCTGCACCGAGGGCACCGTCGACCTCACCGCCCCGGACGGCACCACCCTCACCCTGCCCCGCGGCCGCTCCGCCTACCTCCCCGCCACGGGCGCCCCGACCCGCCTCTCCTCCCCCGCCCCCGCGACCCTCTTCCGCGCGACCGTCACGCTCTAGCGGGCCCGGCTCAGTCCCGGGTCATGTCGACGAAGCGGGAGTAGTGGCCCTGGAAGGCGACGGTGATGGTGGCCGTGGGGCCGTTACGGTGCTTGGCGACGATCAGGTCGGCCTCGCCCGCGCGGGGGGACTCCTTCTCGTAGGCGTCCTCGCGGTGGAGCAGGATGACCATGTCGGCGTCCTGCTCGATCGAGCCGGACTCTCGAAGGTCTGACACCATCGGCCGCTTGTCGGTGCGCTGCTCGGGGCCACGGTTCAGCTGGGAGAGCGCGATGACCGGCACTTCCAGCTCCTTGGCCAGCAGCTTGAGGTTACGGGACATGTCCGAGACCTCCTGCTGGCGGTTCTCGGCCCGGCGGGAGCCGCCGGACTGCATCAGCTGGAGGTAGTCGATGACGACCAGCTTGATGTCGTTGCGCTGCTTGAGCCGGCGGCACTTGGCGCGGATCTCCATCATCGACAGGTTCGGGGAGTCGTCGATGAAGAGCGGGGCCTCGCTGACGTCCGGCATCCGGCGGGCGACGCGCGTCCAGTCGTCGTCCGTCATGTTGCCGGAGCGCATGTGGTGCAGCGCCACCCGGGCCTCGGCGGAGAGCAGGCGCATGGCGATCTCGTTGCGCCCCATTTCGAGCGAGAAGATCACGCTCGGCAGCTTGTTGTGGATCGAGCAGGCCCGTGCGAAGTCCAGCGCGAGGGTGGACTTACCCATGGCGGGGCGGGCCGCGATGACGATCATCTGGCCGGGGTGGAGGCCGTTGGTGAGCGCGTCGAAGTCGGCGAAGCCGGTCGGCACGCCGGACATCTGGCCCTGGCGGGAGCCGATCGCCTCGATCTCGTCGAGGGCGCCCTCCATGATGTCGGCGAGCGGGGCGTAGTCCTCGTTGGTCCGCTGCTCGGTGACGGCGTAGATCTGCGCCTGGGCGGCGTTGACGATCTCGTCCACGTCGCCCTCGGCCGCGTAGCCCATGCCGGCGATCCGGGTGCCGGCCTCGACCAGGCGGCGCAGGACGGCGCGCTCGTTGACGATCTGGGCGTAGTACTCGGCGTTGGCCGCGGTGGGGACGGAGTTGACCAGGGTGTGCAGGTAGGGGGCGCCGCCGACGCGCTGCAGCTCGCCGCGCTTGGTCAGCTCGCCGGCCACGGTGATCGGGTCGGCCGGCTCGCCGCGGGCGTAGAGGTCGAGGATCGCGCCGTGGATCATCTCGTGCGCGGGCCGGTAGTAGTCGGCCGGCTTGAGCACCTCGACGACGTCGGCGATGGCGTCCTTGGAGAGCAGCATGCCGCCGAGGACGGACTGCTCCGCGGCCAGGTCCTGCGGGGGGACGCGCTCGAAGCCGTCGCCGCCCCGGTCCTCGTCCTCGCGGTTGTCCCGGCGGTCGCCCTTGTCGCCCTTGGACCCGCCCTTGAAGCCGCCCTTCTGGAAGTCCCCGCGGCCCTTGCCCTCACGACCGCCGTCCCTGTTGGCGTCGCGGCCGCCGTCCCTGTTGCCGTCCCGGCCGCCGTCGCGGTTGCCGTCGCGGTTGCGGGAGACGGGCAGCCGGTCCCCGGGCCCGTCGGGGAAGGGGACGTCGTCGAACGCGCCGACCGGGAACGGGTCCTCGGCGGGCTGCCAGTCCTCCTCCGGCGGCGGGGCGTCGTGGGTGTCGTACTGGGGGCCGGTCACGCGTTTCCCCGATCAGCGAGTGGTGCGAGTCTGGAGCGGAGCCGCTCCTCTTTGTACGCCACGGCAGAGACAAACCGGACGCCGGGGCGGGCGGGAGTGTCGGGCGGAGGGCCCACGCTAAGGCGCCGGGAGCCCTGGCGCCAAGGCGGTTATCCACAGGGGGTGTGGACGAGCGGCCCAGGGCTGTGGAGAAGTACCGCAAAGCTGTGGACACCCCTGTGGAAGGTCCTGTGGATAAACCGACCATCACCCCGCTGTCAACTCGCTGACCTGGGATTACCCCTTCTGGGGGCTGTGCATGAGAAATTCTTCACACACCACCGGACGGCTGTGCGCGCCATCCCCTCCGCGACCGTCCCCCAGGCGTTCGAGTAATGAGTGATAACCACTAGCAACCATTACCTGTGGATGAGTACCCTGGTCCCCATGACCGCCGCCCCCACCGGAGCCCCCGCCGAACCGGCCGGAGGGCCCTCCAGACGCCGGCACGACCGGGAGATCCTCGCCCTGGCCGTGCCCGCCTTCGGCGCCCTCGTCGCCGAGCCCCTGTTCCTGATGGCCGACTCGGCGATCGTCGGCCACCTCGGCACCCCCCAGCTCGCCGGGGTCGGCGTCGCCTCCGCCGCCCTCTCCACCGCGACCGGGGTGTTCGTCTTCCTCGCCTACGCCACCACCGCGGCCGTCGCCCGCCGGATCGGCGCCGGGGACCGCCGCGGCGCCGTCCAGCAGGGCGTCGACGGCATCTGGCTCGCGCTCGGCCTCGCCGTCCCGGTCGTCCTGCTCACCCTGCTGCTGGCCCCCTGGATCGCCTCCGTACTGGGCGCCTCGCCGACGGCCGCGCCGTACGCGGTGACGTACCTGCGGATCAGCTCGCTGGGCATCCCCGCGATGCTCCTGGTGCTGGCCGCCACCGGCGTGCTGCGCGGCCTCCAGGACACCCGCACCCCGCTGGTGGTGGCCGTCGCCGGCTTCGCGGCCAACCTCGGCCTCAACGCCGGCCTGGTGTACGGCGCCGGGCTCGGCGTGGCCGGTTCGGCCTGGGGCACGGTGCTGGCGCAGACCGGCATGGCCGTCGTCTACCTGGTCGTGGTCGTCCGCGGCGCCCGCCGCGAGGGGGCCTCCCTGCGGCCGGTGCCCACGGGCATCCGGGCGAGCGCCCGGGCCGGCGGCCCGCTCCTGGTGCGGACGGTCAGCCTGCGCGCCGTCCTGATGCTCGCCACCGCCGTGGCCGCCCGGCTCGGCGACGACCAGGTGGCCGCGCACCAGATCGCCATGACGCTGTTCAACTTCCTGGCCTTCGCGCTGGACGCCATCGCCATCGCCGGCCAGGCCATCATCGGCCGCCTCCTGGGCGCCGGCGACGTCCTCGGCGCGAGGGGTGCCACCCGTCGGATGGTCGAGTGGGGCATCGGCTCCGGAGTGCTGCTCGGCCTGCTGGTGGTGCTCACCCGGCCGCTGTACGTCCCGCTGTTCACGCCCGACCCGGCCGTCCAGGGGCAGTTGGGCACGGCGCTGCTGCTGCTCGCCCTCACCCAGCCGGTGGCCGGCCTGGTGTTCGTCCTGGACGGCGTGCTGATGGGCGCCGGGGACGGCCCCTACCTGGCCCGGGCGGCGCTCGCGACCCTGGCCGTGTTCGCCCCGATCGCCCTCGCGGTGCCCGCCACCGGCGCGGGCCTGGCCGGGCTCTGGTGGGCGATGAACCTGTTCATGCTGGTCCGCGCCGCCTTCCTCACCTGGCGTGCCCGGGGCGGCCGCTGGCTGGTCACCGGCGCCGTCAGGGGCTGAGGGAACGACCGAGGGCCGGACTCCCGGAGGAGTCCGGCCCTCAGGCCACTGCTGTGGGAACTCAGGCAGCCACGACGGCGACGTCGAGGTTGGCCACGACGTCCGAGTGCAGCTTGACCGAGACCTTGTGGGAGCCCACGGTCTTGATCGGCGAGGCGATCGCGACGGCGCGCTTGTCCACGGCCGGGCCGCCGGCGGCCTTGATGGCCTCGACGACGTCGGCCTGGGTCACCGAGCCGAACAGACGGCCGGCATCGCCCGAGCGGACGGCCAGCTTGACCTGGACGCCCTCGAGCTTGCCCTTGACCTCGTTGGCGGCCTCGAGCGTCTGGATGGCGTGGATCTTGCGGGCGCGACGGATCGCGTCGACGTCCTTCTGGCCACCCTTGGTCCAGCGGATGGCGTAGCCACGCGGAACCAGGTAGTTGCGGGCGTAACCGTCCTTGACCTCGACGATCTCGCCGGCCGAGCCCAGGCCCGGCACCTCGTGCGTGAGGATGATCTTCATTACTTGGTCACCCTCTCTTAGCGCGCGGTGCTGGTGTAGGGCAGCAGCGCCATCTCACGGCTGTTCTTCACGGCCGTGGCGACGTCGCGCTGGTGCTGGGTGCAGTTGCCGGTGACCCGGCGGGCACGGATCTTTCCGCGGTCGGAGATGTACTTCCGCAGCAGGTTCGTGTCCTTGTAGTCAACGTAGTTGACCTTGTCCTTGCAGAAGACGCAAACCTTCTTCTTCGGCTTGCGAGCAGGCGGCTTCGCCATGGTGTGCTCCATTTGGGGTTCACGGCCCGGTCGGCGCCCGGAGGCGCCGGCGGCCGGACCGCACGAAATCTGTCAGCTCTTAGAACGGGGGCTCTTCCGAGTAGCCGCCACCGCTGCCGCCGGAGTTTCCACCCCAGCCGCCGCCCTGGTTCCCACCACCGGAGGGGGCACTGGACGCCCAGGGGTCGTCGGAGGGGCCGGACTGGCCGCCGCCGGAGTTTCCACCCCAGCTGCCGCCGCCCTGCTGGCCGCCACCGCCGCCGCCCCAGTTGCCCTGGCCGCCGCCCTGCTGGCCGCCGAAGCCGCCACCGCCGCTGCCACCACCGGGACCGCCGGAGCGGTTGGCCCGGGTGACCTTGGCGGTCGCCGAGCGCAGGCTCGGGCCGACCTCGTCGACCTCGACCTCGAAGACCGTCCGCTTCTCGCCTTCCTTGGTCTCGTAAGACCTCTGGCGCAGCCGGCCCTGCACGATGACGCGCATGCCCCGCTGAAGCGACTCGGCCACGTTCTCCGCCGGCTGCCGCCAGACGTTGCACGTGAGGAAGAGGCTCTCGCCGTCCTTCCACTCGTTCGTCTGGCGGTCGAAGGTGCGGGGGGTGGACGCGATGCGGAACTTCGCGACCGCCGCACCCGACGGGGTGAAGCGCAGCTCGGGGTCGTCGACGAGATTGCCGACGAGGGTGATGACGGTCTCGCCTGCCATGGTGGAGATGACCTCTCGGGAAGTTGTCCGTTCACCGCATGTTTCACGTGAAACAGCGGACGCGAGCTACCCGAGACCCGAAGGCCTCAGAGGTGGCTCAGTGGGTGTCCGGGCGCAGGACCTTGGTCCGCAGAACCGACTCGCTCAGGCCAAGCTGGCGGTCGAGCTCCTTGACGACCTCAGGCGTGGCCTTGAGGTCGATGACCGAGTAGATGCCCTCGGACTGCTTGTTGATCTCGTAAGCCAGACGGCGGCGACCCCAGGTGTCGACCTTCTCGACCTTGCCACCGCCGTTGCGGACGACGGTCATGAAGGACTCGATCAGGGGGGAGACAGCGCGCTCCTCGACCGAGGGGTCGAGGATGACCATCAGCTCGTAGTGACGCATGAGTAACCCACCTCCTTTGGACTCAGCGGCCACGGTCTCTCCGTGGCAGGAGGGTTGTGCGTAGCGTCGGCACCGGTGCGGATGACGACACCGGCCCACCGTAGCGGGCGGGTCCGACAGTCGGGCCCCGCTCACCCGAAAGGGCTTCGACCCTCAGGAGGGCACACGGGGGGCACAACTACACCAGTGCAGACGGCACAGCCTACCCGCACCCGGACGGCCGAACAAAACGCACAAGCCGTGCACCCGGGGTTGTGGGACGGACCCAACCGCCGCAATCTGGACGGAACGGGATTCCTGCCCGTTCGTCTCCACGCCAGGAGGTGGGACCCATGGCCCAGTCCGTCCACCGCATGCCCGCCCTCACGCTGAACACCGACGGCCACCCGCACCCCCGCGAGAACACTCTGGTGGCGCTCACCGCCGTGCTCGGCGTGATCTCCTTCACCACCTCGTTCTTCTACAACCTGCACCTGCTGACCTCGTGGACCGGCCTGGCCGGGATCGTCACCGGGCTGTGGGGCATGTTCGTCTCGGTCACCACCGCGGAGCGCTTCGTCCTGATGATCGCGCTCGGCGCCTCCGCGGTCGGCTTCTACCTCGGCATCGCCCGCGGCGGCCTCTGGGGCTGACCGCCGCCCGGCCCGTCCAGGAACCCTCGGCGCCCCCGTGGCGTATCTGCAAGGAGACAGGTACGCGACGGGGGCGCCGTCCTGCCCGCAGCCGCGGGCCCTCGGGCCCCGGACGATAGGGTCAGCCCGAGAACCTGGGGCCACCGCAGCCCGACCGACGAGGAGCACCGAGCAATGAGCCTGCGCCTGAGGACGATCACCCGCGAGGAGCACCTCGCCTTCATCAGGAGCCGCGCCTCGGCCAGCCACATGCAGGTCCCGGCCTGGGGTGACGTGAAGGCCGAGTGGCGCTCGGAGTCGATCGGCTGGTTCGACGAGGCCGACCAGCTCGTCGGCGCCGGCCTGGTGCTCTACCGCCAGCTGCCCAAGGTCAAGCGCTACCTCGCGTACCTGCCCGAGGGCCCGGTGATCGACTGGTTCGACCGCGACCTCGACCGCTGGCTCTCCCCGATGCTGGCCCACCTCAAGTCGCAGGGCGCCTTCTCGGTGAAGATGGGCCCGCCGGTGGTCATCCGCCGCTGGAACGCCCCCACCATCAAGGAGGCCATCGCCGGCAAGCAGGCCAAGCGCCTGCGCGACATCGAGGCCGACTGGTACGAGGCCCGCGCCTTCGAGGTGGCCGACCGGCTGCGCAAGGCCGGCTGGCTGCAGGGCGAGGACGGCGGCGCCGGCTTCGGCGACGTCCAGCCGCGCTACGTCTACCAGGTGCCGCTGGCCAACCGCTCGCTGGACGACATCCAGAAGGGCTTCAACCAGCTCTGGCGCCGCAACATCAAGAAGGCCGAGAAGAGCGGCGTCGAGGTCGTCCAGGGCGGCTACGACGAGCTGCCGATCTTCCACCAGCTCTACCTGGTCACCGCCGAGCGCGACAGGTTCACCCCGCGCCCGCTGGCCTACTTCCAGCGCATGTGGAAGGCCCTCAACTCCGAGGACCCGAACCGGATGCGGCTCTACATCGCCTACCACGACGGCGAGCCGCTGGCCTCGACCACGATGCTGGTCGTCGGCGAGCACGTCTGGTACTCCTACGGCGCCTCCGCCAACCACAAGCGCGAGGTCAAGCCGTCCAACGCCATCCAGTGGCGGATGATGCGCGACGCGTACGCCCTGGGCGGCGGCGTGTACGACCTGCGCGGCATCAGCGACACCCTGGACGAGAACGACCACCTGTTCGGCCTGATCCAGTTCAAGGTCGGCACCGGCGGCCAGGCGGCCGAGTACCTCGGCGAGTGGGACTTCCCGCTCAACAAGCTGCTGCACAAGGCCCTCGACCTCTACATGTCCCGTCGCTGACCCCCGTCCGCCACTGAGGAGGCTGATCCGATGACGCTGTCGCTCTACCTGGAGACCGACCGGTGGCGCGCCCACCAGCGCTCCGTCCTCGCCGAGTTCCCCGGCCTGGTGCCCGTCGCCAAGGGGAACGGCTACGGCCTGGGCAACCACCGGCTGGCCGAGGAGGCGACGCTGCTCGGCACCGGCGTGCTGGCCGTCGGCACCGCGTACGAGGCCGCCGACGCGGCCGAGTGGTACGGCGGCGAACTGCTGGTGCTCACCCCGTACCGGGTCGGCGAGGAGGTGCTGCCGATGCCGCACGCCCGGGTGATCCGGACGGTCGCGAGCGTGGACGCGCTGCGGGCGCTGCACGGCGCCCGGGTCGTCGTGGAGTGCATGACCACCATGCGCCGCCACGGAATCAGCGCGGACGAACTGCGCACGGCGGCGGCCGAGTTGGAGGGCGTCTCCTTCGAGGGCCTGGCGCTGCACCTGCCGATGGACCGGCCGGACGGCTCCGACCCCGTCGACGAGGTCGCGTACTGGGTGGACACCGCCCGGGCCGCCGGCATCCCGGTGCACACCGTCTTCGTCAGCCACCTCGGCGCGGCCGGCATGGAGCAGCTGACCCAGCGCTACCCGGGCACCGTCTTCCGGGCCCGGATCGGCACCCGGCTCTGGCTGGGCGACCACGGCGCGCTGGAGGTCCGGGCGACGGTCCTGGACGTCACCCCGGTGAAGAAGGGCGACCGGTACGGCTACCGCCAGCACCCGGCGCCCTCCGACGGCCACATCGTGGTGGTCGCCGGCGGCACCGCGCACGGCATCGGGCTGGAGGCGCCCAAGTACGTGCAGAGCATGGGCGCCCGGGCCAAGGGCATCGCCCGGGCCGGCCTGGCGACCGTCAACAAGACCAAGTCGCCGTTCCACTGGGCGGGCAAGCAGCTGTGGTTCGCCGAGCCGCCGCACATGCAGGTCTCGCTGCTGTTCCTGGACGGCGAGACCAAGCCCCCCGCGATCGGCGAGGAGCTCGGCCTCCAGGTCCGGCACACCACCACGCACTTCGACCGCGTGGTGGACCGCTGACCGGGCCCTACCGCTTCTCGGCCGGCTCCGGCGCCGGTGGCTCGTTCAGCCACTGCTCGGGGCCGGCCGGCGCGTATCCGGCGTAGCTCTCCTCCTCGCGCAGGTAGCGGGCGGTGCCGATGACGAAGACGTCCGGGGCGCGGTCGAGCACCCCGCCGGAGGGGTCGTCGCTGCCGTCCCAGCGGACGGGGTCGCGGTCCGGGTACAGCGCGTCGCGCACCACCAGGGCGACCAGGTAGAGCGTGCCCAGCACGTGCACCACGAGGGCGAAGTTGTACCAGGGCTCGCCGATGCCGTGCTGCTTGGGCCCGGTGACGTAGCCCAGGTGCGACCAGATGCCCAGGGTGTAGAGCACCTCGCAGGCCTGCCAGATCAGGATGTCCCGCCAGCGCGGCCGGGCCAGCACGGCGAGCGGCAGCAGCCAGAGCGAGTACTGCGGCGAGTACACCTTGTTGGTCAGCACGAACAACGCGACCACCAGGAAGGCGAGTTGCGCGACGCGCGGGCGGCGCGGCGCCGAGAGGCCCAGCCACGCTATGGCCGCGCAGCCCAGGACCATCAGCACCCCGATGTAGAGGTCGAGGTCGGCCAGGGCGGCGCCGCGCCAGCGCATCAGCAGCAGCCAGATCGAGCCGTAGTCCTCGCCGCGGTGCTTGCTGAACACGTAGAAGGTGGACCAGCCCTGCCAGTTGGCGATCATCACCGGCACGTCGACGAGCAGCCAGGCCCCGACCGCGCCGCCGAGCATCGCCCGGAACTCCCGCCACTTCCCGGCCCGCCAGCACAGCACCAGCAACGGGCCGATCAGCAGCAGCGGGTAGAGCTTGGCGGCGGTGGCCAGCCCGATGAAGACGCCGGCCCAGACCGGCCGCGAGCCGGCCCACCAGGCCATGCCCACGGCTGCCAGGGCGACGGCGAGGAGGTCCCAGTTGACGGTGCCGTTGAGCAGCAGCACGGGCGCGAGCGCGAACATCATCGCGTCCCACGGGCGCCGTCGGTGGGTGCGCGAGAGGGCCACCACGGCGATCACCGCGCAGGCCATCAGCATCCCGGCGTTGATCGCCCAGAACCACTGCTCCTGGCTCTGCTGGTCCCCGCCGCCGGGCGTCAGCCAGGCCGCGACCTGCATGAACAGGCCGGTCAGCACCGGGTACTCGAGGTACTGGAGGTCGCCCGAGCTGCCCGGGATGCGGTCCAGGTACGGGTGCAGCCCCGCCTCGAAGCCGCGCCCGGAGTACAGGTGCGGGAGGTCGCTGTAGCAGGCGTGGATGTACTGCGGCGAGCCCGGCTGGAACCAGGCCTGCTCGTAGCAGGGCAGCTTCTGCACCATGCCGAGCGCCGAGACCACGATGACCACCAGCGCCAGGAAGCGGGCCGGCACCCACCAGGAGAGGCCGAGCAGCGCGCGCCGGCCGGGCGGGCCGCCGAACACCTCGCTGCCGGCGGCGGCCACCGGGTCCTCGTCGGCCGGGACGACCACGGTGTTGGCCGGCGGCGCGGCCGTGGCGACGGCTGCCGGGGCGGGCCGGGCGGCGGTGCCGGGCCCGGGCGGGGCGGCGGTTTCGTCACGATCGCTCGACGTCATGCCGCACATCCTGCCGCACCGGCCCCGCCCAGCACGAGGATGACCGCGCAAACGGTCCGCTCCCGCTGGGGCCGGAGCGCGAACGGCGGTGGCGACCCTCCGAGGAGGACCGCCACCGCCGTACGGGCGTCAGGGAGTTCGACCGGCTACTGCCCGGAGCCCTGCAGACCCCCGCCGCCGCCGGGGGGAGTGGGCGTTGTCCCGCCGGTGGGCGGTTTGCCGCCTCCCCCTCCGTTGCCCGTGCCGCCGTTCGGCGGTCCCGAGCTGGACTGCGACGGGCACACCACCGGCAGGTTGCAGGGGCTGCCGCCCGGGTTCGGGCGGGTCTGGGTCGGCGTCGGCTGGCCCGGGCAGTCCACGCCCGGGACGCAGGCGCCCGGGGTGGTCTGGCCCGGCTGCGGCTGCCCCGGCTGCGGCTGGCCCGGCTGCTGGGCCGGGACGGTCGGAGCCTCGGTGCTCGGGGTGGTCGGCATGTTGGTGGACGGCGCGCCCGAGGAGTCGACCTCGGTGCCGACCGGGGTCGGCGTCGGGAAGTCCACGACCTTCTCGTTGGCGAGGGCGGCCTTCATGTACCGGGTGAAGATGTCGGTCGGGAGGGCACCACCGTGGATGGACTCCTGACCGGCGGTGCCGTTGAGCGACTCGCGCTGGTGCTTGCTCGGGTCCTCGCGCCACATCGCGACACTGGTCGACAGCTGCGGGGTGTAGCCCACCCACCAGGCCGAGCGGTTCTTGTCGGTGGTACCCGTCTTGCCGGCCACCGGGCGGCCCAGGGTGTTGGTGGCCTTACCGGTACCGTTCTTCGCCACGTTCACCAGCACGTCGGTGACGTTGTCGGCGACGGCCGGCTCCAGCGCGACCTTGGTGTCCTTCTTGCCGAAGCCGGTGCGCTCCGCGCCGTCCACCTCGACCTTGGTGACGGAGTAGGGCTCGGCCGCCTTGCCGCTGGCCGCGAAGGTGCCGTAGGCGTTGGCCATCCGGATCGGGCTGATGGTCGAGGTGCCGATCGGGAAGGTCGCGGTGTTGGTACCCGCGAGGCCCTCCTTCTTGATGCCCATCTGCATCGCGATGTTGGCCACGTTGTCGTTGCCGACGTCCTGGCCGAGCTGGACGAAGGGCACGTTGTACGAGTACTGCATGGCCTGGCGCAGCGAGACGTAGCCGCGCTTGCCGGTGTCCTCGTTCTTCTGCCGGTAGGGCTTGCCGTCGTCGCCGATCACCGGTGAGCCGTCCACCTTGCGGATCACCGACATGTCGTCGGACAGGTAGCGGCTGTCGGCGTTGATCCGCTTGGGCTTGCCGTCGGCGTCCTTCGAGGTGAGCACGCCCTGCTGCATCGCGGTGGCCAGCACGAAGGGTTTGAAGGTCGAGCCGACCTGCACACCGGTGACCTCGGCGTTGTTGTCGAAGTGCCCGTTCTCCACGCCGTCGCCGCCGTAGATCGCCACCAGCGCCCCGTCGTTGGGCTTCACGCTCGCCGCGGCGAACTGGACGAAGGTGTCGTTGTCGGGGCGCTTGACCGGATCGAGGTTCGCGGCCTTGACGTCGTCGACGGCCTTCTTGAGGGCCTCGACCTTGTCCTTCTCGAAGGTGGTGTAGATCTTCAGGCCACCCTTGTCGATCACCTGCTGGGTCATCGTCTTGTCGGTGGACGTGATGTAGCGGTTGGCGGTGTCGACCAGGTAGCTGATCTGGCCGTTCATCTTGGAACTGGCCTTCTGGGGGATCGGCATCGGGAACGTGGTGCACTTGGCCCGTTCCTCGGGGGTGATGGCCTTGGTCTTCACCATCTGCTCGAGGATCCAGGCCCACCGCCCCTCGGCCCGCTCCTTGTTGGCGGGGTTGGTGGGGTCGTAGTACGCCGCGCCCTTGAGCAGGTTGGCCAGCATCGCGCTCTGGCAGATGTCGACCTTGCTGGCGTCGATCCCGTAGTACGCCTGGGCGGCGGCCTGGGCGCCGTTGGCGCCGCGGCCGAACCAGCTGGTGTTCAGGTAACCCTTGAGGATCGTTTCCTTGTCCTGCTTCTGGTTGACCTTCAGCGTGATGAAGAACTCCCGCAGCTTGCGGTCCAGGGTCTGCTCCTGGCTCAAGTAGGCGTTCTTCACGTACTGCTGGGTGATCGTCGAGGCGCCCTGGGTCTCGCCGCCCTTCGCCATGTTGTAGACGGCGCGGACCATGCCCTTGGGGTCGATGCCGCTGTCGGTGCGGAAGCTCTGGTTCTCCGCGGCGATGACGGCGTTCTGGATGTTGGGGCTGATGTCCTTGAGCTCGACGATCTGGCGGTTCGCCTCGCCCTTGCGGGTCATCTCGGAGCCGTCGGCCCAGTAGTAGATGGTGTTCTGGCGGTTGACCAGGGCGTTCATGTCGGGGACCTGGGTGGTCTGGTACAGGTAGAACACCAGGCCGACGAAGCAGCCGAAGGCCAGCACGAACCCGCTCAGCCACTGCTTCCAGGACGGCAGCCAGCGCCGGACGCCGGTCTTGCCGAACCGCGGGTAGTCGATGAGGAGCTTCTTGCCCGGCCCGGCGGCAGCGGCAGCGGCCGCGCCTGCGGCGGCTCCGCGGTTCGCGCCCTTGCCCCGGCCGCCCTTCGCGGCGGCCTTGCGCATCTCGGCCCTGGTCATCCGCGGCTGCTGAGCGGTGTCCCGGACCCCCTGCGCACGGGAGCGGCCGAGGCCCTCCGAGCGCAGTTCGTCCCGGCCGGGTCCACTCGTACGGCCACCGCCGTCCCCGGGGGGCTTCGGCCCGTCACCGCCCGGGTTGGGCGTCTTTCGGCGCCGTTCGCTCATGTTGCAGCCACTCCTCGCCAGGCGCTTCAGGCCTGAAGGCAGGGTTCACGTCCGAAATGCCCGCCAACCGCCCTAACCCCGGAGGTGGTCCTCGTGCACACGCGACAGCGTACGCATCCCGTAAATACAACTAATCGGGCATCACCTCCCAATACCCGCAAAACGGCGCGAGATCATTACACGCCCGTTGCCAACCCCGCCCGCGAGTCGGCTTGTGATCACATTCACGCGTGCCCCCCTTGCCGGTTTCGGAGGCCAGGCCTACTGTTCTCGATATATCGAGCCGATACATCGAAACGGCATACTGTTGCGATGCTCGGCCGGAACCAGGGTCGAGAGGGAGGAGGACGACACCAGTGGGCCGACGCTCAGGAGTGCTGGAGTTCGCCGTCCTCGGCCTGCTGCACGACGCCCCGATGCACGGGTACGAGCTGCGCAAGCGGCTCAACATCCTGCTCGGGACGTTCCGCGCCCTCTCCTACGGAACGCTCTACCCCTGCCTGAAGAGCCTGGTCGCCCAGGGTTTCCTCGTCGAGGACAACCCGGACGTCGAGTACGTCCCGGCCACCGCGCTCAACGGCAAGCGGTCGAAGATCGTCTACCGGCTCTCCGCCGAGGGCAAGCAGCGCTTCGAGGAGCTGCTCGCCGACTCCGGCCCGGACGCCTGGGAGGACGAGCACTTCGGCGTCCACTTCGCCTTCTTCGGCCAGACCGACCGGGCCGTGCGCATGCGCGTCCTGGAGGGTCGGCGCAGTCGGCTGGAGGAGCGCCTGGAGCGCATGCGCAACTCGCTGGCCCGCGCCCGCGAGCGGTTCGACGACTACACCGTCGAGCTGCAGCGGCACGGACTGGAGTCGGTGGAGCGTGAGGTCCGCTGGCTCAACGAGCTGATCGAGACCGAGCGGGCCAACCGCAGCGGCCGGCCCGGGCCCGCCGCACCCCCCAAGACTTCGGACGGCCGTGGCCAGGAGGGCGGGCCCCAGGGCCCGCCCGAGCCACCGTACGACCGCCCGGGGCGCTCCGACCAGGAGCGCTGACACCGCGCCGGCCCCGTGCCGCGCGGCAGGTGTGGGCGCCTCGCGCCCGTACACGCAGTCATCGAAGAAGCAGGACGAGTTCCGCCCGCCCGGCGGTCCTCATGAGATCAGAGGGAGCAACCGGAATGGGTTCGGTTCGCGTAGCCATCGTGGGCGTCGGCAACTGCGCCGCGTCGCTGGTGCAGGGTGTCGAGTTCTACAAGGACGCCGACCCGGCCGGCAAGGTCCCCGGCCTGATGCACGTCCAGTTCGGTGAGTACCACGTCGGTGACGTGGAGTTCGTCGCCGCGTTCGACGTGGACGCCAAGAAGGTCGGCTTCGACCTGGCGGACGCCATCGGCAACAGCGAGAACAACACCATCAAGATCTGCGACGTGCCGCCGACCGGCGTCACCGTGCAGCGTGGCCACACCCTCGACGGCCTGGGCAAGTACTACCTCGAGACCATCGAGGAGTCCGACGAGGCCCCGGTCGACGTCGTCCAGATCCTCAAGGACAAGCAGGTCGACGTCCTGGTCTGCTACCTGCCCGTCGGGTCCGAGGCCGCGGCCAAGTTCTACGCCCAGTGCGCCATCGACGCCAAGGTCGCCTTCGTGAACGCCCTGCCGGTGTTCATCGCGGGCACCAAGGAGTGGGCGGACAAGTTCACCGAGGCCGGCGTGCCGATCGTCGGTGACGACATCAAGTCCCAGGTCGGCGCCACCATCACGCACCGCGTGATGGCCAAGCTGTTCGAGGACCGCGGTGTCATCCTCGAGCGCACCATGCAGCTGAACGTCGGCGGCAACATGGACTTCAAGAACATGCTCGAGCGCGAGCGTCTGGAGTCCAAGAAGATCTCCAAGACCCAGGCCGTCACCTCGCAGATCCGCGACCGCGAGCTGGGCGAGAAGAACGTCCACATCGGCCCCTCGGACTACGTGGCCTGGCTGGACGACCGCAAGTGGGCCTACGTCCGCCTCGAGGGCCGCGCGTTCGGCAACGTCCCGCTGAACCTGGAGTACAAGCTCGAGGTCTGGGACTCCCCGAACTCCGCCGGTGTCATCATCGACGCCGTCCGCGCCGCGAAGATCGCCAAGGACCGCGGCATCGGCGGCCCGATCCTGTCGGCCTCCTCGTACTTCATGAAGTCCCCGCCGGTGCAGTACTTCGACGACGAGGCCAAGGAGAACGTCGAGAAGTTCATCCGCGGCGAGGTCGAGCGCTGAGCCGACGGCTCCTGGCTCCTCCTGGTTCCACCTAGCTCCACCTAGCTTCTCCGAAGGGCTCGCGATCCCCGGATCGCGAGCCCTTCACCGTTTCCCGGCCGATGTTTCACGTGAAACACCGGCCGGTTCCATGGCACCCTGAGCGGGTGGCGATCACCGAGAACGGCAGCACCCGGCAGTCCGCGCACCCCGCCACGCTCCTCGGTCTCCTCCGGGGCCGCGACTTCCGCCGGCTGCTGACGGCCCGGGTCCTCTCCCAGCTCTCGGACGGCGTCTTCCAGGTCTCGCTCGCCGCCTACGTGGTCTTCTCCCCCGAGAAGCAGTCCTCCCCCGCCGACATCGCCTCGGTGCTGGCCGTGATGCTGCTGCCGTTCTCGGTGATCGGCCCGTTCGCCGGGGTGCTGCTCGACCGCTGGCGCCGTCGCCAGGTGCTCTACTTCGGCAACCTGGCCCGCTTCGGGCTGGGCCTGGCCACCGGCGCGCTGCTCCTGGCCAAGGCTCCGACCTGGCTGTTCTTCGCCTCGGCGCTGCTGGTGACGGCGCTGAACCGGTTCATCCTGGCCGGACTCTCCGCCGCCCTGCCCCGGGTGGTGGCCCAGGACCAGCTCGTCACCGCCAACGCGCTCTCCCCCACCCTGGGGACGGTCGCCGCCGCCACCGGCGGGGGCTTCGGGTTCCTGCTGCACCAGGTGATGCCCCCCGGTGCCAGGGCGGACGCCGCGCTGGTCTGCGTCGCCGCGGTGCTCTACCTCTCCGCCGCGCTGGCCGCCCGCCGGATGGACCGCGACCTGCTCGGCCCCGATCACCACCCCACCCTCCCGAAGCTCGGCCAGGCGCTGGTGCGCGCCGCCGTGGACCTCGGCGCGGCCCTGCGCCACCTCGTCCGGGACTGCCGGCCCGCCGTGCACGCGCTCGCCGCCGTCACCGCGGCCCGGTTCTGCTACGGCGTGCTGATCGTGGTCGTGGTGATGCTCGCCCGGTACACCTTCAACTCCCCCACCGACAGCGCCGCCGGCCTCGCCACCCTCGGCCAGGCCGTCGGGCTCTCCGCCGCCGGGTTCTTCGTCGCCGCCGTGGTCAGCCCCTGGTGCACCCGGAAGCTCGGCCTGGCCGGGTGGATGACGGCCTGCCTGGTCGCGCCCGTGGTCTTCGTCCCCGCGCTGGGCCTGAGCTTCACCCTGGTGCCCTGCCTGATCGCCGCCCTGCTGCTGGGGGTGGTCACCCAGGGCACCAAGATCTGCGCCGACACGATGGTGCAGGAGTCGGTCGAGGACGAGTACCGGGGCCGCGTCTTCGCCATCTACGACGTGCTGTTCAACGTGGCCTTCGTGGCCGCCGCCCTGGTCACCGCGCTGGTGCTGCCGCTGTCTGGCCGCTCGGCGGCCGTGGTCGTCGGGGTGGCGGGGGTGTACGCGCTCACCGCCGCGCTCTACCTGCGCGCCGCGCGCCGGTGCGCACCGCTCCCCGGCTGACCTGCGCGGCCCGCCTCCCCCGGGGCCTCTCGACGGGTTGCGTCGGAACGACTCGCTAAGGTACGTCAGACCTGTCGCAGCGCCAGCACTCGGTTTCGGGGGACGAACTGATGAGCACACCGCCCGGTCCTTACGGGCCGCCTCCCACCGGGTACGCACCGCCGCCGCAGCCCGGCCCGCCCGGCTTCGGGCCTCCGCCCGCCTACGGGCCGCCCCCTCCCTCGTACGGGCCGCCACCGCAGCCCGCGTACGGCCAACCGCCGTACGGTCAGCAGCCCGCCCCGCCGTACGGCCAGCCCCCGTACGGCCAGCAGCAGCCCTACGGCTACGCGCCCGTGGGCGCGCCGCCGGCCCCGCCCGCGAAGCGCCGCACCAAACTGCGGATCTTCGGCGCGATCGGCGCCTGCGTCGCCCTCGCGGTCGGCTACTTCGTGAGCGGGCCGAGCGTGAGCAGCGCCAAGCCCGGCGACTGCGTCCACATCAGCGGCTCCCGCTCGATCGAGATCGTCAAGTGCACCGATTCGACGGCGAATCGACGCGTACTGTCGAAGTACGAGAACACCGGTGACACCGGCCGGTGCCGCCTCGACCGGCAGTCCACCGACGCCTACTCCGGCAAGAGCGGCCGCCGCTGGAACAAGAAGCGGTACGTGCTCTGCCTCGGCCCGCTGGCTCCGGCCGTCGGCACGCCGCCGGTGAAGAAGACCTGAGTCACCCGAAGTTTCCAGACGTTCCAGACGTTCCAGACTTTCCCGAGTATCCCGAAGCGACGTTCCTGGGGGGACCCCTTGTCCGTTCCGCCGCCGCCGTCACCGTACGGCGCCCCGCCGCCCGGTGACGGCAACCCGTACTCCTCCGGCAACCCCTACGGCCAGCCGGTCCCGCCCCCGCAGGGCCCGCCGCCCGGCCCGCCCGGCTACGGCTACCCGAGCCCGCCGCCGCCCCAGCAGCCGTACGGCGCCCCGCCGCCGGGTGGCTACGACTACGGGGGCGGCTACGGCGGTGGTGGCTACGGCGGTGGTGGCTACGGGGGCGGTTACGGCGACGGGTACGGCTACCCGCCGCCGCCGATGGACGGGCCCGCCTGCCGCTTCTGCGGCGGGATGCCGGCCGTGGAGACCAACGTCCGCGGCCACCAAGGCATGATCCTCTGGTACCGGATGCTGCGGATGCCCGGCCCGTTCTGCCGCACCTGCGGCACGGCGACGGTGCGCGACATGTCCGCCCGCACGCTCGTCCAGGGCTGGTGGGGCTGGATCTCCATGGTCCTGACGCCCATCACCCTGCTGATGAACGCCGCGGCCAACAGCAAGATCAAGAAGCTGCCGCCGCCCATGCCGGGCACCCACGGCCCGCAGCTCGACCCGGGCGTCCCGCTCGGCCGCCGGCCGCACATGGCGATGCTGCTGGTGCCGGGCTCGCTGGTGATCACCCTGATCCTGGTGGTCAGCGGGGTGTTCAACTCGAAGCCGACCGACCCGAACATCGTCGTCGACCCGCTGCCGACCCCGAGCCGGTACACCATCCCGCCGCTGCCCAGCCCCACCTACACGATCCCGCCGTACACCCCGAAGCCGCTGCCCACCCCGACCATCACCCTGCCGCCCTACACGCCTCCGGCCCCCTCCGACCCGGCGGCCGACGCCAAGGCCGGGGACTGCCTGCACAACGACGGGAACGACACCGACCCGAAGATGTCGATCGTGCCCTGCACGGACGGGAAGGCGCAGTACAAGGTGGTCTACAAGTACACCGGCACGTCCGACAAGGACTCCTGCAACAAGCAGCCGAAGACGACCAGCACCTACTGGGTCAAGCACCCGCTGCTGCCGTCCCTGGACTACGTCCTGTGCCTGAAGGCGGCCTGACGCCCGGGCAGCGCACGAACGCGGGGGGTGGACCGTAAACCCGGTCCACCCCCCGTTCCCGTGCCTCAGCCCTGCTGCTGCTCCGCCCACCAGGCGCGCAGCGCGGCGACGGCCTCGTCCGGCCCCATCGGGCCGTGCTCCAGCCGCAGTTCGAGCATGTGCTTGTACGCCTTGCCGACCATCGGACCGGGCTTGAGCTCGAGCAGCTCCATGATCTCGTTGCCGTCCAACGCCGGACGGACGGCGTCCAGCTCCTCCTGCTCCTTGAGCTCGCCGATCCGCGTCTCCAGGCCGTCGTAGGTGCGCGAGAGCGCCGCGGCCTTCTTCCGGTTGCGGGTGGTGCAGTCCGAGCGGGTCAGCTTGTGCAGCCGCTCCAGCAGCGGGCCGGCGTCGGTGACGTAGCGGCGCACCGCGGAGTCCGTCCACTCGCCGCCGCCGTAGCCGTGGAAGCGCAGGTGCAGCTCGACCAGGCGCGAGACGTCCTCGGTGAGCTCCTTGGAGTACTTGAGCTCCCGCATCCGCTTGCGCGTCATCTTGGCGCCGACCACCTCGTGGTGGTGGAAGGAGACCCGGCCGTCCGACTCGAAGCGGCGGGTGCGGGGCTTGCCGATGTCGTGCAGCAGCGCGGCCAGGCGCAGGGTGAGGTCCGGGCCGTCCTGCTCCAGGTCGACGGCCTGCTCCAGGACGGTCAGCGAGTGCTCGTAGACGTCCTTGTGCCGGTGGTGCTCGTCCTTCTCCAGCTGCAGCGCGGGCAGTTCGGGCAGCACGAACCCGGCCAGGCCGGTGTCGACCAGTAGCCGCAGGCCCTTCACCGGGTGCTTGGCCAGCAGCAGCTTGTTCAGCTCCGCCTGGACGCGCTCGGCCGAGACGATGGTGATCCGCTCGGCCATCGCCGTCATCGCGGCGACCACCTCGGGCGCCGGGTCGAAGTCCAGCTGGGCGGCGAAGCGGGCGGCGCGCATCATCCGCAGCGGGTCGTCGGAGAAGGACTCCTCGGGCGTGGCGGGGGTGCGCAGCACCCGGGCCTCCAGGTCCTCCAGGCCGTGGTGCGGGTCGACGAAGCCCCGGCCGGGCAGGTCGACGGCCATCGCGTTGACCGTGAAGTCCCGGCGGACGAGGTCCTCCTCGATGGAGTCGCCGTAGCTGACCTCGGGCTTGCGGGAGGTGCGGTCGTACGCCTCGGAGCGGTAGGTGGTGATCTCGATCAGGAAGGACCCGTCCGCGGTGTCCTTGCGCGCGCCGACCGTGCCGAAGGCGATGCCGACGTCCCAGACCGCGTCCGCCCAGCCCTTGACGAGCTTGAGGACCTGCTGGGGGCGGGCGTCGGTGGTGAAGTCCAGGTCGTTGCCGAGCCGGCCGAGCAGCGCGTCGCGCACCGAGCCGCCGACCAGTGCCAGCCGGTGACCGGACGCCTGGAACCGGCGGGCGATCTCGTCGGCCACCGGCGACACCCGCAGCAGCTCTTGCAGGCCCATCGTCTGGGCCTCGCTCAGGCCTGGGACGGCCCGGACGGCGGCGCTGGAAGGGTCGGTGTGCGCGGTGGACTCATTGGCAGTGGACACGGCTCACAAGGGTACGTGCCCCGGCAGGTCAACCGCCCGCGCGTTTCCTGCGTCTCACCCCGGAGCCCGCAACACTGCACGCCGGGCTGCATCGTTACCATGCCGGTGGACGAGTCTCGGGCACCGGACAGGGGATGCGGTGTCACGCGTCGCCGCGGCCGGCGGAACCTCCCGGCGGCAGTGCGGCGGACAGCGTCGAGTGCATCACGCCGGGCGGGCCACGCAGGGCGTTCACCAACAGCAGCGAGCGATCGAGAACGGCGAGGGCGGAACGGGTGAGTGAGCCGGCACGGCACTCGGACCAGGGGGCACGACGACGGCCCGGACGGGCCGGGGAGGCGGCCCCGCGTCCCGGTCGGGGGCGGCGCGCCGTACGCGGCCTCGCCGCCGCCTTCGCGGCCGCGCTGACCCTCCTGCCGGCCGCCCCCGCGGTGGCCCTGACCACCGGCGGGAGCGTGCGCCCCGCGGAGGCCGGCACGGCCTCCGCCGAGTACCCGGTGGCGATGTCCGTCGAGTCGGTGGCACCGCAGGTGGCCGCCCCCAACGGCACCGTGACGATCACCGGGCACGTCACCAACACCGGGAAGTCGGCGCTCAAGGCGGCGCACGCGGCCGTCCGCAAGCCCGCCTCCGGCAAGCCGCTCCAGCGGCGCAGCGAGCTGGGCTCGGTGGCCGGCCGCGGCCCCCTGGTCAACGCGGACGGCGTCGAGCTGGACAGCCCCCAGTACGCCCTGCCGGAGCTGGCCCCCGGCCAGAGCCAGGCGTACACCCTGGGCGTCGCGGTGAGCGACCTCGGGCTCTCCGAGAGCGGCGTCTACGAGCTGGCGGTGAGCGTCACCGGCTCCACCGGCGACAGCGCCCGCGAGCGGACCCTGGGCATCGCCCGCACCTTCCTGCCGTTCAATCCGGGCGAGGGCCAGCCGACGAAGGTCACCACCCTCTGGCCGCTGGTGCACGCGCCGGTGCTGGTCGCGCAGACCTTCTCCGACAACGACCAGAACGCCGCCCCCGTGCTGCGCAACGACGACCTGGCCACCGAGTTCGCGCCGGGCGGGCGGCTGTACGAGCTGGTCGACACCGGCGCCAAGCTGACGAACCTGACCTGGGTCGTCGACCCGGACCTGCTGGACACCGCGTTCGCGATGACCAACAAGCAGTACCGGGTGCAGAAGCCCGGCACCCAGCAGTCCGGCAAGCCCGCCCGGGAGGACAACACCGCGCCCGGCACCGGGACGGCCGCCGCCACCGCCTGGCTGGACAAGCTCCGCGCCGCCGTCGCCAAGCCCGGCAGCCAGGTGCTGTCGCTGCCGTACGCCGACCCGGACCTCGCCTCCGTCGCGCACAACGGCGCCGACCTGCCCGGGATGGGCACGGCGCTGAACAAGGCGGCCACCGCCGGCCGGCTGACCGTCGAGGGCCGGCTCTCCGTGGACACCCGCTCCGACGTGGCCTGGCCGTACCAGGGCTACCTCGACCAACAGATCGCCGGAATCGCCCAGCAGGCCGGCAGCGGCCTCGTCCTGGTCAACGGCGCGAGCATGCCGGAGCCGGACGCCCTCACCTACACCCCGACCGCCGTCCGCCCGATCGGCAACGGGCAGAGCGCGGTGGTCGCCGACGAGACCGTCTCCTCCCTGTTCCAGGGGGACCTCGGCAACCCGCAGGCGCAGACCCTGACGACCCAGCGCTTCCTCGCCGAGACGTACGCGATCACCCACGAGCAGCCGCAGAACCCGCGCGGGCTGCTGATCATGCCGCCGCGCGAGCTGTCCGTGACCACCGCCAAGCTCCTGGCGGGCGCCCTGCAGACGGCCGGGGACAAGTGGCTCAGCCCGGTCAAGCTGGACGTGCAGACGCAGATCACGCCGGACCCGAAGGCCGGCACCGGCGTCCCGTACGCCACCGACTACCCCACCCAGGCCCGCTCCTCCGAGCTGCCCGCCGCCGACCTGCTCGCCACCGACGGCATCCAGCACGACCTGGACGTCCTGATGCGGGTGCTCACCCTGCCGCAGCGGGTGCGCGGCCCGTTCAGCGCCGCGATGGTCCGCTCGCTGTCCACCCAGTGGCGCGGCGACACCCCGACCGGCGCGGCCTACCGCACGGGCGTCAAGGCGTACCTCAAGGACCTCATCGACGCCGTCAAGGTGCCGCAGAAGAACGACGTGACCTTGGCCGGGAGCACCGGCCAGCTCCAGGTCAGCGTCCGCAACGACCTCACCCAGACGGTCACCAACCTCAAGCTGGTGCTCACCTCCGGCCAGCCCAACCGGCTGCGGGTGGGCAAGGACGTGGAGCTGGTCCTCCCCGCCTCGCAGAGCGTGACCCTGCGCTACCAGGCCGAGGCGCACAACAACGGCCCGGTCGCCGTGACGGCCCAGCTGTGGACCACCGGCCCCGACCCGCAGCCGTACGGCGACCCGCAGCACTTCTACGTCCAGGTCACCTCGGTGACCAACGGCGTGCTGTACGTCTTCGCGGGCGCCGGCGTCCTGCTGCTGCTGGCGGCGCTGCGCTTCGTCCGCCAGCGCAAGCGCCGCGCCGGGCAGCCGCACGAGGACGGCGACCAGCCGATCGGGGACGGCCCGGCGGGCCCGGACGGCCCGGACGCCGCGGGCCCCTCCGAGCCCGCCGAGCCTGCCGGGGACGAGCCCGACGCCCCGACCGGGGACGGCTCCGAGGAGACTCCCGCGCAGACACCGGACGACGACGGCGCCGATGGCCGGGATCGGACCTCCGGTGATGAGAAGGTTGGTCCTTGACACCGCCGACCACCCGCGATGCCGGGCCGGTCTCCCCCACGACAGCGAAGAGGTGACATGACCGGGCGCAGCGAGGAGCGGCCGCCGGGCCGCGCCGAGAGCCGGCCGGGCGCCGAGTCGCCGTCCGGCGACTGGTACGTGGCGGACACCTACGCCCAGGACCCGTACGCGGCCGACGCGTACCAGGGCCCGCAGGACGGCCAGGACCCGTACGGCCTGCGGGCCGGGCACCCGGCCGCGCAGCAGCCGCCCGCCGCGTACGACGTGCCGCCGCAGCTGCCGCCGCAGGCGGGCGGGTACCCGACGCCCGTCCCGGCCGCGCCGTTCCCGGGGCCGACCCCGTACGCGCCTCCCGTGCCGCCGGTGCAGCCCGGCTGGGACACCCCGGCGCAGCACGCCCAGCCCGTGCAGCCCGTCCAGGCCGTGCAGCCCCTGCAGGCCCCGTGGCAGCAGGAGCAGGCTCCGGCGGCCGGCGGCCAGTGGGCCGGCGCCGGTGCCCAGCAGCCCCCGCAGCAGTGGGAGCCCGGCCCGGCGCACTCCTCCTGGGACACCGAGACCACCGAGTACGTCGGCGTGGACGCCCTGTTCGGCGGTGCCCGGCCGGCCGAGGCCGTCGCCTCCCCGCCTCCCCCGGTGCCTCAGCCCGCCCCGGCGCCCGTGACCCCGCCCGCCCCGCCGGCCAACCCCTATGCGGCCCCGACGGTCGGCTACCCGGGGCAGCCCCAGCACGGCGGCCACCCAGGCCAGGGCGGTCCGGGCGACCAGCGCCCCTTCGTCCCGCCGATCGAGTTCGACCCGCCGCTGTCCGAGGAGGAGGCCACCATGCAGGTGGCCGCCGTCGCGGTCCCCCCGGCGGTCGAGCCGCTGGCCGACCTCGCCGAGGAGCGGGCCGAGGCCCCCGCCCCGGCCGCCCCCGCGGCGGGCGGCGGTGGCGGCAAGGTCGCCTCGCTGCTGAACTCCAGCGCGATCATGGCGGCCGGCACCCTCGTCTCCCGCGGCACCGGCTTCGTCCGCACCATGGTCATCGCCGGCGCCATCGGCATCGCCACCATGGGCGACTCGTACAACTCCGCGAACACCCTGCCCACCCTGCTGTACATCCTCATCGGCGGCGGCGCGCTCAACGCCGTCTTCGTGCCGCAGCTGGTGCGCAGCATGAAGAACGACGAAGACGGCGGCACCGCCTACGCCAGCCGACTGCTCACCCTGGTGATGGTCGGCCTCGGCGGCGTGGTGTTCCTGGCCGTGCTCGGGGCCCCGCTGCTGGTGCAGATGATCGCCCACTCGATGATGGAGAACCCGGCCCGGGCCGACACCACCGTGGCGCTGGCCCGGTACTGCCTGCCGACCATCTTCTTCATGGGCATCCACGTGGTGATGGGCCAGGTGCTCAACGCCCGCGGCAAGTTCGGCGCGATGATGTGGACCCCGGTCCTCAACAACGTCGTGGTGATCTTCACCTTCGCCGCCTACATCTGGGTCTACGGCGGCTTCAACGGCACCAAGGTCACCCCCGAGAGCATCTCCCCCGAGGGCATCCGGCTGCTCGGCCTCGGCACCCTGATCGGCCTCGTCGTCCAGTCGCTGGCGATGATCCCGTACCTGCGGGCGGCCGGCTTCCACTACAAGCCGCGCTTCGACTGGCGCGGCCACGGCCTGGGCAAGGCCGCCCGGCTGGCCAAGTGGACCTTCCTGTTCGTGCTCGCCAACCAGGCCGGCTTCCTGGTCATCACCCAGCTGGCCACCGCGGCCGGCAGCGCCGCCGAGAGCGACGGCCACGGCGGCGTCGGTCTCGCGGCCTTCTCCAACGCCCTGCTGATCTGGCAGCTCCCGCAGGCCGTCATCACCGTCTCGATCATGAGCGCGGTGCTCCCCCGGCTCTCCCGGGCGGCGGCAGACGAGGACGCCGGGGCGGTGCGCGACGACATCTCGTACGGGCTGCGCACCACCGCCGTGGCGGTCGTCCCGGGCGCCTTCCTGTTCCTGGCGCTGGGCCCGGCCATCGGCCGGTCGATCTACGGCGTCGGCGGCGGGGAGACCACGCTGTCCAACGCCACCAACGTCGGCCTGATGCTCTCCGCGTTCGCCCTCGGCCTGATCCCGTACTCGGCGCAGTACGTGATGCTGCGCGGCTTCTACGCCTACGAGGACACCCGGACCCCGTTCACCAACACCGTCTGGGTGGCGGTCTTCCAGGCCGCCTTCTCGGTGCTCTGCTGGCTGGTCCTGCCGGCCCAGTGGACGGTGACCGGCATGGCCTTCGGCTACGGCCTGGCCTATGCCGTCGGAGTGATGGTCGCCGTGCCGAAGCTGAAGCGCCGGATCGGCGGGCTGGACACCAAGCGCATCGGCAAGACCTACAGCCGCCTGGCCCTCGCCTGCGTGCCGGCCGCCGCGGTCGGCGTGGCCGTCAGCCTGGGCGTCCAGCAGGTGCTCGACGGCTGGGTCGGCAGCGTCGGCTCGGTGGTCCTCGGCGGCGGTCTGCAGCTGCTGGTCTTCGCGTTCATCGCGAAGCGGCTGCGGATCGAGGAGCTGAACGCCATGCTGGGCATGGTCCGCGGCCGACTGGGCCGCTGACCCCCGTACACCGGCCGGACGGGCGGGCACCCTGACCGGGTGTCAACGGGAGCGGACCGCTCCCGCGCCCGTCCGGCCGAACACCGTTCCGACCCGCCCCCGTACCCCGGTGGAGACTCCGATGGCGGCCCGGTGTCGGATCTGCACCACATCTCTCCACGCCCGTGCAACCGAGCGGCCCCCTCAGCGGTCGTACCCGGTGGAGAAGAGTGGGCACAATTGTCCTGGAGCACAGGGCGGCCAACCCCCGCGTGCTCCAGCGACTCTCTCAGGCCGGGGCGACACAAGGGGAGGCAGGACCACGGTGGCTGATGGCACCAAGGCGGTCGTCGACACGTCAGCAGCTGACGCGGCGGCGGACGAGGCCGCGCTGGCTGCGGCGATCGACGACCTCGCGGGCGGGAAGACCGCCCCGGGCAGCCGCGACCGCGCCGACGGGCCCGCCGGTGAGGACGCCTCCGACGACCCTTCGGACGGCCCCTCCGACGGAGCGTCCGAGAACGCGTCCGACGGCTCCTCCGAGGAGGGCGCCGAGGACGACGCCGAACAGGACGGGAAGGCCTCCGGCAGCGAGGAGACCTCCGAGATCACCGCCCCGCTCTCCGTCCGCGAGATCGCCGCCGAACTCGCCGCCGGCACCCCCCGGAAGAAGCCCGCCGCCACCCAGGCCGCCGGCCGCCCCGAGCGGCGCCCCACCGACCCGCAGCCCACCCTGGACCCGCGCGACACCGCCACCCTGCCGCGCACCCTCCCCGCCCCGATGCGGCACAGCGGCGACAAGATCGGCAACCGGTACCGGCTGGAGGAGTGCATCTCCCAGACCGAGACCTTCAGCAGCTGGCGCGCCGTCGACGAGAAGCTCCGCCGCGCCGTGGGCGTCCACCTGATGGCCTCCGGCCACCAGCGGGCCCGCAAGGTCCTGGCCGCCGCCAAGTCCGCCGCCCTGCTCGGCGACCCCCGCTTCGTCCAGGTGCTGGACGCGGTGCAGGAGGGCGAGCTGGTCTACGTCGTCCGCGAGTGGCTGCCGCACGCCTCCGACCTCGCCCGGCTGCTCGCCAACGGCCCGATGGAGCCGCACGAGGCGTACCAGATGGTCCGCCAGGTCACCGACGCCGTCGCCGCCGCCCACCGGCGCGGCCAGGCCCACCTGCGGCTGACCCCGCGCTGCGTGCTGCGCACCGACAGCGGCCAGTACCGGATCAACGGCATCGCCGTGGACGCCGCGCTGCGCGGGCTGCCCGCCGAGGACACCGAGGAGGACGCGGCCCGCGCCGACACCCGGGCGATCGGCACCCTGCTCTACGCCGCGCTCACCCACCGCTGGCCGTACCCCGAGGACCGCTACGACCTCAAGGGCCTGCCGAAGGACCTTCAGAACGCCGCGCCGGACCAGATCCGCGCCGGGGTCCACAAGGGCCTGTCGGAGCTCGCCGCGCGCGCCCTGTTCGACAACCCGCCGCACCACGCCGAGCCGATCACCACCCCGGAGGAGCTCGCCCGGGTGATCGCCCGGATGCCCCGCATCCGCCGACCCGAACCCGAGCTGCCCGCCTTCCCGGCCCCGCCCCGGCACAACACCCACGCGCTGCCCACCGCGCCCAACCCGACCCGGGTCGCCGACCCGGCCGTCGCCCCGCTGCCCGCCACTTCCCGCCCGACCGCCGCCCGGCGCACCCGTCGGCGGCTGCGGCGGGCCGTCAAGGCCACGGCCTGGACGGTCGCACTGGGCGCGATCGGTGTCGCCTCCTGGCAGTTCGTCGGCCACCTGCGCACCAGCGGGCAGGCCGTCGCGGCGCCGCAGACCTCGATCACCGGCACCGCACCGACGCCGCAGAACACCGCCCCGCACGTCCCGGTGCCGATCCAGATCAAGGAAGCCCTCTCCTACAACCCGCAGGGCGACTCGCCGGAGTCCGTCTACCTCCTCCCCAAGGTCTTCGACGGCGACCCGAACACCTCGTGGGTGACCAAGAGCTACGTCGACCCCTTCGGCCCCAAGCCGCTGCCCAAGGAGGGCACCGGCCTGCTGATCGACCTCGGCACGGCCCAGGCCGTCAGCTCGGTCAACGTCCAGTTCGGCGGGGTCCACACGGCCGAGCTGCGCGTGCCCAACGCCCAGGCGGCCGCCAACCCGATGGGCGCCCCGCCCACGGCCTTCACCGTCCTGGACAAGCAGACCAACAGCACGATCGACTTCACCACCGGCACACCGACGGTCACGCGTTACGTCTTGATCTGGCTGACCAGCCTGCCGAAGGATACGTCTGGCGCCGGCGGGTTCCGCGGACAGGTCAACGAGGTCAAGGTCTTCGGCTGACCGGACGCCCGCGCGCACAGGAACACGACAGACGAGGGGTGACCGTGGCGGAGGACGACGCGACGCTGCTCGCCCGGCACGTCGCCGGCGACCCGGACGCCTTCGGGCAGCTGGTGAACCGCCACCGCGACCGGCTCTGGGCCGTCGCCCTGCGCACCCTGGGCGACCGCGAGGAGGCCGCCGACGCCCTCCAGGACGCCCTGGTGTCCGCCTTCCGGGCGGCGCCCCGTTTCGAGGGCCGCTCGGCCGTCACGACCTGGCTGCACCGGATCGTCGTCAACGCCTGCCTGGACCGCGCCCGGCGCAGCGCCAGCCGCCGCACCACGCCGCTGGACGAGGACCCGCGACGGCTGGACGCCCTGGTCGGCTCCTCCGAACCGGCCGACTCCCCGGTGGAGCGGGCCGAGGTTCAGCGCGAGCTGACGGCGGCGCTCGCCGAGCTGACCGCCGAGCAGCGGGCCGCGCTGGTCCTGGTCGACATGCAGGGCTACCCGGTGGCCGAGGCGGCCGAGATGCTGGGCGTCCCGGTCGGCACCGTGAAGAGCCGCTGCGCCCGGGGCCGGGCCCGGCTGCTGCCGCTCGTACGGCACCTGCGGGAGCCCTCGGACGGGGCCGCGGAGGCGGACGGGCCGGATGTTCCACGTGGAACACCGCCACCGCGGCCGGGCGCCCGGGGGAACCCGGGCGGCCCCCGCACCGTCACAGGAACAGGCCCGAACACCGGCCGGACGATTCTGGAAGGAGACGCGAGCCCGCGATGAGCGCCCCCCTCTCCTCCCCCGAACCCGCCGACGCCCACCCCGGCGTCGACGACCTGGCCGACCTCGCCGAGGGGCTGGTCGAGCCCGACGAGGCCGCCGAGGCGCTGTGGCGGCACCTGGACGGCTGCGACGAGTGCCGTGAGACCGTCGAGGCGCTCGCCGAGGTGCGGGACCTCCTCGGCGCCGTCGAGGCCCCGCCGATGCCCGCCGACGTCGCCGCCCGGCTGGACGCGGCGCTCGCCGCCGAGGCGGCGGCCACCCCCGCCACGCCCGCACCCTCGACCACCCCCCGGCCGCTCGCCGCCCCGCCCACCGCCCCGCTCGCCGCCCCGCCCACCGCCCCGTCGGCCCGCCCCGCGGCCTCCGGCACCGGCCCCGGCCGCTCCCGGCGGCCCTGGCGGCGCCGGCTCGGCCTGCTGGCCGGTACGGCGGCCGCGCTGGCCGCCGTCGGCCTGACCGCCTCCCTGGTACTGCACGACTCCGACCGGACGGCGACCAGCGCGGCGGGCTCGGCCGCCAAGGCCACCGCAGCCGCCAAGCCCGACCAGTCCGGCGGAGCCACCGTCTACCGCGAGGACCAACTCACGAGCCAGGTGCAGCAGTTGCTGGCCCGCTCCGGCACGCCCCAGCCCCCCGCCGAGCCCGGCCTGCGTCCCTCCGCCGCCCAGCCCGCGGAGGGCCGCCCCGAGCAGCCCGCCCTGGGCTCGCCCGCCACCGGCCCGTCCACCGGCCCGTCCAGCGGTGCCTCCACCGACCCCTCGGCCTGCCCCGCGCCCGCCACCGGGGTGCCGCTGGCCACCGACCGGGGCAGCTACGAGGGCGCCCCCGTCGAGGTACTGGTGTATCCCTCCCCCGGGGACCGGTCCCACGCCGAGGTCTACCTGCGCGCCCCCGGCTGCGGCCCCGTCCTCCTGCACCGGACGGTCGCAGTCCACTGACGAGACCTCCCGGACCCGTGCGATCGACGACGGCGGCGGCGCGACGCTCCCGAAGTTCGGGCACCTGGTACTGATCCGCCTGGGAATGCGGGAGACTGGTCAGTCGTTGTCCCGGGCGGCGGAGCAGGACCGCCCTCCCCGCAGCAAACGCGGGTCGCGATGCGAACCAGGAGAAGCAGTGAGCGACGTCCGTAACGTGATCATCATCGGTTCCGGCCCGGCCGGGTACACGGCTGCGCTCTACACGGCCCGTGCCTCCCTCAAGCCGCTGGTGTTCGAGGGGGCCGTCACCGCGGGTGGCGCGCTGATGAACACCACCGAGGTCGAGAACTTCCCGGGCTTCCGGGACGGCATCATGGGCCCCGAGCTGATGGACAACATGCGGGCGCAGGCCGAGAAGTTCGGTGCCGAGCTCGTGCCGGACGACATCGTCTCCGTCGACCTCACGGGCGACGTGAAGACCGTGACCGACTCCGAGGGCAACGTCCACAAGGCCCGCGCCGTGATCGTCACCACCGGCTCGCAGCACCGCAAGCTCGGCCTGCCCAACGAGGACAAGCTCTCCGGCCGCGGCGTCTCCTGGTGCGCCACCTGCGACGGCTTCTTCTTCCGCGACCAGGACATCGCGGTGGTCGGCGGCGGCGACACGGCCCTGGAGGAGGCGACCTTCCTGTCGCGCTTCGCCAAGAGCGTCACGATCATCCACCGCCGGGACTCCCTGCGCGCCTCCAAGGCGATGCAGGAGCGCGCCTTCGCCGACCCGAAGATCCGCTTCGAGTGGAACAGCGCCGTCGAGGCCATCCACGGCGACCCGAAGCTGAGCGGCGTCACCCTGCGCGACACGAACACCGGCGAGACCCGCGAGCTCGACGTCACCGGCCTGTTCATCGCGATCGGCCACGACCCGCGCACCGAGCTGTTCAAGGGCCAGCTGGACCTCGACGGCGAGGGCTACCTCAAGGTCGAGTCCCCCTCGACGCGCACCAACATCCCCGGCGTCTTCGCCGCGGGCGACGTCGTGGACCACACCTACCGCCAGGCGATCACCGCCGCCGGCACCGGCTGCTCCTCCGCGCTGGACGCCGAGCGCTACCTCGCCTCGCTGGACGACCTGGAGGCCAAGGCCGCCGCCACCGTGACGGTCTGACCCTCCTCCCCCTCGGGGGTGTTCCACGTGGAACACCCCCACCGCCAGGCGGAAACACCACGACCCCCCGCGTTGTTCTCCTGGCAGCACCCCCCTCCGCCCTACCCGAGGAGTTCCCGTGGCCGGCGCCACCATCACCGTCACCGACGCGAATTTCGCAGCCGAGGTCCTGGAGAGCGACAAGCCCGTCCTGGTCGACTTCTGGGCCACCTGGTGCGGCCCGTGCCGCCAGGTCGCCCCGGTCCTGGAGGACATCGCGGCCGAGCACGGCGACAAGCTGACCATCGCCAAGCTCGACGTGGACGCCAACCAGGTGACCGCCGCCGAGTACAACGTCATCTCCATCCCGACCCTGATCCTGTACAAGGGCGGCCAGCCCGTGAAGCAGATCACCGGCGCCCGGCCGAAGGCCGCGCTGCTGCGCGAGCTGGACGGCCTCTTCTAGGCCACCGCTCGTCGACCGCTCGTCGACCGCGAAGGAGGCGGGGCTCCCCCATGGGGGAGCCCCGCCTCCTTCGTTGCAGCCGTTGCAGCCGCCTCAGAACGGCCGCAGCGCCGGCTCCTTGCGGCCCCCGCCGAGCAGCCGCTCCAGCGCGCCCTCCATGTCCCCGCGCCAGGAGAGCGTGGAGCGCGCCTCCAGCCGCAGCCGGGGGTAGCGCGGATGCGGCCGGACGGTCTTGAAGCCGACCGCCAGCAGGTGGTCGGCCGGCACCACGCAGCTGATCGGCACCCGCCCGACCGAACCGAAGGCCTCGATCGCCCGCACCCCGCGCCCGACGAGGTCCTTGGCCACGGTCTGCACCAGCACCCGGCCGAGGCCCTGCCCCTGGAAGCCCGGGAGCACCCGGCTGATCATCAGCTGAACGGCGTCCGGCGAGACCGGACTCGTCGGGAAGGACTGCGACCGGGGCACGTACGCGGGCGGGGCGTACAGCACGAAGCCGGCGGGCCGGTCGTCCACGTAGACGATCCGGCCGCAGGAGCCCCACTCCAGCAGGACGGCGGAGATCCACCCCTCCTTCTCCGCCTCCGACTTCCCCGACTCCACCGCCGCCCTCCCGCTGACCGGGTCCAGCTCCCAGAACACGCAGGAGCGGCAGGTCGTCGGCAGGTCGGCGAGGTTGTCCAGCGTCAGCGGCGCGACCCGGCGTCCCATGCCCCGTTCACCTCCTCCACCTCACAGTCGAGCCGCCGTGATCGAGCACGGGCCGACAAACACCGATGGGTGCATGTTCCACGTGAAACACGTTCACGCGGAAGCATGCACCCATCGGCTATGCCCAATGCGGCGGCCGTTCCCGGCTCAGCCCTGCGACAGCCGGAGGCCGTCCTCGCCCGGAGCCACGCTGTCCAGGATGCGGTTCAGGTCCTCCACCGACGCGAACTCCAGGACGACCTTGCCCTTGCCGAGCTTGCCACCGCGCTGCGACACCTCGACCTTGACCACGGTGTCGAAGCGGTCCGAGAGCCTGGTCGCCAGCTCGTTGAAGGCCGGGCTGATCCGGGCACCCGCCTTCGGCGCCGGGCGCTTCTTCTTGGGCTCTTCCCCGTTCATCATCTGGACGATCTCCTCGACCGTCCGCACCGAGAGACCCTCGCGGTTGATCCGGGCCGCCAGCTTCTCCTGGTCCCCCGGATCACTCAGACTGCAGAGCGCCTTGGCGTGACCGGCGGAGATCGTGCCGGCGGCGACCCTGGTCTGGACGGCCGGCGGGAGCTTGAGCAGCCGCAGGGTGTTGGTCACGTGCGGGCGCGAGCGGCCGACCCGGTCGGCCAGTTCCTCCTGGGTGCAGGAGAAGTCCCGCAGCAACTGGTCGTAGGCGGCCGCCTCCTCCAGCGCGTTCAGCTCGGCGCGGTGCAGGTTCTCCAGCAGGGCGTCCAGGAGGAGCTTGTCGTCCTCGGTGGCCCGGACGATCGCCGGGATCAGCTCCAGCCCGGCCTCGCGGGAGGCGCGCCAGCGGCGCTCACCCATGATCAGTTCGAACTTCTCCGGCCCGGTCTGGCGCACCACGACCGGCTGGAGCAGACCGACCTCCTTGATCGAGGCGACCAGCTCGGCCAGCTTGTCGTCGTCGAAGACCTCACGGGGCTGCCGGGGGTTGGGCTCGATCGAGTCCAGCGGCAGCTCCGCGAAGAAGGCGGTGGGCTCGGGCTTCGGCTGCACCGGCCGCTTGCCCGCCGCCCGTGCCGCCACCGTGCCCCGACCGCCCGGCAGCACCGGCAGCGCGGCCGGCGACGTCGTCGCGGTCGCCACCACCGAGGCCGGCGCGGACGGAGCCGTGGCGGACCGCGCCGCCCCGCCGTCGGCCGGCGTGGCCGGGCCGATCAACGCCCCGAGCCCTCGTCCCAGACCCCTGCGACCACCACTCACTGCTGACCCTCCGTCGTGCCGTGCCACCGGGGCTCGGTGCCCCGTACCGCCGTCGTACCGCTGCCGTCCCGCTGCTGGCCCACCAGCGAACCGTTCGGGCCCACCGCACGCAGCGCCAGCTCGCGGGCGGCCTCCAGGTAGGAGAGCGCCCCGGTCGAGCCCGGGTCGTAGGTGAGCACCGTCTGCCCGTAGCTGGGCGCCTCCGAGATGCGGACCGAGCGCGGGATCGCCGTGCTCAGCACCTCGGCCTGGAAGTGGGTCCGGACCTCCTCGGCGACCTGGGCGGCCAGCCGGGTCCGGGCGTCGTACATGGTGAGCAGGATGGTCGAGACGTGCAGCGTGGAGTTGAGGTGCGCGCGCACCAGGTCGACGTTGCGCAGCAGTTGGCCGAGGCCCTCCAGCGCGTAGTACTCGCACTGGATCGGGATCAGCACCTCCTGGCCGGCGACCAGGGCGTTGACCGTCAACAGGCCCAGCGAGGGCGGACAGTCGATCAGGACGTAGTCCAGCGGCTGCTCGTAGGCGGCGATCGCGCGCTGCAGCCGGCTCTCGCGGGCCACCATGGAGACCAGCTCGATCTCCGCGCCGGCGAGGTCGATGGTCGCGGGGACGCAGAACAGCCCCTCGACGTCCCGCACCGGCTGGACCACGTCGGCCAGGGGCTTGCCCTCGACCAGGACGTCGTAGATGGAGGGCACCTCGGCGTGGTGGTCGATGCCGAGGGCGGTGGAGGCGTTCCCCTGCGGGTCGAGGTCGACGACCAGGACGCGCAGTCCGTGCATCGCGAGCGAGGCGGCCATGTTGACGGTGGTGGTGGTCTTGCCCACCCCGCCCTTCTGGTTGGCGACCACCATCACCCGGGTGGCGGCGGGGCGGGGAAGGCCCTCCCCCGCCCGTCCGATCGCCTGAACCGCAGCCTGGGCAGCCCGCGCGATGGGCGTGTCGTCGATCTGGTCGACGGTCTCCGAGTCCTGCATGGTGGTCAGTGTTTCACGTGGAACGGGAGCGGCAACAGTCGCAGCCCGGCCGCGGGCGAGGATTCCGGAGAGCAACGAGCGACGTTTCACGTGGAACACCATGCCCGCTATGCCGGAAATCTGACGTTGCGACACTCCGGTGGTCGGACGGCGGCCCTCCCGTCACCTGAAAGACGACGGGCGGACGGTCCCCCGCCCAGGAGGTCCGTCCGCCCGTCGTCGGAGCGCTCGATCAGCGGGTTCGGCGCCCGCCACGGCCACGGCCGCGGTCGCCACCGGTCACGCGGGCACCCGCGGCGCGTCCGGCCCTGGCGGCCTTGGCCCGTCGGGTCGCCGCCTTCACCCCGCCGGGGCTCTCCCCCGCCTTGACCTGGATCACCCGGGTCGAGGTCTCCAGTGTGCCCTCGCCGACCGAGATCACCGAGGACTCGACCGCGCCCAGCTTCGCCAGCCCGGCCCGGGAGTCCGCGAGTTCCTGCTCCGCGCTGTCGCCCTTGAGCGCCAGCATCTGCCCGTGCGGACGCAGCAGCGGCATGCCCCAGCCCGCCAGCCGGTCCAGCGGCGCCACCGCGCGGGCCGTCACCACGTCCACCGCGAGCTTGCCGACCATCTCCTCGGCCCGGCCGCGCAGCACCGTGACGTTCTCCAGCCCGAGCTCCCGGACGACCTCCTCCAGGAAGGTGGTCCGGCGCAGCAGCGGCTCCAGCAGCGTCACCGAGACGTCCGGCCGGGCCAGCGCCACCGGGATGCCCGGCAGGCCCGCGCCGGAGCCCACGTCGCACAGGGTCGTCCCGGAGGGCAGCAGCTCGGCCAGCACCGCGCAGTTGAGCACGTGCCGGTCCCAGAGCCGGGGCACCTCGCGCGGCCCGATCAGCCCGCGCGACACCCCGGCGGTGGCCAGCAGCTCGGTGTAGCGGACGGCGGCCTCGAACCGGTCCCCGAACACCTCCCGGGCGGCGGCCGGCGCCTCGGCCCGGACGTCCACCTCGGGCGCCACGACGTCCCGCTCCTGCGCGGTCGGCTCCTCGGCGGCCGGATTCGCGTCAGCCGCCCCTGGACGGCCGGCAGCCGCGTTGTCCGTGTCCATCTCGACCTCTCCGCTCCCCGGATCGCCCTTCGACCCGCTCATCGCACTGTTTCACGTGAAACATCGCCGCCGGACGCCACGCCCCGCGGAAGGGACGACGACCCCGCCCGCACGAGGCGGACGGGGTCGCGTCCGGTGAAGCCCGTCCGGCCGCCTCCGCGGCGACCGGCCGTCGACCTGCCGACCGTCAGGCCGGCAGCACGACCACGAACCGCTGGGGCTCTTCGCCCTCGGACTCGCTGCGCAGCCCGGCCGCCGCGACGGCGTCGTGCACGACCTTGCGCTCGAACGGCGTCATCGGCTGCAGCTTGACCTGCTCACCCGAGCTCTTCGCCTGCTCCGCGGCCTTGGCCCCGAGCACGGCCAGCTCGGAGCGCTTGCGCGCCCGGAAGCCCGCGATGTCCAGCATGAGGCGGCTGCGCTCACCGGTCTCCCGGTGCACGGCCAAGCGGGTCAGTTCCTGGAGGGCCTCCAGCACCTCGCCGTCCTGGCCGACGAGACGCTGCAGCGTACGGTCGTTGCCGTCACCGACGATGGACACCAGGGCGCGGTCGCCCTCGACGTCCATGTCGATGTCGCCGTCGAGGTCCGCGATGTCGAGCAGACCCTCCAGGTAGTCCGCCGCGATGTCGCCCTCCTGCTCCAGGCGGGCGACGATGCTCTGGTCGGCGCTGGCGGCGGCCTCGGCCTCGACGGCGGAGGTGGTGCCTTCCGTCACTGATGGACTCCTTCGGAGTTGGGCCCGTCGGACGGGCCGGGAACGAAGCTCTTCGGGGCTGCCGGGACGGGCCTCGGGCCCGTCAGGACTTCCTCTTCGGCCGCTGGCCACCGCCGCCGCCGCGCTTGGGCTGCTGGCGGGTGCCCTGCCTGGTACCGCCGGGCTTGGCCGCGGTCTGCTTGGCCGCCGTGGGCTTGGTGCCGGAGTCCGCCGGGACGGCGTCCTCCACCGGCTGCTCGGCCTCGGCGCCCTCGTCGGTCTCGGCCGTGTGCGCGGCACCGCCCTGCTGGCGCTGGGCCTTGGTCTGCCGACGCGGTTGCTGGCGGTTGGCCCGCACCGACTCCTCGACCACGGCGGCGGCGGAGGCCGCCTCGGCCAGCGCCGTCTTGGACGGGGGCAGCATGCCCCAGAGCGCGCCCTTGATCTCCGTACCGTCCGCGCGGAGCCGGCCGGTCTTCTTCAGGCGCTCCTGGCGCTGCTGGAAGGCGTGGCTGCCGGGGGTCGGGTTGTTGTGGATGACGATCAGCTGCTGGCCCATGGTCCAGACGTTGGTGGTCAGCCAGTAGACCAGGACACCGACCGGGAAGTTGATGCCCATGACGGCGAACATGATCGGGAAGACGTACATCAGCATCTTCTGCTGCTGCATGAACGGCGTCTTGACCGTGAGGTCGACGTTCTTGGTCATCAGCTGGCGCTGGGTGATGAACTGCGACAGCGACATCAGGATGATCATCACCGCGGTGACGATCTGGACGTTCAGGCTGTCGGAGCCGACGAACTTGGCCGACAGCGGCGCGCCGAAGATGTGGGCCTGCTTGGCGCTCTCCAGCAGGCTCTGGTCGATGACCCCGATCTTCTTGTCATTGGCGACGGAGGCCAGTACCCCGTAGAGGGCCGTGAAGAAGGGCGCCTGCACGATGATGGGAAGGCAGCTGGAGAACGGGTTGGTGCCCGCCTCCTTGTACAGCTTCATCATCTCTTCGGACTGGCGCTGCTTGTCGCTCTTGTAGCGCTCCTGGATCGCCTTCATCTTCGGCTGGATCGCCTGCATGGCGCGGGTCGCCTTGATCTGCTTCACGAAGAGCGGGATCAGGCAGATCCGGATGACGACCACCATCGAGGCGATGGACAGCCCCCAGGCCCAGCCGCCGTTCGGATCGAAGACGTGGCTGTACAGCGAGTGGAACTGGACGATGATCCAGGACACCGCCGTGTAGAGGGGACTCAGAAAACCGAAGGTCACCGGTCAGACTCCTTGGCATCGGGCTTCGCCACCGGCTCCGGCTCGGCGGTCCCGCTCTTGGGGCTCAGCAGATCGCGCAGCCGGCGGTGCCACACCGGGTGCTTGCGCGGCGGTACATGGTCCACCCCGCCGGGCGTCCACGGATTGCAGCGCAGGATGCGCCACGCGGTCAGACCGCCGCCCTTGATCGCCCCGTGCACCCTCACGGCCTCGTAGCCGTAGTGGGAACAGGACGGGTAGTAGCGGCAGACCGGACCGAGCAGTGGGCTGATCGTCCACTGGTAGACCCTGATCAGACCCATCAGCAGGTACTTCATCGCCCTGCTCCCGTCGGCGCCGCGGCGGTGGGCTCCGCCCGCAGCAACCGCTTGAGCGCCGCGTCCAGGTCCCGTTCGAGGTCCTGGTACGAGGCGGACGCGGCCGGGGGCAGCGCACGCACCACTATCAGGCTACCGGCGGGCAGCCGGGACAGGCGATCACGGACGAGGTGACGCAACCGGCGCTTGACCAGGTTACGGACGACCGCTGGGCCGACGGCCTTGCTCACGACGAAACCCGCACGCGCCGAAGGAGTCCCCTCGGCGACGTGCGGGCGGATGTCGCTCGTCCGGTCGGCCTGCCCCTGCCGGGGATCGTCCTCTCTACTGAGATGGACGACCAACAGGGGCCGGCCGGCCCGGCGGCCGCGTTTGACCGCGGTCGCGAAGTCCTGGCGCCGCCGCAGCCGATTCTCGGAGGGCAGCACAACAGACCCTTGGCGTTGTGGATCAGGCGGACAGGGCGGCGCGGCCCTTGCCACGGCGGGCGGCCAGGATGGCGCGGCCGGCACGGGTACGCATACGCAGACGGAAGCCGTGGGTCTTCGCGCGACGGCGGTTGTTCGGCTGGAAGGTGCGCTTGCTCACTCGGGGGCTCCTGAGGTGAATCGTAGGATGACGGGGGGTCGCTTGGCCGTCACCGTGCGTCCGCGTGATCTCCCCTGAATTCGGAAATCGGCCCATCTCCCCAGTTCGGCTGGGGTTCGGGGCAATCCACGGCGCCCGTGCTGCGCGCCCTATGGAGCGGGTGGACCCGCGGACATGCGGCAGCGGCCATCGACAACTCGACCTGGTTACGGTACGCGGGACAGCAGGCAAGGGTCAAACCAGCCCGACCCGGGCCGCTTACCCACAGCCTGTGGACAACGACTTGATCCGTCTCTGTTCGCTGACTACCGTTGCAGGACTTGTCTGGTTTGTTCATCGGAAAGCGTGCACCAGTGGCTGAGATCAACAGCGACCTCGTCCCGGTCTGGGCGAGGGTCGTCGAGCGGCTGGTCAACGACCCGGATATCGGGGAGATGGACAAGCAGTGGGTGCAGCGCACCCAGCCGATGTGGATGATGCACGACACCGCCCTGCTGGCGACCCCGAACGAGCGGGCCAAGCAGGTGCTGGAGGGCCGGCTGCTGCCGCAGCTGACCGAGGCGCTCAGCGACGAGCTGAGCCGCCCGGTGCGCATCGCCGTCATGGTCGACGCCGACGCCGTGCCCACCACCCCCGCGCCCTCCGCCCCCCAGGCCCCCGTCGAGCCGTACCCCGGCCCGGCCGAGGAGGACCTCGGCGGCCACGGCGGGCACAACGGCTACGGAGGCCCCGGCGGCTACCAGCAGCCGTACGAGCAGGACTACGAGCGCCCGCGCTACGAGAGCGGCGGCTACGAGCAGCGCCCCGGGCCGTACGGCGGCGGCCGGCCCGCCCAGCCCTGGCCCGGCTACCAGGAGCAGCCCGCTCCGTACCAGGACCAGCAGCCGCAGTACCACGAGCCCGAGGAGCCCTCGCCCCGCCCGGCGCAGCGGCCCGTCCCGAGCCCGCCCTCGACCACCCAGGGCGACCTGTTCGGCGGCGCGTACGGCCCCGGCCCGAACGAGCACCCCCGCACCGGCGCCGGCCGCCGGGCCCCCGGCTCCCGCCCCACAGGCGGGCGCCCGGTCGAGAAGGCCCCCGCCGAGCACGCCCCGGAGCGCCCCGGCGTTCCCGGGGTGCCCGCCCCGCCCGGCGCTCCCCCGGCCGGCGGCTCCCGCAAGGACGAGCCCGCCGCACGGCTGAACCCCAAGTACCTCTTCGACACCTTCGTCATCGGCGCGAGCAACCGCTTCGCGCACGCGGCGGCGGTGGCCGTCGCCGAGGCCCCGGCCAAGGCGTACAACCCGCTCTTCATCTACGGCGAGTCCGGGCTGGGCAAGACCCACCTGCTGCACGCCATCGGGCACTACTCCCGCAGCCTCTTCCCGGGCACCCGGGTGCGGTACGTGTCCTCCGAGGAGTTCACCAACGAGTTCATCAACTCCATCCGGGACGGCAAGGCGGACACCTTCCGCCGCCGCTACCGGGACATGGACATCCTGCTCGTGGACGACATCCAGTTCCTCGCGAGCAAGGAGTCCACGCAGGAGGAGTTCTTCCACACCTTCAACACCCTCCACAACGCGAACAAGCAGATCGTGCTGTCCTCGGACCGACCGCCCAAGCTGCTGACCACGCTGGAGGACCGGCTGCGCAACCGCTTCGAGTGGGGGCTGATCACCGACGTCACCCCGCCGGAGCTGGAGACCCGGATCGCGATCCTCCGCAAGAAGGCGATCCAGGAGCAACTCAACGCCCCCGCCGACGTGTTGGAGTTCATCGCCTCCCGGATCACCCGCAACATCCGGGAGTTGGAGGGCGCGCTGATCCGCGTCACCGCCTTCGCCAACCTCAACAGGGCGCCCGTGGACCTGGAGTTGGCGGGAATCGTCCTCAAGGACCTGATCCCGGGCGGGGACGAGGACGCCGGCCCGGAGATCACCGCGCAGGTCATCATGCAGCAGACCGCCGCCTACTTCGGGCTCGGCGTGGACGACCTGTGCGGATCCTCGCGCAGCCGCGTGCTGGTGACGGCACGTCAGATCGCCATGTACCTCTGCCGGGAGCTCACCGACCTCTCGCTGCCCAAGATCGGCGCGCAGTTCGGCGGCCGCGACCACACCACGGTCATGCACGCGGACCGCAAGATCCGCTCGCTGATGGCGGAGCGGCGCTCGATCTACAACCAGGTCACCGAACTCACCAACCGCATCAAGAGCTAGCCTTCGGCCACCGCGTGGCCGAAAAGGGCGTCAGGAGCGATCCTGACGCCCTTTTCGCGCTTCCGGAACGCCTCCGCAGGTGTGTACGGCGGTCCTCCGGGGCAGGGATCTCCCCGACGGGCGCTGCGTCGATCCAAAACCAGGGTCGATCCACAGGCCGCGCCGAACAACTGACCGGTGATTCGAAAACCCGGGGCGCGAACGGCCGTTGTCCACAGGTTCGGGGCCTTCTCCACCATCCACAGGCCACAGGACCGGAAGTTATCCAGAATTCGTCCACAGGCCCGGCGCCGCTACGCTCTTCCGCGCAGGTCAGGTGCCTGTGGACTTGTGCACAACGGTTATCCACAGGGTGTGGACAATTGACGGGCCGCCAATGGGCCGTCCGGGTTATCCACCGGTTGTCCCCAGGGTGAGGGTGGTTATCCCCAGCTTGTCCACAGCGGCGTCCACAGTTCGACAACCTTGGGGCGGCGTTCATGCCCAGGTGTGAAAGGCGTCACGCAAAGTTGACCGACCCCGGTGGATAACCGGGCCCGGATCTGGGGACAGAGCTGGGGATAACCTGTGGATACCCGGCGTGGCCTGTGGGTAACGCTCGGTCGTCCACAGCGGGCCCTGTCCGTCCACAGGCGCCGTCCACACCCGATGTGGACAAAATCCGGGCCCTGACCTGCGAAAACGGGGTTATCCACGGTTTCCACAGGCCCTACTACTACCGCTACACAGATAGACCGAGAACTTGGTTTCAAGGTGGGTGGGCCCGAAATCTGTGGACAACCGCGCCCCGACATCTGTTCGGCTCGCTTCCGCCCGTCTGCCCCGTCTGTCGGCGGAGTACGTCAGACTGTCCTCTGCAGACTGGAAGCGGAGTGGCATCGCTCGGTGGACAGTCGAACCGACGATCAAGATCAGACGAACCAGACTGCGAGCGGGAGCGCTCGATCCAGGAGGCGGTTACCGGTGAAGTTCCGGGTGGAGCGTGACGTCCTCGCGGAGGCGGTGGCCTGGGCTGCTCGCAGCCTCCCGGCACGGCCGCCGGTGCCGGTGCTGGCCGGCCTGCTGCTGACGGCGCAGGACGGCAGCCTGGCCCTGTCCGGCTTCGACTACGAGGTCTCGGCCCGGGTCGAGCTGGAGGCGGACATCGAGGAGGCCGGCACCGTCCTGGTCTCCGGCCGCCTGCTCAACGACATCTCGCGCAACCTCCCCAACAGGCCTGTGGAGATCTCCACCGACGGCCAGCGGGTCAGCGTCGTCTGCGGCAGCTCCCGGTTCACCCTCCCCACCCTGCCCGTGGACGAGTACCCGGCCCTGCCCCAGATGCCGACCGCCACCGGCACCGTCTCGGGCGACGTCTTCGCCTCCGCCGTCAGCCAGGCCGCCGTGGCCGCCGGCCGTGACGACACCCTGCCGGTGCTCACCGGTGTGCGCGTGGAGATCGAGGGCGACAAGATCACCCTGGCCGCGACCGACCGCTACCGCTTCGCCGTCCGCGAGCTGCTGTGGAAGCCCGAGCAGGCGGACATCTCCGCCGTCGCCCTGGTGCCCGCCAAGACGCTGCAGGACATCGCCAAGTCCCTCGGCAGCGGCGACAACGTCTCCATCGCCCTCTCCTCGGGCGGCGCGGGCGAGGGCCTGATCGGCTTCGAGGGCGCCGGCCGCCGCACCACCACCCGGCTGCTGGAGGGCGAGTTCCCCAAGTTCCGCAGCCTGTTCCCGACGGAGTTCAGCGCCGTCGCCGCGATCCAGACCCAGCCCTTCCTGGAGGCGCTCAAGCGCGTCTCGCTGGTCGCCGAGCGCAACACGCCCGTCCGGCTCAGCTTCGAGCAGGGCGTGCTGACGCTGGAGGCCGGCTCGGGCGACGACGCCCAGGCCACCGAGCGGATCGACGCCGACCTCGAGGGCGACGACATCTCGATCGCCTTCAACCCGGGCTACCTGGAGGAGGGCCTCAAGGCCATCGACTCCCCCTTCGCCCAGCTCAGCTTCACCACCCCGACCAAGCCGGCGCTGCTCAGCGGCAAGGCGGCGGTGGACGCCGAGGAGGACAAGGCCTACCAGTACCTGATCATGCCGGTCCGCCTCTCCGGCTGATCCCGGCCGCTTCCGGCGAGAGTCCGGCGAGAGTCCAGCGAGCTCGGCAACACCCGGACGACCACGGTCCACACCGTCGCCCACAGGCTGTGCACAACCCCTGTGCACAGCCTGTGCGCGTCTCCCCCGGTCGGCCCGGCTCCAGGCGGCCGCTCCGAATCCAGCGCGTAGGCTCAAGGAGTGCGGCAACGGCGCCGCCGGCAGGCACGTCACCACAGGTAAGGACTTGGTCATGGAGCTCGGCCTCATCGGTCTCGGCAAGATGGGCGGCAACATGCGCGAGCGGATTCGCCGCGCCGGCCACACCGTCATCGGCTACGACCGCAACCCGGACGTCTCCGACGTCGAGAGCCTGCAGGAACTCGTCGCCAAGCTCCAGGGCCCGCGCGTGATCTGGGTGATGGTCCCGGCCGGCGCCGCCACCCAGGCGACCGTCGACGAGCTCGCCGAGCTGCTCTCCCCCGGCGACGTCGTCGTCGACGGCGGCAACTCCCGTTGGACGGACGACATCAAGCACGCCGAGGCGCTGGCCGCCAAGGGCATCGGCTTCGTCGACTGCGGCGTCTCGGGCGGCGTCTGGGGCCTGGAGAACGGCTATGCCCTCATGTACGGCGGCGACGCCGAGCACGTCGCCCGCGTCAAGCCGGTCTTCGACGCCCTCAAGCCCGAGGGCGAGTTCGGCGACGTGCACGCCGGCAGCGCCGGCGCCGGCCACTTCGCCAAGATGGTCCACAACGGCATCGAGTACGCGATGATGCAGGCCTTCGCCGAGGGCTGGGAGCTGCTGGAGGCCGCCCCCGAGGTCACCGACGTGCGCGAGGTCTTCCGCAGCTGGCAGGAGGGCACGGTCATCCGCTCCTGGCTGCTGGACCTCGCCGTCCGCGCCCTGGACGAGGACGAGCACCTGGCCAAGCTGCGCGGCTGGGCCGCCGACTCCGGCGAGGGCCGCTGGACCGTCGAGGCCGCCATCGACCACGCCGTGCCGCTTCCGGCCATCACCGCCTCGCTGTTCGCCCGCTTCGCCTCCCGCCAGGAGGACTCGCCGCAGATGAAGATGATCGCCGCGCTGCGCAACCAGTTCGGCGGCCACGCGGTCGAGTCGAAGTAGTCCACAGCCGTCGTCCACATCTCCACAGAAGAAGGCGGGCGCAGTCCACAGCCATGCACGTCGCGCACCTGTCGCTCGCCGACTTCCGTTCGTACGCCCGGGCCGAGGTTCCCCTCGACCCGGGCGTGACGGCCTTCGTGGGGCCCAACGGCCAGGGCAAGACCAACCTGGTCGAGGCGATCGGCTACGTCGCCACCCTGGGCAGCCACCGGGTCGCCACCGACGCCCCGCTGATCCGGCTGGGCGCCGAGCGGGCCGTCGTCCGCACCTCGGTGGTGGACCGCGGCCGCTCCACCCTGATCGAGCTGGAGCTCACCCCGGGCAAGGCCAACCGGGCCCGGATCAACCGCTCCGACAACGTCCGCCCGCGTGACGTGCTCGGCCTGCTGCGCACCGTCCTGTTCGCCCCCGAGGACCTCAGCCTGGTCAAGGGCGACCCGGGGGAGCGCCGGCGCTTCCTGGACGAGCTGCTGACCGCCCGCGCCCCGAGGCTGGCGGGCGTGCGGCAGGACTACGAGCGGGTGCTCAAGCAGCGCAACGCCCTGCTCAAGACCGCCGCGATGGCCCGCCGGGCCGGCGGCGGCAAGGGCGCCGACCTGTCCACCCTGGAGGTCTGGGACGGCCATCTGGCCCGCGCCGGAGCCGAGTTGACGGCCTTCCGGATCCAGCTGGTGGCCGCCCTGCAGCCCCTGGTGACGGCCGCCTACGCCCGGGTCGCCCCCGGCGGCGGGGAGACGCTGCTGGAGTACCGCAGCTCCTTCGAGGGCGAGCTGCCGACCAGCCGCGAGCAGGCCGAGGAGCAACTCCTGGACGCCCTGCGGACGGTGCGCAAGCAGGAGGTCGAGCGGGGGATCACCCTGGTCGGCCCGCACCGCGACGAGCTGGGGCTCAAGCTCGGCCCGCTTCCGGCCAAGGGGTACGCCAGCCACGGCGAGTCCTGGTCGTTCGCGCTGGCGCTGCGGCTGGCCTCGTACGAGCTGCTGCGCGCGGACGGCGGCGAGCCGGTGCTGATCCTCGACGACGTGTTCGCCGAGCTCGACGCCGCCCGCCGGGACCGCCTGGCCGAGCTGGTCGCCGACGGCGAGCAGGTGCTGGTCACCGCCGCCGTCGCCGAGGACGTGCCGAAGGCGCTGGCCGGCGCCCGCTTCGCCGTCTCCGACGGCGAGGTCCGCCGGGTCGACGCCTGAGCCGCGCCCGGACCCCGCCCGCACCCACCGCCCGTACGGGCTCCCCCGCGCCCTCCCGTACGCTGGACCGCTCAGCGTTGTCCACAGGCTGGGGAAAGGAGATCGCCGTGAGCGAACCGGCGGAGACCTCCCCCCGGGGCGGTGGCGAGCTGACGGGCGCCGACCTCGCCCGCTCCGCGCTGCGGGCGGCCCGGGCCCAGGCGAAGCAGCGCGGCGAGCAGGTCCAGCAGAAGCGCGAGGCGAAGCGCCACGGGCTGCGCAGCGGCGCCCGCTCCGACGGCCGCGACCCCGTCCCGCTGGGCGCGGCGCTGAACCGGCTGCTGACCGAGCGCGGCTGGGAGTCCTCGGCCGCCGTCGGCGGGGTGATGGGCCGCTGGCCGCAGATCGTCGGCCCCGACATCGCCGCCCACTGCCACCCCTCCTCCTACGACGACGCGGCCGCCGTCCTCACCGTGCAGTGCGACTCCACCGCCTGGGCCACCCAACTGCGCTGGCTGGCGCGGCAGTTGGTGGCTCGTCTGAACCACGAGCTGGGCCATGGCACCGTCCGTACCATCAAGGTGCTCGGTCCGGCCGCGCCCGCCCGCGGTTACGGCCGGTTGCGCGCCCCGGGGAGCAAGGGGCCGGGCGACACCTGGGGCTGACCGCCGCCGGCTCCGGGCCCCTCCGGCGACCGCTGCCGGACGGCGATCTTCCGGAACCCCTGACAGCCCTTTCAAGCGCTCTGGGCCCCCCGGTCGAGTATCGGGACACGTGCAGAGGGGATTCAGGGCGGCGTATCTGCCTTCAAGGGCTGCCAAACGCCCATCTCTGTCAGTCCTACCGGTAGACTTAAGAGCAAACACTGTTGCCAGTGGCAACCGAGTCGAAACGCCGTGGTCGCACGCTCGCCCGCAGGGGAGGGCCTGCGGCCCCGTGCTGTGCCAGAGAGGGCGCTTCGTGGCCGATTCCGGCAACCCCAGCCAGACCCCAGACCAGACCGACCAGGGCGAGACGTCCTACAACGCCAGCAACATCCAGGTGCTGGAGGGCCTCGACGCCGTCCGCAAGCGTCCCGGCATGTACATCGGCTCGACCGGTGAGCGTGGCCTGCACCACCTGGTGCAGGAGGTCGTGGACAACTCCGTCGACGAGGCCATGGCGGGGCACGCCGACACCATCCAGGTCACGATCCTGCCCGACGGCGGCGTGCGGGTGGCCGACAACGGCCGCGGCATCCCGGTCGGCATCGTCCCCGGGCAGGAGAAGCCGGCCGTCGAGGTCGTGCTCACCGTCCTGCACGCGGGCGGCAAGTTCGGCGGCGGCGGCTACGCGGTCTCCGGAGGTCTGCACGGCGTCGGCGTCTCGGTGGTGAACGCGCTCTCCACCCGCCTCGCGGTGGAGATCCACACCGAGGGCCACATCTGGACCCAGGACTACAAGATGGGCGCGCCGACGGCCGCCCTGGTCAAGGGCGCGGAGACCGACCGCACCGGCACCACGGTCACCTTCTGGGCCGACGGCGACATCTTCGAGACCACCGTCTACTCCTTCGAGACGCTCTCCCGGCGCTTCCAGGAGATGGCCTTCCTCAACAAGGGCCTCTCCATCTCGCTGAGCGACGAGCGCCCCGAGCACGTCGACGAGGAGGGCAAGCCGCTCTCCGTCACGTACAAGTACGACGGCGGCATCGCCGACTTCGTCGCCCACCTCAACTCCCGCAAGGGCGAGGTCATCCACCCCTCCGTCATCGACTTCGAGTCCGAGGACAAGGACAAGGCGATCTCGGTGGAGGTCGCGATGCAGTGGAACTCCTCCTACACCGAGGGGGTCTACAGCTTCGCCAACACCATCCACACCCACGGCGGCGGCACCCACGAGGAGGGCTTCCGCGCGGCGCTGACCGGCCTGGTCAACCGCTACGCGCGCGACAAGAAGCTGCTCCGGGAGAAGGACGACAACCTCTCCGGCGAGGACATCCGCGAGGGCCTGACCGCGATCATCTCGGTCAAGCTCGGCGAGCCGCAGTTCGAGGGCCAGACCAAGGACAAGCTCGGCAACACCGAGGCGAAGACCTTCGTCCAGAAGGTCGTCCACGAGCAGCTCAACGACTGGCTCGACCGCAACCCCAACGAGGCCGCGGACATCATCCGCAAGTCCATCCAGGCCGCCACCGCGCGCGTCGCCGCCCGCAAGGCCCGCGACCTGACGCGCCGCAAGGGCCTGCTGGAGTCCGCCTCGCTGCCGGGCAAGCTCTCCGACTGCCAGTCCAAGGACCCCTCCGAGTGCGAGATCTTCATCGTCGAGGGTGACTCCGCCGGCGGCTCGGCCAAGCAGGGCCGCGACCCGCGCACCCAGGCCATCCTCCCGATCCGCGGCAAGATCCTGAACGTCGAGAAGGCCCGGATCGACAAGGTGCTGCAGAACACCGAGGTCCAGGCGCTGATCTCGGCCTTCGGCTGCGGCATCCAGGAGGACTACGACGAGTCCAAGCTGCGGTACCACAAGATCGTCCTGATGGCCGACGCCGACGTCGACGGACAGCACATCCGCACCCTGCTGCTCACCCTGCTGTTCCGCTTCATGCGGCCGCTGGTCGAGTCCGGGTACGTCTACCTCGCCATGCCCCCGCTGTACAAGATCAAGTGGGGCAAGGACGACTTCGAGTACGCCTACTCGGACCGCGAGCGCGACGCGCTGATCGCCGCCGGCGTCGAGGCCGGCCGCCGACTGCCCAAGGACGACGCGATCCAGCGCTTCAAGGGTCTCGGCGAGATGAACGCCGAGGAGCTGCGCGTCACCACCATGGACGCCGAGCACCGGCTGCTGCTCCAGGTCACCCTGGAGGACGCCGCCCGCGCCGACGAGCTGTTCTCCGTGCTGATGGGCGAGGACGTCGAGGCCCGGCGCTCCTTCATCCAGCGCAACGCCAAGGACGTCCGCTTCCTGGACGTGTGACGCGCCTGCGACCCAGGCCCCGCACGTACCAGTCCGCGTGAAAGGAAACTGACCACCAGTGGTCGACGACAACCGTCCCGAAGGCGAACAGCCCGAGACCCCCGCAGCCGCCGAGGGCACCGCCCAGGTGACCATGCGGATCGAGCCGGTCGAGCTCGAGACCGAGATGCAGCGCTCGTACCTCGACTACGCGATGAGCGTGATCGTCAGCCGTGCGCTCCCCGAGGTCCGCGACGGCCTCAAGCCGGTGCACCGCCGCGTGCTCTACGCGATGTACGACGGCGGGTACCGGCCCGAGAAGGGCTACTACAAGTGCGCCCGCGTCGTCGGCGACGTCATGGGCAACTACCACCCCCACGGCGACACCTCGATCTACGACACCGTGGTCCGCCTGGCCCAGCCGTGGTCGCTGCGGATGCCGCTGGTGGACGGCAACGGCAACTTCGGCTCCCCGGGCAACGACCCGGCGGCGGCCATGCGCTACACCGAGTGCAAGCTGATGCCGCTGGCCATGGAGATGATGCGCGACATCGACGAGGAGACCGTCGACTTCGCGGCGAACTACGACGGCCGCTCCCAGGAGCCGACCGTCCTCCCGGCCCGCTTCCCCAACCTGCTGGTCAACGGCGCCACCGGCATCGCGGTCGGCATGGCCACCAACATCCCGCCGCACAACCTGCGCGAGGTCGCCTCCGGCGCGCTCTGGTACCTGGAGAACCCCGAGGCCTCCGCCGAGGACCTGCTCGAGGCCCTGATCGAGCGGATCAAGGGCCCCGACTTCCCCACCGGCGCGCTGATCGTGGGCCGCCGCGGGATCGACGACTACTTCCGCACCGGCCGCGGCTCGGTCACCATGCGGGCCGTGGTCGAGGTCGAGGAGATCCAGGGCCGCCAGTGCCTGGTGATCACCGAGTTGCCGTACCAGGTCAACCCGGACAACCTCGCGCTGAAGATCGCCGACCTGGTCAAGGACGGCAGGATCGCGGGCATCGCCGACGTCCGCGACGAGTCCTCCTCGCGCACCGGCACCCGCCTGGTCGTCGTGCTCAAGCGCGACGCGGTCGCCAAGGTCGTGCTGAACAACCTGTACAAGCACACCGAGCTGCAGACGAACTTCGGCGCCAACATGCTGGCCCTGGTCGACGGCGTGCCGCGCACCCTGTCGGTGGACGCCTTCATCCGGCACTGGGTCAACCACCAGGTCGAGGTCATCGTCCGGCGCACCACCTTCCGGCTGCGCAAGGCCGAGGAGCGCGCCCACATCCTGCGCGCCCTGCTGAAGGCCCTGGACCTGATCGACGAGGTCATCGCGCTGATCCGGGCCTCGGCCAGCGCCGACGCCGCCCGCACCGGCCTGATGGGCCTGCTCGACATCGACGAGCTCCAGGCCAACGCCATCCTCGAGATGCAGCTGCGCCGCCTGGCCGCCCTCGAGCGCCAGCGGATCATGGACGAGCACGACGAGCTGCAGCGCAAGATCGACGAGTACAACGCGATCCTGGCCTCCCCGGTCCGCCAGCGGGAGATCATCTCCGAGGAGCTCGCCGCGATCGTCGAGAAGTACGGCGACGAGCGGCGCTCCACCCTCATCCCGTCCGACGGCGACCTCTCCATCGAGGACCTCATCGCCGAGGAGGACATCGTCGTCACCATCACCCGTGGCGGCTACGTCAAGCGGACCCGCTCCGACCTCTACCGCTCGCAGAAGCGCGGCGGCAAGGGCGTGCGCGGCGCCCAGCTGAAGCAGGACGACCTCGTCGACCACTTCTTCGTGACGACGACCCACAACTGGATCCTGTTCTTCACCAACAAGGGCCGGGTCTACCGCGCCAAGGGCTACGAGCTGCCGGACGCCGGCCGCGACGCCCGCGGCCAGCACGTCGCCAACCTGCTGGCCTTCCAGCCGGAGGAGCACATCACCCAGGTGATGGCCGTGCGCACCTACGAGGACAAGCCCTACCTCGTCCTCGCCACCCGGGCCGGCCTGGTGAAGAAGTCCGCGCTCAAGGACTACGACTCCCCGCGCTCCGGCGGCCTGATCGCGATCAACCTGCGCCAGGACGAGGAGGGCCGGGACGACGAGCTGATCGGCGCCGAGCTGGTCTCCTCCGAGGACGACCTGCTGCTGGTCTCCAAGAAGGCCCAGTCGATCCGCTTCACCGCCACGGACGACGCGCTGCGCCCCACCGGCCGCGCGACCTCCGGCGTCAAGGGCATGTCGTTCCGGGAGGACGACGAACTCCTCTCCATGAACGTCGTCCGTCCGGGTACGTACGTGTTCACCGCCACTGACGGCGGGTACGCGAAGCGGACGGCGGTGGACGAGTACCGTGTCCAGGGGCGCGGCGGCTACGGCACCAAGGCGGCGAAGATCGTCGAGGGCCGAGGCTCCCTGGTCGGCGCGCTCGTGGTCGACGACAGCGACGAGATCATGGCGATCACCCTCTCGGGCGGGGTGATCCGCACGAGGGTTTCCGAGGTTCGTGAAACCGGACGTGACACCATGGGCGTCCAACTGATCAACCTCGGAAAGCGCGATGCGGTCGTTGGCATGGCCCGCAACGCCGAGGCCGAGGACGAGGAGACGGCGGAGGACGAGGGCACGGACATCGAGTCCACCCCGTCCACCGAGACGGCAGAGGGTACGGAGGCGGCGGCCGACGGCGACGTCGACGCCTGACCCGTAACCGTGCCCCGGTGCCGGCGCGTCGAGTGTGTGGACGCGCCGACACCGGGGCGCCGACCAGTTCCGGGCAATCCCGCCGGGTGCTGGATGACGAGTGACGGATCAGGGCGCCGCCCTGGTGGAAGTGCGGGAGGACCAGGTGAGTGGAGCCACGGGTGCTGCGGGAGGACCCTCCGGCGGCCGTCCGGGCGCGCAGGGCGGGGGTTACGGGGTGCCGCAGCCGCCGACCGAGCACTCGGCCGCGTCCACCTCGCTGATGCCACCGGTGGGCGGGGCGGGCCAGACGTACGGCGGGCAGACGCCCCCGCCCCCGAGCAGCCCGGCCCCCGGCGGGGGCGGCTTCTCGCAGCCGACGACGTACACCAAGGGCCAGCCGACGCCGGCCCGGGGGACCCGGACCTCCGGCAACACCCCGCCCGGCGGCACGCCCGTCCCCGGGGCCGCGCGCCGGCCGGCGCCCGCGCCCGCCGCCGCGGGCGGCCTCGGCCGGACCCGCAAGGCCCGGCTGCGGGTGACCAAGATCGACCCGTGGTCGGTCATGAAGGTCAGCTTCCTGCTCGCCGTGGCGGTCGGGATCATCATCATCGTGGCCTCGGCCGTGCTGTGGATGACCCTGGACTCGCTCGGCGTCTTCGACTCGCTGACCAAGACCATGAAGGACGTCACGGGCGGCGGCGCCGAGAACGCCGGCAACCAGCTGAACCTGATGGACTACATCGGCTTCGGCAAGGTCATGATGTTCACCACGCTGATCGCCGTGGTCGACGTCGTCCTGCTGACCGCGCTGTCCACCCTCTCGGCGTTCATCTACAACGCCGCGGCCGGCTTCACCGGCGGGGTCGAGCTGACCCTCGCCGAGGAGGAGTGACCTGACCGCAGGTCAACAAGCCGTCCGCGAACGGAATGTACGGGCCCCACAGGCTGTTTCAGCCTGTCGGGGCCCGTCGGCATTCGGGTGACAGCCGGCCGCCCGCGGCGCGCCGCCCGGAAGCGGGCCGGCCGCGGTGGGATTAGCTGGACGCCGCCCGTTCCGCTCCTGGAGTGCCGCAGGCCGCCCCCGGTCCGCCCGACCGGGTCAGGTGAGGTTCCGCAGGACGGCTGGACGGAGGCGCGCGGTGGCGAAGCTCGCAGGTCAACTGGTGGAGGCCCTGGAAGGGTTGCTCAAGGTCCCGGTACCGCTCCGGGTGCAGGCCTGGGACGGCAGCGTGGCCGGGCCCCCGGGAGCCCCCACCGTGGCCCTGCGCAACCGGCGCGCGCTGCGCCGCCTGCTCTGGCAGCCGGGCGAGCTGGGCCTGGCCCGGGCCTACGTCGCGGGGGACCTCGACACCGCCCCCGGCACCGACCTGTACGAGGTGCTCTCCGTCGTCGGCCGGTTCTCCGAGCGGCCCGAGATCCGCAACCTGGGCCTGGGCCCGCGCGAACTGCTCGGCCCCGCCGGCCGTCGTGCCTTCGGCGCCGCCCTGCGGGCCGGGGCGCTCGGCCCCGAGCCCGTCCCGCCGCCGGAGGAGGTCGGCGCCCGCGGCGGCCGGCCGCACAGCCGCGGCCGCGACCGCGCGGCCATCAGCCACCACTACGACGTCGGCAACGAGTTCTACGGCCTGGTGCTCGGCGCCTCGATGGTCTACTCCTGCGCCTACTGGACGCCGGAGTCCAAGAGCCTGGAGGACGCCCAGAAGGCCAAGCTCGACCTGATCTGCCGCAAGCTCGGCCTGCGGCCCGGGATGCGGCTGCTGGACGTCGGCTGCGGCTGGGGCTCGCTGCTGCTGCACGCGGCGCGGCACTACGGCGTCACCGCCGTCGGCGTCTCCATCTCCACCGAGCAGGTCGCGCTGGCCCGCCGCCGGATCGAGGAGGCCGGCCTCTCCGACCGGGTCGAGGTCCGGATGCAGGACTACCGGGAGGTCCCCGACGGCCCGTTCGACGCGATCTCCAGCGTCGGCATGGCCGAGCACGTCGGCACCGAGCAGTACCGGGCGTACGCCGAGGGTCTGTACGGGCTGCTGGCGCCCGGCGGCCGGCTGCTCAACCACCAGATCGCCCGCCGCCCCGACCACCCCGGCGAGCCCCACCGCACCAGCCCCTTCATCGACCGCTACGTCTTCCCGGACGGCGAGCTCTCCCCGGTCGGTTCCACCGTGGCCTCGCTGGAGGAGGCCGGCTTCGAGGTGCGGGACGTCGAGTCGCTGCGCGAGCACTACGGGCTGACCCTGCGGGAGTGGGTGGCCAACCTGGAGGCGCACTGGACGGAGGCCGTCCGCCTCGTCGGCCTGGGCCGGGCGCGGGTCTGGCGGCTGTACATGGCGGCCTCCGCGCTCGCCTTCGAGCAGAACCGGATCGGGGTGAACCAGGTCCTCGCCGTCCGCGGCACCGAGGAGGGCGCGGCGGGCCTGCCGCCGACCCGCGAGGAGTGGCTGCTGCGCCCCGCCGCCGGGGCGGCCAGGCCGGTCAGCAGGGTCTGAACCGCAGGCCGGGGGGAGCGCCCGCCGATACGGATTTGGGGGATCGGCCGTCGGTCCGCTAATCTTTCAGTGCGGCAAGGGCCTATAGCTCAGACGGTTAGAGCGCTTCCCTGATAAGGAAGAGGCCGGAGGTTCAAGTCCTCCTAGGCCCACCACCGCGAAAGGCCCGGAGTCCAGGACTCCGGGCCTTTCGACGTTTTCGCGGATCGGGCGGCTTCCGGTACGCTCTCCCATGCAGCGCGGGCCTATAGCTCAGACGGTTAGAGCGCTTCCCTGATAAGGAAGAGGCCACAGGTTCAAGTCCTGTTAGGCCCACCGCCCCGAAGGGCCCGGAGTGGATCACTCCGGGCCCTTCGGCGTCCCCGCGCACCGGCCGGCAGGAGGCACGGCGTCAATCCTCGGGCCGGGCCGCCGGATTGACCTTCCCCGGTGGCTGGTCACGATTGGGACACCGGTGTGTATCATCGGCCGCAGGGCGGTCTGGCACCCGGCAGCCCCGTTCGCTCTCGAAACACATCCGGACTCGTCGGCCCGGCCATTCAGGCCGGAGCACCGGCTGTTGAGTCCACCAACGCAAGAAGGACGAGGTCCCGCGGTGAAGAAGCTCCTCCTGGTCGCCCTGGTCGCCCTCGGCGGCTTCTTTGTCTACCGTCAGGTCCAGGCGGACCGCGCCGAGCAGGACCTGTGGACCGAGGCCACCGACCCGGTTCCGGCCGGCCGCTGAACCCCAGGCGATCTGACGATCGACGATCTTCCGGAGGCGCCGCCCGCGCCTCCCGAACCGGCCGGTCGGGCCGTACGACCCGACCGGCCGGTTCCTCTCCCGGGGACGGCGCCGACACCGCGCCGGAACCCGGTACGCTAGTGCCCGTCGGCACGCGCGCTGGCGTGAGAGGGGCATTAGCTCAGTTGGTAGAGCGCTGCCTTTGCAAGGCAGATGTCAGGAGTTCGAGTCTCCTATGCTCCACAGCACGCGATGAGCGGCTGATCCGAGGACCGGATCAGCCGCTCTCGTCGTTTCGGGGTGTCACTCGGGCTTGGCCTCGCCCTCGTCGCCCGGAGATTCGGCGGCCTCGTCGGCGGCGTCCGCCGTGGGGGCGCCGTTCAGCGGGGCGGTGGCGGCGTGCGCGCCCGCCGGGCGGGGCGACTCCTCCTGCGGGGGCTCGACCAGCCACTCCGGGTTGCTGTGCCGCCTCCACCACTGCCAGGCCACCAGGCCCCCGGCGATCGCCAGCACGCCCGCCACGGCGAGGCCGGTGCCCCGGCCGCCGTGGCAGCGGCGCTCCCGGCGGGCCGCGTCGGCGTTGCGGGCCGCGAGGCCGCTGATCTCGGCGGAGCTGACGTGGCCCTGGAGGGCGGTCAGCGCGGCGGCGCCCCGGCTCTGCGCCTCCTGGGCGACGGGGGTGACGGCGGCGCGGGCGTCCTCGACCGCCTGGAGGACCCTGGGAGCGACGGTGGTGCGCGCCTGGTCCGCCGCGCGGCCGGCGGACACCCGGGCCGCCAGGGCGGCCTCCTGGGCCCGGTGGAGGGCCTTCAGGGCGTTCTGCTGGGCCTCGGGGGACAGGCCGGCGAAGGCCTGGCCGAACTGCGGGGCGAGGTGCCTGTCGTACTGGACGCGGAGGGCGTGGGCGGCCTGGCCGGCCTTCGGTCCGAGGGCGTCCAGCGCGGGGCCGAGGCGCTGTTTGGCACCGTCCGCGAACTGGGCGGCGGTGTCCCTGGTCCTGGTGGCCGTCTCGCGGGCCGAGTCCGTAAGGGTCACGAGCTTCTCTCCTCCTGGGTGGCGTCCTTTATGTACTTATCCACCTGAATGCTGATCATGCATCCGTATTCGTCCGCTGGCATGCCGGAGTGGTCCGTACGCGAGGCGCGGAGCCCGTCCGGGGGGCGGGGCCGCCGCAGTACGCTGGCTGCCTCCGCACGGAAGGGGAACGGCTGATGGGTCCGGAGGACCGACCGGCGGCGGGTGGGGCGCAGGCCGCGCTGCCCGGCTGCTACCGGCACCCGCAGGCGGCGACGGGGGTGTCCTGCACCCGCTGCGAGCGCCCGATCTGCCCGCAGTGCATGGTGACGGCCTCGGTGGGCTTCCAGTGCCCCGAGTGCGTCGGCGAGGGCCACGCCGGGGCGCGGCGGGCGACCACCCGGTTCGGCGGCGTGCCGACGGCGGACGGCGCCCTCGTCACCCGGGTCCTGATCGGGATCAACCTGGTGGTCTGGGTGCTGGCCGCCTACGTGTTCGAGCCCGAGCTCGTACGGTCGTGGTCGCTGTACAGCGTCGGGCTGCACCGGGGCGGCCCGGAGGGCGTCGCGGACGGCCCGGACCAGTGGTACCGGCTGCTGACCGCCGTCTTCCTGCACCAGGAGTGGTGGCACATCGGCACCAACATGCTGGCCCTGCTGATGCTCGGCCCCGCGCTGGAGCAGGCCCTCGGCCGGGTGCGCTTCCTCGCGCTCTACCTGCTGGCGGGCCTGGGCGGCAGCGTCCTCGCCTTCCTGATCGACGGCGACTGGATGAACTCGCTGGGGGCCTCCGGCGCGATCTTCGGCCTGATCGGCGCCCAGGTGGTGCTGCAGCTGCGCACGAGGGGGCCGCTCGGCCCGGTGCTGGCGCTGCTGGTCTTCAACGGGATCATCACGTTCTCGCGCCGGGACATCATCGACTGGCGGGCCCACCTCGGCGGGCTGGTGATGGGCGCGCTGGTGGCGGCCGGCCTGATGTACGCCCCGCGCGAGCGCCGGGGGCTGGTGCAGTGGCTGTCCGTGGCGGTGGTGTTCGCGGTGGAGGCCGGGATGCTGGCGGTGGGGACGGCCCTGTACGGCGGCTGACGCCGCTGGCGGTTGTCCACAGCGGGTGCGGGGTTGTGCACGGGCTGTGCGCCGATCGGGGGTCGGACGGGTGTTCTACGCGTGTTCCGCTGTGCGGTTCCGGCGTTCCCTCGGCGTCGTCCACAGCTGTGGACGACGCCGGCGCGGAAAGTTATCCACAGGCTGGGGGGACTTTTCCCCAGTGTGGATAACCATGTGGATAAACATGATGGTGTGATCGTATGGATGGCGCCCAGGGCGTCTGCGGGCGATACCCGGGCCGCGTCCGGACACGACCGACCGCCACTGCGGGTCGAGCACGGTCCGGAGCGGCGGAGGGGTTCCGAGGGCGGGCCTCAGGAGGGGCGGAGCGTCACTTCCACTGGGTGGAGACGCCGAAGCCGGCGGCGATGAAGCCGAAGCCGACCAGGATGTTCCAGTTCCGCCAGCTCTCGACCGGGTAGGAGCCGCTGGTCACGTAGTAGGTGACGATCCACACCAGCCCGATCAGGAACAGCGCCAGCATCAGCGGTGCGACCCAACTGCGGCCCGAACTGATCTTCACCGCGGTCGTCGTCGGCGGTGTGTAGTCGGACTTCTTGCGGAGTCGAGACTTCGGCACGAGGGGATCTCCTGTCGATGCGCTGTGAGACCGCGCAGAGGTGCAGCGGGTGGGTCGGGTCCGGCGGGCCGGAGGCAGGGAGGGCCTGGGGCCTCCCGTACGTGCAACCGGCGTCCGTTAGCGTAGTGGTTCGGCGGGTCTCAAGGAGATAAGGGTACGGTGACTAATTTGTCGATTCCCCCTGAGTCGGCCGGTACCCGCCGCTCCGGCACCCGAATTGTCGGACGTGCCCTGACCTGCGCCGTCTTCGCGCTCGCCGGACTGCTCTTCTACGTCAGCGCGCAGACCGCCCGCGGGACCGACCTGCGCACCGACAACTCCCTCCTGAGCCTCGGCGACGTCGTCCGCCAGCGAAGCAACCAGAACCAGCAGGCCCAGGCCCAGCTGGCCGACCTCCAGGCCCAGGAGCAGCACCTCACCGAGCAGCAGGCCCACAGCCCCGCCGAGGCCGCCCAGCTGGACGGCCTGCGGCAGGGCGCGGCGCTGGAGCCGCTCCAGGGCGGCGGCCTGACCGTCACCCTCAACGACGCCCCGCCGAACGCCACCGCGCGCGTGCCCGGCGTCCCCGAGCCCGGCGTCAACGACCTGGTCATCCACCAGCAGGACATCCAGGCCGTGGTCAACGCGATGTGGCGCGGCGGCGCCGAGGGCGTCCAGGTGATGGACCAGCGGCTGATCTCCACCAGCGCCGTGCGCTGCGTCGGCAACACCCTGCTGCTCCAGGGCCGGGTCTACTCCCCGCCGTACGTCGTCAAAGCGGTGGGGAGGACGGACGCCCTGCGGGGGGCCGTCGAGGCCGACCCGACGATCCGCACCTACCTCAAGTACGTCCAGGCGTACGGACTCGGCTGGAAGGTCCAGGAGAGCGGGGACCTGACCCTCCCGGGGTACTCCGGCACCACCGAGCTGCACTCCGCGGGCGGCCAGCAGTGACCGGACCGGCCTCGGGGCCCGGAACCCCGGGTCTACTCTTGATCCCAGTCCGCTACGTCGAGGGAGCACCATGTACGGCTGGATCTGGCGTCACCTTCCGGGGAACACCCTGGTGCGGGCCGTCGTCTCGCTGCTCCTGATCCTGGGGATCGTCTACCTCCTCTTCACGTACGTCTTCCCGTGGGCGGAACCGCTGCTCCCCTTCGGCGACGTCACAGTGGACGGCGGCGACGGTGCCGCGGCCGGCTGAACCGGCGGCCCCAGCAGTCCCATCCAGCACGGCACCCCTCACGGAGACCTCGCGCGCATGAGCAGCCAGCCGACCCCGCCCCGCATCCTGGTGGTGGACAACTACGACAGCTTCGTCTTCAACCTGGTCCAGTACCTGTACCAGCTGGGCGCCACCTGCGAGGTGGTGCGCAACGACGAGGTGACCGTCGAGCACGCCGTGCGCCGCGACGGCGCGGAGGGATTCGACGGGGTGCTGCTCTCCCCCGGCCCGGGATCGCCCGAGGAGGCCGGGGTCTGCGTCGAGATGGTGCACCACTGCGCGCGCATCGGCCTGCCGCTGTTCGGCGTCTGCCTGGGCCTGCAGTCGATCGCGGTCGCGTACGGCGCGGTGGTCGACCGGGCGCCCGAGCTGCTGCACGGCAAGACCTCGGCGGTGGAGCACGGGGACACCGGGGTGTTCGCCGGCCTGCCCTCGCCGCTGACCGCGACCCGCTACCACTCGCTGGCGGTCGAGCCGGCCACCGTGCCGGCGGAGCTGGAGGTCACCGCCCGGACGGTGGAGAGCGGCGTCATCATGGGCCTGCGGCACCGCGAACTGCCCGTCGAGGGCGTGCAGTTCCACCCGGAGTCGGTGCTCACCGAGGGCGGCCACCGGATGCTCGCCAACTGGCTGGTGGACTGCGGCGATCCGCGGGCCGTGGACCGGTCGGCCGGGCTCGCCCCGGTGATCGGCCGAGGCTGACCCGCGTGACCACGCTGCGTCCGGAGGGGCGTTACCAGCCGCAGGAGCACGAGGCGTACCGGGGCGAAGGCCCGTACGGCGCCTCGCCGTCGGCCGGTGCGCCCGAGGACGCCTGGGGCGTGTACGAGCAGGCCGAGCAGCCCGCCTCGGACGGCCCCGAGTACCCGTGGCTGCCCGACCAGACGCTCCAACTGCGGCTGCCCGCCGACCTCTCGGGCGCGGTGGCCGAGCCCGCCCCGCCCACCGGAGGGCGCGCCGAGCGCCGGCGCGCCGCCAAGGGCCGTACGGCCGTCCGCTCGGGCCACGGGCGGCGCCGGGCGCGCGGGAAGGCGGCGGCCGGGCCCCGGCCCAAGGAGTCGCCCCTGGTGCTGGCCGCGCGGTTCGTCGGCGAGACCTGCATCACCCTCGGCGTGGTCATGCTGCTGTTCGTCGCCTACCAGCTCTGGTGGACCAACGTGCAGGCGGACGAGGCCGCGAACGACGCCCGCGACCAGCTGGAGCAGCAGTTCGACCAGACCCCCAAGCCCGGGCAGCCCGCGCCGGACCCGAACAAGCCCGAGGTGTTCGCCCCGGGCAAGGGGTTCGCCATCATCTACCTGCCCAAGCTGGGCCTCAAGTTCCCCATCGCGGAGGGGACTTCGAAGTCGGCGGTGCTGGACAACGGCCTGGTCGGCCACTACACGGGCACCGGTATGCCGGCCGACAAGGCGGGCAACTTCGCGCTGGCCGCCCACCGCAACACCCACGGCGAGCCGTTCCGCTACATCAACAAGCTCGACAAGGGCGACAAGATCGTCGTCGAGACGGCCACCGCCTACTACACGTACGAGGTCACCAGCGGTATCCCGGAGACCTCCCCGAGCAACGTCAGCGTGATCAAGCCGGTCCCCAACGGCGCCGGGTACGGCGGCCCGGGCCGCTACATCACGTTGACCACGTGCACCCCGGAGTTCACCTCCAAGTTCCGTCTCATCGTCTTTGGCAAGATGACGGAGGAACGACCTCGCAGCCAGGGCAAGCCGGCCGCGATCACGGGCGGGTAGCCGCCCGGTACGGAGGGGGAGCACCGCAGATGCAGGACGACGGCACCGGACGACCGGCCGAAGCCGCTCAGGAGGCCTTCCCGCAGCCCCAGGAGGGCCCTGCGCCCGCCCGTGGGCGGCGAGGCCCGGCGCTGGCCGCGCTGGGCGTCCTCGGCGAGCTGCTGATCACCCTGGGCCTCGTCCTCGGGCTGTTCGTGACGTACTCGCTGTGGTGGACCAACGTGCAGGCCGACAAGGCGGCCTCGGCGGCCTCCGGCAAGCTGCGCGACTCCTGGGCCACCGGAGCCGGCCCCGGCCCCGCCCCGACTCCCGGCGCGACGCCCGGGAGCCCGGCCGGCGCGCGGCAGTTCGCGGTCGGGGAGGACGTCGGCTTCCTCCACGTCCCGTCGATGGGCCCGGACTTCCAGGTGCTGATCCGGATGGGCACCTCCACCGACGTCCTGGACGAGGGCGTCGCGGGCGTCTACGAGCAGCCGTACAAGGCGGCGATGCCCTGGGACCAGGACGGCAACTTCGCGCTGGCCGCCCACCGGGACGGCCACGGCGCCAAGTTCCACGACCTGGACGCCGTCCACAGGGGCGACTCGATCGTCGTCGAGACCAAGGACAAGTGGTACGTCTACAAGGTCGACAACACCCTCGGGGAGACGTCCAAGTACGACACCGGCATCGTCGCGCCCGTCCCGGCCCGCTCCGGCTACACCGCGCCCGGCCGCTACATCACCCTGACGACCTGCACCCCGGTCTACACCTCGCGCTACCGGATGGCCGTCTGGGGCAGCCTCGTCCGGGTCGACGACGTGGACGCCAAGCGCACCCCGCCGCCGGAGCTGCGCCACTCCTGAGCACCGAACGCCCGGAACGCCCGAGGGCCCGCCGCGATCCGTCGCGACGGGCCCTCGGACGTTCCCCGGGTCCTCAGAACCAGGGGAACACCGGCGGCTTAGGGGTTCCCTTTGGTGGGGTCCCCCCCTTTGATCGGATCGGCCGGCCTGGTGACGAGCTGGATCTGGCTGTTCGGATCCACCTGGCTGCCGGCGCCCGGCATGCTCTGCACGACGACCGCGTTCGGGTCCTGCGGACCGGCGACCACGGTGTAGGTCAGGCCGAGCGCCTTCAGCTTGTCGCTGGCCTCCGACAGCTTCACGTTCTGCAGCGGCGGGACCTGCGGCTTGTCCTGGGCCTTGAAGATCGTCAGCGCGATCTTCGAGTTGGCCGCCACCTTGGTGTTCTGCGTGACCGACTGCGCGGAGACGGTGTTGACCTTGGTCGGGTCGTTGGTCTGCTGGGTCTTCGAGGCGTCGACCTGAAGGCCCAGGGCCTGCAGCTGGTTGACCGCGTCGTCCTTCTGCTGGCCGACCACGTTCGGCACCGTCACCTTGGTCTTGCCCTGCGACACCGTCAGCTTGACCGGGGTGCTCGGGTCGGCGCTGGAGCCGGCCGCCGGGTCCTGGGCGGTGACGGTGTCCTGCGTGGCGGTGTCGTCGTCCTTGTACTCGGTGGTGACGTTGGTGAAGCCCAGGTCGTTCAGGGCCTTGACGGCCTGGTCCTTGGGCTTGCCCGTCACCGTCGGCACCTGGGCCTTGGCCGGGCCGGAGGAGAGCTGCACCGTGATGGTGGCGTTCTCCGCGACCTGGCCGCCGGCCGCCGGGTTCTGGGTGCAGACCTGGTCCTTCTTGATGGTGGTGTCCGGGCAGGCGATCTTCTCGCCCTCCGTCACCACCAGCTTGGACCCGGCCGTGGTGGCGGCCGTCTTGGCATCCGGCAGGGTCTTGCCGACCAGGTTCGGGGCGGTGACCTTCGCGGTGTCCTTCTTGTCGGCGAACATCGCCTGGGCGACGAAGAAGGTGCCCACCAGGACCAGCACGGCGGCGATCGCCAGCAGGATCCAGGAGGTGTTGCTCTTCTTCGGCTGGTTGCCCCGGCGGCCGCCGCCGGAGCCGTCGTCCTGACCGCCTCCGCCCGCGTAGCCCTGGCCCTGGCCGTAGTCGTCCTGGTAGCCGCCCTGCTGGCCGTAGCCGCCCTGGCCGCCGGCCTGCGGCAGCACGGTGGTCTGCGCGCCGCCGGGCTGCTGGGGCAGCACGTTGGTCTGGCCGTACGGGTCGTGCTGCTGCGGGTAGCCGTTCTGGTCGTAGCCGTAGGCGCCCATGCCGTACGCGGCGGCCTGCTGGGCGGCGGCGACGGGAAGGCCGTCGAGGAAGCGCTCGATGTCGTCGCGCATCTCGTCGGCGCTCTGGTACCGGTAGTCGCGGTCCTTGGCGAGCGCCTTGAGCACGATCGCGTCGATCTCCGGCCGGACCTCCGGGTCGAAGACGGACGGAGGCTGCGGCTCCTCCCGGACGTGCTGGTAGGCCACCGCGACCGGGGAGTCGCCGACGAACGGCGGGCGCACGGTCAGCAGCTCGTAGAGCAGGCAGCCGGTGGAGTACAGGTCGGAGCGGGCGTCGACCTGCTCGCCCTTGGCCTGCTCGGGGGAGAGGTACTGGGCGGTGCCGATGACGGCCGAGGTCTGCGTCATGGTCATCCCGGCGTCGCCCATCGCGCGGGCGATGCCGAAGTCCATGACCTTGACGTTGCCCTGCCGGGTCAGCATCACGTTGGCCGGCTTGATGTCGCGGTGGACGATGCCCGCCCGGTGCGAGTACTCCAGGGCCTGGAGGATGCCGATGGTCATCTCCAGCGCGCGCTCCGGCAGGAGCCGGCGGCCGGAGTGCAGCAGCTCGCGCAGCGTCGACCCCTCGACGTACTCCATCACGATGTACGGGATGGAGATGCCGTCGATGTAGTCCTCGCCGGTGTCGTACACGGCGACGATCGCGGGGTGGTTCAGCGAGGCCGCCGACTGCGCCTCGCGGCGGAAGCGGGCCTGGAACGACGGGTCACGGGCCATGTCGGCCCGGAGCGTCTTCACGGCGACGGAACGGCCGAGCCGGGTGTCATGGGCGAGGTACACCTCGGCCATGCCGCCGCGTCCGAGGACGCCGCCGAGCTCGTACCTGCCGCCGAGGCGACGAGGCTCTTCCATAGTTCCGACCCTCTCCCTCACCGGCCGGTGAGGTTGTGACGTAGGTGTCCCCGCACGCTCTGGGTGACGCCGCGCGGCCCCGGGCCGGTTCTCCGGCCGGGCCGTGCACCGCCCCGCGGGCGGCAACGGGCACACCCGCTGCTGGCGGATACGCTACCGGTCGCACCGCACCGGACCGGAGTCAACGGTAGGCCGATATCAGACCGGTATCCGGACGGGGGCTCCGATCGTGACATTCCCCTCACTCCCGGCACGGCGCCCGCTACTTGCCGAGCGCCGTCTGCATCACCGCCTTGGCGATCGGCGCGGCGAGCCGGCCGCCGCTGATGCCGTCACGGTTCTGGGAGCCGTCCTCGACCACCACGGCGACCGCGACCGACTGGCCGTCCGCCGTCTTGGCCCAGGAGGTGAACCAGGCGAAGGGCAGGCCGGCGTTGTCCTCGCCGTGCTGGGCGGTGCCGGTCTTGCCGCCGACCTGGAGGCCGGGGATCTTCGCGTTCTTGCCGGTGCCGTTCTCGACCACCGAGACCATCAGGTCCTGCATCTTCTGCGCGGTGGCCGGGCTCATCGCCTGGGAGAACTGCTTCTCGGTGTGCTTGGAGATGGTGGTCAGCGAGGCCGAGCGCTCCTGGTCGACCAGGTACGGCTGCATCAGGCTGCCGTTGTTGGCGATCGCGGCGGAGACCATGGCCATCTGCAGCGGGGTGGCGCGGGTGTCGTGCTGGCCGATCGAGTCCTGGGCGGTCTGGTCCAGGCTGGCGCTGTCCGGGAAGACGCTCTTTTCGGAGCGGACCGGGGTGTCCACGGTGCTGTTGAAGCCGAACTTCTCGGCCTGCGCCCGCATCTTCTCCTTGCCGAGGTCGGCGCCCATCTTGGCGAAGACCGTGTTGCAGGACTGGTCCATGCCGGACTTGACGGTGGCGTTCTCGCAACGCTCGTCCGGGCTCTCGTTCTTGAGCACGGTCTCGGTGCCGGGCAGCTTGTACGGGTCCGGCGTGGTGGTGGCGTCACCGGTGTTCTGGTAGAGGCCGTTCTCGAAGGCGGCCGTCGCGGTGACCAGCTTGAAGGTCGAGCCGGGCGGATAGGTCTCCTTCAGCGCCCGGTTGAGCATCGGCTTGTTCGGGTCCGCGTTGAGGTCCGTCCAGGCCTTCTTGTCGGAGTCCTCGCCGCCGGCGAAGGTGCCCGGGTCGTACGAGGGGGTGGAGACCAGGGCCAGGATCGCGCCGGTCCTCGGGTCGAGGGCGACCACCGCGCCCTTCTTGTCCCCGAGGCCGTCGAAGGCGGCCTTCTGGACCTTGGCGTTGATGGTCGTGAGGACGTCGCCGCCGCGCTTCTGCTCGCCGGTCAGCATGTCCAGGGTGTTGCGGAAGAACAGCCGGTCGTCGGTGCCGGAGAGGATGCCGTCCTCCAGCTTCTCCAACTGGTTGGATCCGTACGCCTGGGAGGAGTAGCCCGTCACCGGGGCGTACATCGGGCCCTCGTTCCAGGACCGCTTGTACTTGTAGCGCAGGCCGTCGACGAAGTCGGAGCGCGTCACGGGCTGGCCGCTGACGATGATGTTGCCGCGCGGGTGGGCGTAACGGTCGTACAGCTGGCGCTTGTTGTTCGCGTTGCTCGCCCAGGAGTCGGCCTGGACGCCCTGGACCCAGTTGGTGCGCACCATCAGGGCCAGGATCAGGACCAGGCAGAAGATCGAGACCCGGCGGATCGGCTTGTTCATCGGGCGGGTCCTCCCCGGTTCTCGGTGGCGGGGGCCGGTTCGGCCCCGGGGCGGCGGGCGCTGTCGCTGATCTTGAGCAGGATCGCGATGAGCGCCCAGTTGGCGACCACGGACGAACCGCCCTGCGCCAGGAACGGCATGGTCATCCCGGTCAGCGGGATGAGGCCGGTGACACCGCCGGCGACGACGAAGACCTGCAGGGCCATCGCCGAGGAGAGGCCCACCGCGAACAGCTTGCCGAACGGGTCGCGGGCGGCCAGCGCGGTGCGCAGGCCGCGCTGCACCAGCAGCCCGTACAGCAGGAAGATCGCCATCAGGCCGGTGAGCCCCAGCTCCTCGCCGAAGGAGCCGAGGATGAAGTCGCTCTTGGCGGCGAACTGGATCAGCCAGGAGCGGCCCTGGCCGAGGCCGGAGCCGGTGACGCCGCCGGAGCCGAGGGCCATCAGGGACTGGCCGATCTGCTCGGTCGCGCCCGCCGGCCGGTTCGGGGCGAAGGCGGCCATCGGGTCCAGCCAGGCGTCGATGCGGACCTTGACGTGGCTGGTGGTCATCGCCACCGCGACCGCGCCGCCGACCGACATCAGCAGGCCGAACAGGATCCAGCTGGTCCGCTCGGTGGCGACGTACAGCATCACCACGAACAGGCCGAAGAACAGGAAGGAGGTGCCCAGGTCGTTCTCGAAGACCAGGATCAGCAGGCTGAGCAGCCAGACCACGACGATCGGGCCGAGGTCGCGCCCGCGCGGCAGGTACAGGCCCATGAAGCGGCGGCTGGCCAGGGCGAGGGCGTCGCGCTTGACCATCAGGTAGCCGGAGAAGAACACCGTCAGGATGATCTTGGCGAACTCGCCGGGCTGGATGGAGAAGCCGCCCATCCGGATCCAGATCTTGGCGCCGAAGTCCTCGGCCCGGGCCGGGAAGAAGGCCGGGGCGGCGAGCAGGACGATGGCCACCACCATCGAGATGTAGGTGTAGCGCTGGAGGACCCGGTGGTCCTTGAGCAGCACCATGACGCCGATGAACAGCGCCACCCCGAGGGCCGACCACATCAGCTGGTTCCTGGCCGCCGGGAAGTTGGCGGGCAGCAGGTGCCCGGCCTTGTCCAGGCGCCAGATCATCACCACGCCCAGCCCGTTCAGCAGGGTGGCGATGGGCAGGATCAGCGGGTCCGCGTACGGCGCGAAGCGGCGCACCAGCAGGTGCGCGACCAGCGCCAGCCCGCCCATGCCCAGCCCGTAGCCGAGCATGCCGGCGGGAAGGGAGGAGTCCATCGCCAGGCCGACGTTGGCGTAGGCGAGCATCGGCAGCAGGACGGCGAAGGCCAGCAGTGCCAGTTCCGTGTTGCGCCGGTTCGGCGCGCCCTGCGGGGAGATCGTGGTGTTCGTCCGGCGCCGGGGCACGGCGCGGCGCCGCCCGGAGTCACCGAGGTCGTAGCTGCTCACAGGGCCACCGCTCCCCGGCGGCGGGCCCCGGGGGCGGTTCCCTGTGCTGTCACCCGCATCACGACTTCGGGCAGGATTCGGCCTTGGCCTTCTCGGCCTCGCTCAACGGCGGCGTCGTGGTCTGCTGCTCGGCCGGAGCCGGGGCGGCCGCCGCCGGCGGGGTGGCGCCCTGGGTGGGCGCGGCCGGGGCGGGTGCGGACGGGGACGCCGAGGGGGAGTGGGCGCTCTTCTCCGGGGTGGGCGTGGAGACGGTGAACGCGGCCTGCGTCGGCTGGGCCGGCGCGGGCGCCTTGGCCAGGTCCTTGGCCCGCTGGCAGAGCTTGACCCAGCCCTCGAGCTCCTGGAGCTTCGGGTCGGCGTCGCCCAGGCTGCTGAGGGTGATGGTCTTGTTCACGACCGCCAGCTGGTCCTGCGGGAGCAGGTTCAGCTTGATGTCGTTGCGGGAGTCGTGCACCGAGGACAGGTTCAGACCGGCGAGGTTCTGGTTGACGCCCTGGTAGACGGCGACGTGGTCGCCCTCCTCGCCGATGTAGTACTGGTCCTGGGTCCACCGGTAGCCGAAGTAGCCGGCGCCGCCGAGCAGGCCCAGGACGACCAGCACGGCGATCGGGACGGCCATGCCGCGGCGCTTCCCGCGCTTCGGGCGCTCCTCGTCGAACTCCTCGGTGCCGTACACCGAGGGCTCGGCGGGCTCCTGGTCGCCGTACTCGCCCTGGTAGCCCGCGGCGGGGCCGTACTCGCCCTGCGGGGCGCCGTAGCCGCCGTCGTAGCCCTCGGCGGGGCCGAAGGCGCCCTGGGGGTTGCGGCCGAGGCCGGCGGCGCGGCCGGCCGGGGTGTCGGCGATGGAGTGGTCGGCGGCCGAGGACGGCGGGGTGTCGGCGACGGCGCCGACGACCACCGGGACGTCGTTGAACTGCCCGCTCATGGTGTCGGTGGCGCCGACGTCGATGACGTCCGCGACGATGCAGGTGATGTTGTCCGGGCCGCCGCCGCGCAGTGCGAGCTGGATCAGCTCCTGCACGGTCTGCTCGGGCGAGTAGTAGCTGCCCAGGGTGTCCTGGAGGGTCTGGTGGCTCACCGGGCCGGAGAGGCCGTCGGAGCAGATCAGGTACCGGTCGCCGGCGCGGACCTCGCGGATCGACAGGTCGGGCTCGACCTGGCCGCGGCCGTCCAGCGCCCGCATCAGCAGCGAGCGCTGCGGGTGGGTCTCGGCCTCCTCGGGCGTGATCCGGCCCTCGTCGACCAGGCGCTGCACCCAGGTGTGGTCCACGGTGATCTGCGCCAGCGAGCCGTCGCGCAGCAGGTAGGCGCGGGAGTCGCCGACGTGCACCAGGCCCATCCGCTGGCCCGTCCACAGCATGGCGGTGAGCGTGCAGCCCATCCCCTCCAGCTGGGGGTCCTCCTCGACCATCTGCCGGAGCCGGTCGTTGGCGCCCTGGACGGCGTCGCCGAGCAGGGTCAGCAGGTCGGCGCCCGGCACGTCCTCGTCCAGGCGGACGATCGAGCCGAGCACCTCGGAGGACGCGACCTCGCCGGCCGCGGCGCCGCCCATGCCGTCGGCCACGGCCAGCAGCCGCGGCCCGGCGTAGCCGGAGTCCTCGTTCCCTTCCCGGATCAGTCCCTTGTGGGAGCCGGCGGCGAAGCGCAGCACCAGGGTCATGCGACCTGTGCCCCCCTCTGGGTCATGGACGGGATGCTTGCCCTCATGCGCTACTACTTCCGCAGTTCGATGACGGTCCTGCCGATACGGATCGGCGTGCCCGGCTGGAGCGGGGTGGGCGCCGTCAGGCGCTGCCGGTCCAGATAGGTGCCGTTGGTGGAGCCTAGATCCTCGACCGTCCACTGCCCAGTCTGATCCTGGTAGATCCTGGCATGGCGGGAGGACGCGTAGTCGTCGTCCAGCACGATCGTGGAGTCGTGCGCGCGGCCCAGCGTGATGGTCTGGCCCTGCAGCGCGACGGTGGTGCCGGCCAGCGAGCCCGCGACCACGACCAGCTGGGTGGGGCCGCTCGCCCGGCGGCGGCCGCCGCCCTGGGTCTGGCCGGCGGGGGCGCTCGCCGGGGGCGGGGTGGCGCTCCGCCCGGCCGGCTGGGTCTGGACGGCGGCGCCCGCGCCGCGGCGGGAGCTGCGGGGGTTCACCTTGGTGCCGAAGAGGTCGCTGCGGATCACCTGGATCGCGACGATGACGAACAGCCACAGCACGGCCAGGAAGCCCAGCCGCATGACCGTGAGGGTCAGTTCTGACATGGCCGTCCCGCCAGTCGGTGAGCGAGGCGCGCGAACAACTCGGACACTACCCTTCGACCTGCCGGTAGACGATGGTGGTGGAACCCACGACGATGCGGGAGCCGTCGCGGAGCGTAGCGCGCTGGGTGTGCTGTCCGTCCACCACGATGCCGTTGGTGGAGCCCAGGTCGAGGACCATCGAAGGGGTGCCGGGACGGATCTCGGCGTGCTTGCGGGAGACCCCGGGGTCGTCGATCCGCACGTCGGCCTCGGTGGAGCGGCCGAGCACGCAGGCGGAGCCCGAGATCTGGTGGCGCGCGCCGTTCACCTCGACCCACCGACGCATCGAGGTGCCGTGGCCGGCACCGGGGAAGGCGCGGACGTTGCCGCCGGCCGGGGCGGCCGGGGCCGGGGGCATCGCGGGGGGCGTGGCGGGCGGCGGGGGCGTGCCGTACGAGCCGGCGCCCTGCTGCTGCTGCCACGGCGCGCCGGGGGCCGGTGCGGCCGGCGGGCGGTCGTAGCCGGGGGCCGGTGCGGCCGGCGGGGTGTACTGCTGGGGCTCCTCGGCCGCCAGGGTGCGGCTGCGCACCCGGTACAGGCCGGTGTCCAGGTCGTCCGCCTTCTCCAGGTTCACCTGGAGCGGGCCCATGAAGGAGTAGCGCTGGGCCTCGGCGTACTCGCGGACCATGCCGGCCAGCTCGTTGCCCAGCTGACCGGAGTACGGGCTGAGCCGCTCGTGGTCGTGCGGGCTGAGCTCGACGATGAAGTCGTTCGGCACGACGGTGCGGTCGCGGTTCCAGATGCTCGCGTTGTTGTCGCACTCGCGCTGCAGCGCACCGGCGATCTCCACGGGCTGGACCTCGGACTTGAACACCTTGGCGAAGGTGCCGTTGACGAGACCCTCGAGTCGCTGCTCGAACTTCTTCAGCACTCCCATGGGGCACCCCCTTCCAGGGTTCGTTCGCCTGCCTGCCGGCCCGGCCCCGCCGGGGGGCAGGTCCTGCCTACTTGCGGTACTTCCGTACTGATCGTATCCACGCCGGGCCCTTCCGTACGGTTCCCGGACCGCGTGGTGGCCGGGGGTGGGCTCGGACACACAGGGTGACGCATGTCCGGGTCGGCACGCCAGGTCTGCCCGCGCGACCGGCCCGCCACCCCCCGCCGGACGGGTGGTCGTGCGTCCGTTCGGGCGCCCTCCGTCCGGCCGGAATACGGATTCGGAGTGGTCCCCCCGGTCGTGCTACTGTTTTCCACGTCGGAAGGGCCGCCCGGAAGGGAGGCCGGACCGGAGAGCAGCGAAGGCCACATGGTACCGAGCGGCTCCGAGGACCGGTCGGCAATGACGGCGACACCCATGCGCGGGTGGCGGAATAGGCAGACGCGCTGGATTCAGGTTCCAGTGCCCGAAAGGGCGTGGGGGTTCAACTCCCCCCTCGCGCACAGCGAAACCCCGCAGGTCTTCGGACCTGCGGGGTTTTCTCGTTTCCCGGGGCGCTCAGGAGCGGGCGGCCGGGAGGTCGGCGCGGACCTCGAAGCCGCCGTCCTGGGTCGGGCCGGCGGTGAGGGTGCCGCCGAGGAGCTGGGCGCGTTCGCGCAGGCCGATCAGGCCGTGGCCGCCGCCGGGCAGGGTCTCGGCCGGGTGGACGGGCGGGGGGTCGTTGCGGACCTCGACGCGCAGCCGGCGCCCCTTCGCCCTCACCTTCACGTGCACCGCCGCCTCGGGGGCGTACTTGGTGATGTTGGTGAGCGCCTCCTGGACGGTGCGGTAGGCGGCCCGCTCCACCGCCTCCGGCCACGGGCGGTCACCGGGGTTCAGCTCGGCCTCGGCCGCCAGCCCGCTCTCCTCGATCAGCCGGGGCAGGTCGGCGAGGCGGGGCTGCGGGGCCAGCGGGCTGTCCGCCCTGGGGCTGCCGGCGCCGCGCAGCACCCCGACCATCTGGCGCAGCTCGTCGAGGGTGCGGACGGACAGCTCGCGGATGGTGCGGGCGACGTTGGCGGCGGCCGGGTCGTCGGTGCTCACCTGGAGGGCGCCGGCCTGGATGCTGATCAGGCTGACCTGGTGGGAGACCACGTCGTGCATCTCCCGGGCGAGTCTGCCGCGCTCGCTGATCAGCACCCGCTCGGCGAGGAGCCGGCTCTCCCGCTCCTGGCCGCGGGTCAGCTCGTCCAGCCGGGCGGCCAGTTCGCGGCGGGTGCGGGCGAGGAGGCCGGTGGCGGCGGGGCCGGCGGCCAGCATCACGGCCTGGATGAGGTCGAGCGCGGTGGCCCGACTGAGGTCGAAGACCGTCTCCGGCAGCGGCCAGTGGAAGAACTCGACCAGGGTGAACAGCAGGCCGCAGGGGATCAGCACCCGGGGTCTGGGGCGTTCGGCGGCCACGGTGTAGACGGCGGTGATCGGGGCCAGCCAGATGTCGTCCACCCAGCTGCCGGGCATGGTGAGCAGCAGCACGGTGACCGGGAGGCGGCGGCGCCAGAACAGGGCGACGGCGGCGAGGGTGGAGAGGGCCACCTTCCACCAGGAGGCGTCCCGGGCCACCAGGGCGGCGTCCAGCAGGGAGTAGAGGACGGGCAGCAGCAGCATCAGCCAGGGCGCGGTGCACCAGGCCGGCAGTCGGCGGGAGGGCAGCTGGTCGGCGGCCGTCATGCCCCGTCGCCGGGCTTGGGCCGGACGAGGCCGGCCCGGTGGGCGACCACGGCCGCCTGGACGCGGTTGGCGGCGCCGAGCTTGCCGAGGATCGCGCTGATGTGGTCCTTGACGGTGCCGGTGCCCAGGAAGAGCCGGTCGGCGATCTCGGCGTTGGACAGGCCCTCGCCGAGCAGGGCCAGGACGTCCAGCTCCCGGCCGGTGAGGGTGCGGGCCAGGGCGGTGGCCTCGGCGTCGGGGCCGCCGCCGTCCACGTAGCCGCCGATCACGGTGCGGGTGACGGTCGGGGAGAGGATGTTGCCGCCGGCCGCGAGGACCCGGACGGCGTGCACCAGCTGGTCGGGGGCGGTGTCCTTGAGCAGGAAGCCGGCCGCGCCGGCCCGCAGGGCGGTGCCGATGTAGTCGTCGGTGTCGAAGGTGGTGAGCATCGCGACGGCGGGCGGGTCGGGCAGGGCGCGCAGGCGGCGCAGCACCGAGATGCCGTCGAGGTCCGGCATCCGGACGTCGAGCAGCACCACGTGCGGGCGCAGGCGCTGGACGTGGTCCTCGGCCTGGCCGCCGGAGCAGTCGCCGACCACCTCCAGGTCCGGGGCGGAGCCGACGATGAGGCCGAGGCCGGAGCGGACCAGGATCTCGTCGTCGACGATCAGCACGCGGGTGGTGGTGATGGTGCCTCCTCGGTTCGGGCGGCCGGGTGGGGGCGGTCCGCGTGGGTCGTTTCGAGAGTAGGGGTAGTGGCGGCGGGTCGCCGAACGCCCTCCTGGTACAACCCCCGCCGTTCGGCGGGGGTGGGAATCCGCTACCCGGTTCACGCGATTCTCAGCTCGGGTGGGGAACCATGGAAGGTGGCGGCCTTTCGTGCGGGCGCTCGGCGCCGGGCCGTGTGCGGATGCGCCCCACCACCTGATCGTTTGGAATTGAGCTGTGTCGTCCACTGTGAAGTCGGAGCCGTCCGCCACCTCCCAGGAGCCCCGGCCCGTCGGCGCGCTCGACCGCTGGCGCCCCAGGGCCGCCTCGGCCTGCGTCTGGTACCTGAGGCTGCTCGCCCTGCTGAACGTCGCGACGGTGCTGCTGGTGCCGTTCCGCGAGCAGGTCAGCGAGCACAACGAGGGCGAGTACTTCACCCCGTACCTGATGACCTCCGGCCTGGCCAGCGCGGTGCTCTCGATCTTCCTCGCGGTCGCGATGCGGCGGCGCAAGCGGGCGGCGTGGATCTTCAACGCGGCGCTGGGCAGCGCGTTCGCGCTGCTGTACCTGCTGGTCATGGTGGTGCCGGGCGAGCGGTTCAGCCACCACCCGCTCAACTACTTCTCGACGGTGCTGACCTGCCTGTTCGTGCTGGCGCTGTTCGTCGGGCGCAAGGAGTTCACCTCCAAGGGCGACCGCTCCAACCCGAAGACCGCGGCGGCCACCTTCGTCGGCGGGCTGTTTTTCGGCGGGGTGGTCGGCGCCCTGCTGGTGTGGATGACCAACGAGCTGAGCGGCGCGGGCTTCTGGGACCTCTTCCGCTACTCCGTCGGCCGGATGATCACCATCACGCCCTCCGAGCACCTGCGCTCGGTGATCTCCGCGCCGACCTGGGTGAACGCGGCGATCAACGCGATGGGCGGCCTGCTCTTCCTGCTGGTGCTGTACACGGCCTTCCGCAGCCCGCGCGGCAAGGAGCTGCAGACGGCCGAGGACGAGGCCCGGCTGCGGGCGCTGCTGGACAAGCAGGGCGACCGGGACTCGCTGGGCTACTTCGCGCTGCGCCGCGACAAGGCCGTCATCTTCTCCCCCAGCGGCAAGGCCGCGGTGACGTACCGGGTGATCGGCGGGGTCTCGCTCGCCTCGGGCGACCCGATCGGGGACCCGGAGGCCTGGCCGGGCGCGATCGACGCCTGGCTGGCCGAGGCCCGGGAGCACGCCTGGGCGCCGGCCGTCATGGGGGCCTCCGAGGAGGCGGGCGTGATCTACGCCCGGCACGGGCTGGACGCGCTGGAGCTGGGCGACGAGGCGATCGTCGAGCTGGACGAGTTCTCGCTGGACGGGCGCGCGATGCGGGTCGTCCGGCAGGCGTACAACCGGGTCAAGCGGGCCGGGTACACGGTGCGCATCCGCCGCCACGAGGACATCTCCGAGGAGGAGATGGCCCGGCTGGTGGCCAAGGCCGACGAGTGGCGCGACGGGGCGACCGAGCGCGGCTTCTCGATGGCGCTGGGCCGGCTCGGGGACCCGGGCGACGGGCGCTGCGTGATGCTGGAGTGCCACGACGGCGAGGGCGAGCTCAAGGCGCTGCTGAGCTTCGTGCCCTGGGGCCCGGACGGGCTGTCGCTGGACCTCATGCGCCGGGCCCGGGACACCGAGAACGGCCTCATGGAGTTCATGGTGATCGAGCTGCTGCAGCGCGCCGAGGAGGTCGGGCTCAAGCGGGTCTCGCTGAACTTCGCGATGTTCCGCTCGGTCTTCGAGCGGGGTTCGCGCCTGGGCGCCGGGCCGGTGCTGCGGCTGTGGCGCTCGACCCTCGGGTTCTTCTCGCGCTGGTGGCAGATCGAGTCGCTGTACCGGGCGAACGCCAAGTACCGGCCGATCTGGGAGCCGCGCTACCTGCTGTTCGAGAAGAGCAGCGAGATCCCGCGGATCGGGATCGCGAGCGCGCGGGCGGAGGGGTTCATCGTGGCGCCGACCATGCCCGCCCTGTTCCGCCGGCGGCACGCGGGGGCGGCCGTGGTGGCTCCCCGGGAGCCGGCGGCGGCGCGGGACGGGAAGGGCCAGGGCTAGGGGCCAGGGCCTCGTCCCTCCGCCGGGGGGCGGAGGGGTGCCCTCGGCCGGATGGGGGTGTGGGGGGAGACCCGGTCTCCCTCTTGAGTATGACCTCAGTCCCCATCCAGTTCGATGTGGATTCGTTAACAGGCTTCTAATGTTGGAGTCACTGAGAAGTTCGGGGAACAACGGGAGAACGGTTGTGATGGACAGGACCCACACGGGGGGCGAGCGAAAGGGGCCGCTGGCGTACGCCAGATCGGCCGCTGTCGCCGAGTGGGGAACGTTGTTCGCGACGGTCCGGGACGGCGTGGTGCGCAAGAGGTTCGCCGCCGTCCCGCTGGCGAGTGCGGCGACGTTCCTGATCCTGCTGTTCAGCATCGTGCAACACCTGCCGGGGGGCGAGCGCTTCGTCAACCACATCGGGGTGGTGAAGGCGGCGCTGCCGCTGGAGGTGTCCCTGCTGAGGACGCCGCTGTCGCTGTACGTGCCGGCGCTGGACCTGCCGGTCTGGGGGGCGCTGGCCCAGGTCTTCGTGGTCTTCGCGATCGCGGAGATCGTGCTCGGGCGGCGGATGACGTTGGTCGTCGCGTACGCCTGCACCCTGGCGGGCACGCTGTTCGCCCGGGTCGGGGTGGCGATCGGGCCGGGGCACGTGTTCGGCTTCCCGAAGTGGGTCGCCTACGTGCGTGACACCGGGCCGTCCGCGGCGGTGGTGGCGCTGGCGATCTGCATCGCCTTCCGCACCCGGGCCTGGTTCACCGCCTCGCTGGTGGTCGTCCTGATGGTCGGCGAGGCCGTCATGCTGCCGAACCTGGCCGGGCTGGAGCACGTGGTCGCGGTGATCACCGCGCTGCTGATCGCCGTCTCGGTCGAGGTGTTCGGGGACTTCTGGCCGCGGGTGCTGGCCGGGGTCGGCGCCGCCACCACGGTGGCGGCCGCGACCACCGTCGCCGCCGTCGCGCCGCCGGCCGTCGCGGAGGCGCGGCGCCCCGCCGGAGCCGTCATCCCCTGAAGGGGTCTGTCGCTGCGGTGCCGACCGGGTGCGGGGCGCTGCCCCTACCCGGCCGTCACGCGTGCGGGAGGGGCAGCTCGAACCAGACGACCTTTCCCACCGCCTTGCGGGCGGTGCCCCAGCGTTCTGCGAGCTTCGTGACCAGGGTCAGGCCGCGGCCGGTCTCGCCGAGCTGCTCGGCGGGCTCCAGCGAGGGCAGGTTGTGGTTGTCGTCGCTGACCTCGACCAGCAGCTTGTCCACCCGGATCAGCTGGAGCTGGACCCTGTCCCGGGCGACCCGCACGGCGTTCGTCACCAGCTCGCTGACCAGCAGCTCGGTGGTGTCGGTGAGCGCCTCCAGGTGCCAGGCCGCGAGCTGCTCGCGGACCAGGGTGCGGGCCCGGCGGACCTCGCGCTGGTCCACGGTGAGGTCCCAGGTCGCGACCTCGGACGGGGCGACGCCGTCGAAGCGGGCCACCAGCAGGGCGACGTCGTCCTTGCGGTCGTCCGAGTGCAGCCGCTTGAGGACCACGTCGCAGGCCTCCTCGGGGGACTGCCGCGGGTCGATCAGGTTGCCGCACAGCGCCGCCAGGCCGGCTCCTATGTCCCCGCCGCGGACCTCCACCAGGCCGTCCGTGCACAGGACGAGCATCGAGCCGTCCGAGACGTCGATGGTCTTGGCGACGAAGGGGACGCCGCCGACGCCGATCGGGGCTCCGGCCGGGATCTCCAGCAGTTCGCCGCTGCCGTCCGGGTGCACCAGGACGGGCGGGACGTGGCCGGCGCTGGCCAGTTCGCAGGTGCGGTTGATCGGGTCGTAGACCGCGTACAGGCAGGTGGCGAGGTGGTCGTCGCCGAGCTTGTGGGCCAGGTTGTCCAGGTGGCGCAGCAGCTGGCCGGGCGGGAGGTCGAGGGCGGCGAGGGTCTGCATCGCGGTGCGGAAGCGGCCCATCGCGGCGGCCGAGTGGAGGCCGTGGCCCATCACGTCGCCGACGACCAGGGCGACGCGGCTGCCGGGCAGCTGGATCGCGTCGAACCAGTCGCCGCCGACCTCGGCCTTGGGGTCGCCGGGCAGGTAGCGGTGGGCGATCTGCACGCCGGGGATCTGCGGCGGGCGGGTCGGGATCATCGAGCGCTGGAGGGTGGTGGCGACCCTCGCCTCGGCGCGGTGCAGCCGGGCGTTGTCCAGGGAGAGGGCGGCCCGGACGGCCAGTTCCTTGAGGGTGGCGGCGTCGCTCTCGTCGAAGGGGGCGCGGTCCGGGAGGCGGAGCAGTTTGAGGATGCCGAGGACGGTGCCCCGGGCGGAGAGCGGGACGACCAGCATCGAGCGGCCGGAGACCACGGGGGCCAGCCGGACGCCGCCGAGGGCGATCGCGTAGTCCACGGCGACGTCGTCGCTGACCACCGGGACCAGCACGGGCTGGTTCAGCTGGAGGGCCATGCCGGGCGGGGTGCGGCGGGGCATGCTGACGAGCGCGCCCTCGGGCAGGACGTGCTCCCAGACGCCGCCGGTCTCGTTGTGGACGAGGGCGACCCGGCGCAGCATGGTGTCGTCGTCGGGGCGGGAGGCGGGCAGTTCGGAGTCGGAGATCAGCCCGTCCACGAGGTCCACGCAGGCGAAGTCGGCGATCCGGGGGACGAGGACCTGGCACAGCTCGTGGGCGGTGAAGCCGAGGTCGAGGGTGGTGCCGACCTTGCCGCCGACCTCGTTCAGCAGGGCCAGCTGCTCGCCGGCCTGGCCGTTGGTGAGGAAGGGCACCAGCCGGCCGGTGGGAGGGGTCTCGGGGCCGGAGGGGGCCGGGACGGCCGTGGCCCGGTCGGTGCGGGGATTGTGGCCGTTGGCGGACGGGGTGGCGGCGGCCGGCTCGATGACGGCTCCTCCTCCGGTGGGTGGCGTGGCGGGGGCGGGGTGCAGGGCGGCGGGCTCGGCCGCGGGCCGCTGGGCGGGCAGGGCGGCGGAGCGGCGGCCGGGAGCGGACTGCTCGGGCTGCGGCGGCGGGCCCGTACGGGCGGCGCGCTGCTGGGGCGTCGGGTAGCGGCGGCCGATCGCGGAGGCCGCGTGGGCGCTGCCGGCCTGGGCGTCGGCGGGCAGGACCGGGAGCACGGTGGCCGCGTCCAGGCGCAGCGCGGGCAGGCCGGCGCCGTCCAGGACGTCCAGCAGCAGGGCCCGGCGCCCGGCGGGGGAGGCGGGCAGCAGCCGGGCGAACTGCTCGGGGGCGGGGCGGCCGGGTGCGAGGAGGGCGGCGGCGAGGCGGTGGAAGCCGCCCCGGGCGGGCGGGGCGGCGGCGAAGGGCAGCAGGCGCTCGCCGACCGCCAGCCGGGGGCCGGCCGTGCGCAGGGGGCGGGCGTCGGCCGCGAGGGCGAGCATGCCGCCGGGCTGGTCGGCCGAGGGGTGCTTGAGGAGGTAGGCCCACCAGAGGACGTCGCGCAGGTGCTCCTCGCGGTCGAGCACGGACAGCCGCCCGGCCCAGGGCGACCCGGCGGCCGTCAGCGCGGAGAGGGTCTCCAGGGCGTCGCCGCGGCGACGGCCGCCCGGATCGCCCGCGGACTCCACGGTGGGCAGCAGGCCGCCGGCCGGGCGGTCGCGGGCGACCTCGGCCCGGTGCCCGAAGAGCTCCTCGGCGCTGCGACTCCACTGCGCGATGCGGCCGGACCGGTCGACCAGGACGAGGGCGAGCCGCAGCAGGGCGGCGACGCCGGCCGGGTGGTCGCCCGGCACGGTCTCGGCGCCCGCCGGACGCGGTGTGGAGTTGGACTCGGCCACCATGGATTCGGTCTGCTCCCGCCTGGCCGCCGCGGCTCGGAGGCGGCCCGTCTCTGAGGAGGAAGGCGCGCTGTGCAAATACCAGCGAAGCACGGACCGGGCCGGGCTCGACACCGAAACGGGCAGATTCCTCAGGAACCGTTGTGTGTCGGACCGCGCGCGCCGGTGCGCACCTCCGCTTCACCCGGACGGCGCCGTTCGCTCCGAGGGTAGGCTGACGCACCGGGCCGCCGAGCGGCGGCCCCGCAGGACTCAGCAGGCCGGACGAGCCCCGGACAAGCTTCGGACGAGACAGAGGCGAGAAGTGACCGCGCAGAGCCCCGCCCGCTGGACGGACCCGGAGCGGCTCGACCTGGAGGAGAGGGTCGCCGCCGCCGAGCTGGCCTGGCTCAGCATGGACGTCGACGTGCAGACGCTCAGGGTGGAGATCGACAACTTCGCGCTGATCCACCACCAGCTGCTCGGCCCGCTCTACGCCCGGCTCGACGAGCTGGACGCGCTGGTCGCCGAGGCCGTCGCCGTCCGCACCGGCCTGCCGGAGGACCTGCGCCGCGCCGCCGAGGCCCGTCGGCAGGTCGAGGAGCTGCCGGACCTGGACGCGCTGTTCGACTCCGTACGGGAACGCGCCGGGGAGGAGGGCGGGGAGGCCGTGCCGCCGCCCGCCGCCCCCGCCCGGGTGCGGCCCGGCAAGGAGGCGCAGCGGATCTACCGCGACCTGGTGCGCAGCGCCCACCCCGACCTCACCACCGACCCGGGCGAGCAGCAGCGCCGGGCGGCCTTCCTGGCCCGGGTCAACGAGGCCTACGCGTACGGCGACACCGCCGCGCTGACCGGCCTGGCCGCCGAGTGGTCCACCGCGCCCGAGGCCGCCCCCGCCGCGGACTCCCCCGACCGGCTCGAGTGGCTGCGCCGCCGGCTGGACTGGCTGACCGCCAGGATCGCCGCGACCGCCACCGAGCAGGTCCGGCTGGAGCAGACCCCGATGGGCCAGCTGCTGGCCCTCGCCCCGCAGGACCCGGACCGGCTGCTGGAGCAGCTGGCCGAGGAACTGCTCGCCAAGGCCGCCGAGCGGCAGGCCGAGCTGGAGCGGCTGCTCGGGTCTTCCGAACGCTCCGGTGCGGCGGCCCCCGTGGGCGACAATGGCACCGACCCGACGCACCCCCAGGAGAACCAGACGATGTTCGCGCAGATCCCCACCACCGACGCCGCCTCCGTGCCCGCCGAGGCCGCCCTGCTGGACGTGCGCGAGCAGGACGAGTGGGACGCCGGGCACGTGGATGGTGCGCTGCACATCCCGATCGGCGAGGTCGTCGCCCGGATCGGCGAGCTGCCCGAGGAGAAGCTGTACGTGCTCTGCCGGGTCGGAGGCCGCTCCGCGCAGGTCGTCCAGTACCTGGTGCAGCAGGGCCGGGACGCGGTGAACGTGGACGGCGGGATGTACGCCTGGGAGGGCGCCGGCCGTCCGATGGTCAGCAGCAGCGGGCAGCCGGCCTTCGTCCTGTAGCCGCGGACGGGGGAGGCGTGGTGGGGGAGGCCATGACGCGTGCCGTGGACCGGCCGGCCCGTGACCGGGCCTGGTCGGCGCCCGCGCAGCTCGTCCTCGGCCTGGCCGCGGCGCTGCTGGCGGCGGGCACCGGGCTGTTCCTGGCCGCCGTGTTCCTGCACGTCGCGCCGTCCAACACGCTCTCGCGGCAGTACCAGGAGCAGGTCGACGGCCTGGTCTACCCCGAGTTCGAGCAGAACTGGAAGCTGTTCGCGCCCAACCCGCTGCAGCAGAACATCGCCGTGGACGCCCGGGTGCGCACCGCCGGGGAGGGCGGGGCCCCGCACGTCCACGACTGGATCGGGCTGACGGCCCGGGACATCGACGCGATCCGGGGCAACCCGGCGCCCAGCCACGTCGACCAGAACCTGCTGCGGCGGGCCTGGGACTTCTACGACGGCACCCACAGCCCGCAGGACGAGGGCTCGACCGGGACGAGGGGCAGGCTCGCCGAGCAGTACCTCAAGCGGATCGCCCTCCAGCGGATCGGGCGGGAGGTGGACGGGGAGCGGGTGCAGGAGATCGAGTTCCGGGTGACCTCGACGACCGTCGCGCCGCCCGCCTGGAGCGGGGAGGCCGCGCCGCCGGCGCCCAAGGTGCGGGAGCTGCCCTGGTGGGCCGTGGCCGACGAGGACTACCGGGGGCTCCTCGGGTGAGCGACATGAGTGAGCTGTCTCCGCCGCAGTCGCAGGAGTCGGCGCTGCTGGACGGCATTCCCCGGCAGGCGGGGCCGCCGCCCGCCGCTCCCCCGCCCGTACCGGTGGCCGGGCAGCGCCTCGCCGGGTTCGCGGAGGCGGCCGGGCGGGCGCTCGCGGCGTTCACCGGGCGCGCGCTCGGGGCGCACCAGGCGGCGGTGGTGCGGATCGGCTTCGGGCTGGTCTGGCTGGCGCACCTGCTGCGCGAGTGGCCGCACCGGCGGGTGCTGTACGGCGACCTCTCCCCCTGGTCGATGGACCTGGCGGAACGGCTGCTGGCCGACAACGGGGCGTTCACCGTGCTGCCCTGGTTCGGCGGGCGGGCCTGGTTCGAGCTGGTCTACCACCTGGCGCTGCTGGCCGCCCTGGCCGTGCTGCTCGGCTGGCGGACCAGGGCGAGCACGGTGCTGTTCCTGGTCACCGTGCTGTCGCTGCAGAACCGGGACGTCTTCCTGGGGGACGGCGGGGACAACGTCGTCCACCTGATGGCGGTCTACCTGGTCTTCACCCGCTGCGCCGAGGTCTGGTCGCTGGACGCCCGGCGGGGTTTTCGCGCGGGCCCCGGCGGGGTGGCGCTGTGGGCCGTCCTCGGGGTGGTGCTGGCGCTCTGTCAGGCCGGCGGCTTCTCCGGCGAGACCCTCACCTGGACGAGCCGGACCTTCCCGTACGTCGGCTGGTCGCCGCTGTTCTGGGGCCTGTGGGCCGTGGCCGGGATCTGGTGGGCGCTCGGGCGGCGGCGGCCGGACGGCGAGGTGCGGGCCGTGCTCGACGCGCTCGCGACCATGGTGCACAACTGCGCGATGCTGGTGATCGCCGTCGAGGTGGTGCTGATCTACGCCACCGCCGGCTGGTACAAGGTGCAGGGCTCGCGCTGGCAGGACGGCACCGCGCTCTACTACCCGCTGCACCTGGACTACTTCGCGCCCTGGCCCTGGCTGTCCGGGCTGGTCGGCTCGGCGCTGCTGCCGGTGTTCCTGGTCTCGTACGGGACGGTGATCCTGCAGATCGCCTTCCCGTTCACGCTGCTCAACCGGCGGGTCAAGAACGCGCTGCTGGCGGTGATGGTGGTCGAGCACGTGGGGATCGCCGTGGTGCTCGGGCTGCCGGTGTTCTCGCTGGCGATGATCGCGGCCGACGCGGTGTTCCTGCCGACCGGGGCGCTGCTGTGGGCAGCGGCGAGGGTGAGGCGTCTTCGGAGGCCGCGTTCCGCCTAGGATGGCGGTCATGTCCTGGTTTGCCGCACTTCGTGACACCGCGCGGACCGGGCTCACCCTCGACCGGGCGCTCTCCGACCCCAAGCGCGCGCTGCGCGGGGCCGTCGCCGTCGCCCTGGTGCTCTTCCCCACGCTGGCGCTCGGCGGCCCGGCGCTCGCCACCTCTGCGGCGATGGGCGCCTTCATCGCCGGGACGGCCACCTTCCAGCGCAGCTTCCGGCCGCGCGCCAGCCTCGCGGTGGCCGCCGGGATCGGGCTCGGAACCAGCACCTTCCTCGGCTACCTCGCCGCGGGCGTGACCGGGCTGTTCCCGGTGCTCCTCGCCGTGTGGGCCTTCGGCGCCGGGCTGGCCTGGGCGATCGGGCCGACCGCCGGGGTCGTGGCCGCCAACACCGTCTCGGTGATGCTGGTCGTCGTCCAACTCCCCGTCAGCTCCGCGGCCGCGCTGGGGCACGGGCTGCTCGCGGCCCTCGGCGGGGTCTCCCAGGCCCTCGTCATCACCCTGTGGCCGATCGGCAGTTGGTCTGCCCAGCGGGCCGCTCTCGCCGACACCTACGCCGAACTCGCCGACTACGCACGCCGGTTGCGGCAGGACCCGACCGCGCACATCGACCCGGCGCCCTTCATGGCCGCCCGGCACGCCTCCGCCGTGACCCCCTGGCAGGACCGCCACCGGCCGCCCGAGCTGCGGGGGCTGCGCGGGCTCGCCGAACGCATCCGCCCCACCCTGGCGGCCCTGGCCGACCCCAAGGTCGGCGCCCCCGAGGAGGGGCCGGAGCGCGACCGCGCCCGCGAGGTGCTGGCAGCCTCCGCCGAGGTCATGGACGCCCTCGCCCGCGCGATCCGCAGCGGCGACCCGCTGCGGCTGCCCCGCTCCGCGCCCGCGCTCACCGTGCCCGCCGCCGAGGACGCCACCGCGCTGCGCGGCGCCGCCCGGCGCTCCGCGCGCCGCCTCGGCACGCTGCTGCGCAAGGCCGCCGACGCGCTCGACCGCGGCGACGAGGACACCATCAGCACCCCGGTGGTCGGGGCGGGCGGGGCGCTGAACAAGCCGCCGCTGTCGCGGATGCTGCCCGTCGCGGCGCGGGCCGTACGGCGCCAACTGCGGCCGCGCTCAGCCGTGTTCCAGCACGCGGTGCGCCTCGCCGGGGTGGTGACCGTCGCGTACCTGCTCGCCAGGGTCGCCGGGTTCGAGCACGGCTACTGGGCGCCGCTGACCGCCGCGATGGTGATGCGGCCGGACTTCGCGCAGACCTACAGCCGGGGCGTGGCCCGGCTCGCCGGGACGGCGGTGGGGGTGACCGCCTCGACGCTGGTGGTGCAGCTGGCGCACCCCGGGGAGTGGGTGCTGGCCGCGCTCGCGGTGCTGTGCATCGGCTGCGCGTACCTGACGCTGAAGACCGGGTACGCGCTGATGACGGTCGCGATCTCCTCGTACGTGGTGTTCCTGCTCGGGCTCCAGGCCGGGGACCCGCTGGTCACGGCCTTCGAGCGGGTCGGGCTGACGCTGCTCGGCGGGTCCGTCGCGCTGCTCGTGTACGCGCTGTTCCCCACCTGGCAGACGGCGCGGCTCGGCGAGCGGCTCGCGGAGTGGCTGGCCGCCGCCGGGCGGTACGCGGGGGCCGTGATCGCCTGCTACGAGACGCCGGCGGTGCCCCGGGGCCGGGTGGTGCGGGCGGCGCTGCTGGACTCGCGGGAGGCGCGCTCGGAGCTGCTCCAGGCGATCCAGCGGGCGGACGCGGAGCCCGGGCGGCACGCGACCGGGCTCGCGGGGGTGAGCCGGCGGCAGGTGGACCGGGCGCGGGCGGCGGTCGGGCACCTGGGGCGGGTGGCGGTGCTGCTGGAGGCGCACCTGCCGGCGGCCGACGCGGAGCCCGTGCCGGGGGCGGCGGAGTACGCGGAGGAGCTGCGGCTGGCGACGGCGCTGGCGGCGGGGGCGCTGCTGACGGGGCGGCCGGTGGAGTTCGGGGCGGTGCGGACCGCGCAGGCGCGGCTGGAGGAGGCGCTGGCCTCGGCGCCGGCGGGGGTGCAGCGGGACGTGGTGCGGGCGGGGACGCGGCTGGTCGGGCAGGCGCTGCGGGACCTGGAGCGGGCGCTGCGGGGGAGCAGTACGGCGCGCTAGGTGTTCTGTCCCGTGAGGTTGGGGATGCGGCTGGCGGGTGGCTTGCCTGCGAGTGCGGTGTGTCCGCGGTGGTGATTGTAGGTGTGGAGCC